>JBEKNN010000489.1:0-4614 GCA_049522755.1 Bryobacteraceae bacterium | reverse complement strand
CACCTGCGGCGTGCCAATCTGTGTTCCTAGCGGCGTCCCCTGCCCCAGCGCCGGCGCATTGAGGGAAAGCTGATCGCCAAAGAGCGCTACGATGTCGCCCGGAGCCACGGCGTCGCCCGCTTCAAAAATGGCATCGTCCACCACGCCTTGAAACGGAATGGACCCTCGCCCTCCACCGTGAAATTCACCGGGACTACAATTGGTCCATTGGCCGCATTGGATGTAAGGGTCACCGATCCTGGGTAACTGCCCGGCGCCAGTGTTCCAGGGTCGAATGTCAACGCCGCGCCGCCCGACGGCTGTCGCGGTGAAGCCCTGCCAGCTGCAGGACAGGCCCGATACAGGGTTCGCGGTGAGGAACTGCCCGGTGCAGGACACGCTTTGCACGGTCAATGTGCCCTGCCCTAAATTGGTCAGCGCAAGTCCCAGCGTTTCCGCCTGTGCGCCCTGGGCAAGAGTCAGGTTGACATGGCTCGGCGAAGCCTGCGCGATAGGCTGCGAAGTCACATTCATGGTGACGGCGATGGTCTTATTGTCTCCGGCGAAGCTGGAGCCGCTGGTGGTGACGGTTCCGGTGTAAGTTCCCGAGGTCTGGCTGGGCTGCGGCGCCACCTGTATGTAATGCCACCTGTATGTAATAGGGAAGGACGAAGCGGAAGCTTCCCGCGCCTTGCAGCGCCAGACTCAGCCACGCGTTGCCGTCGCTGGTCTTGGCTTGGCCGTTCATCTAGCTGTTCGTCGTCATCGTTACCTGCTGACTGGAGCCCGGCGCTACATACATCGATAAGCTGGATGGAACCGCGCCGCCCACTTGCGCCAGAACGGCGATAGTCTGCGGGGCGTCAATCGCGTTGGCCGCCGTGATGGTGACGGTCCCGGAGTAGGGCGTCAAAGATGCCGCCATACCCGCGACATGGAGCTGGATCTGGATCGGGAAGCAAGTGGAGGCCAGCACAGTGGTCTTGCAGGCCGCAGCGGGCCCGACCGTGACCGTGATCCAGGGAGCCGAAATCTGCGGGGTTCCCAGGGTCAGATTCCCATCCCCCGCATTGTAGGCATCGAGCAACGGCGCTGCTACGGAACCGCCCACAGCGATGGAAACCGGACCCACGGTACTGTTCGTCAAGCGCAACTCCGGGGCCGCCCAGCAGGCCGTCATAGGTGCTAATAAGATTAAAGATAAGGTGAATAAAAAGCGAAAACTCAAGGCCCTTCCGGCTTAGGTTTCGATCACCGATTTGTACTAAATCACTATATCACGCATAGAGTTCGGGGCTATATCGCACGCTGGCGGATTGGATTGGGGATCGCGTGTCGTGCTGACGGGATAGGACTTGCGGCTAATCGTGGGATAGCATTAGTACCGGTACTTATTGGAACCGTATCACCCGATTAGTACCTTTGTTTTCATTGACTTGGATCCTCCAGCAGACTACGATGAGATTGTCTGATCGAACACATGCCAAGGACTCGCTTCCTCTTCGCGCTCGGAACTCTGGCCATCGCCGGAAGCCTGCACGCGTCCACGTTCGATTTCTCGACGCCGACCAACGCCAAAGACGTGGCAGGCAACCCCGTTTCCGTGGAATCGATCTTCGTCGTGAACGGCAACCAACTCCAGATAACGCTTGAGAACAAGACCACCAACCCGATCGATGACGGCCAGATACTGGATGCGCTGACGTTCCAGTTGGTCAATCAGGCCATCCCAACCGGCGCCACCATCAGCTTCACCGGGTCCATCACGGAAGCCATTACCATCAACACCAACGGGACATACACTCCGCTCAGCACATGCAACGGCGGCAGCAATCAATCCCAATGCTCAACGGACGTGGATAACTGGACGGGCACCGCCACGATCACCGGCACGCCCAGTAATTCGACCGTCAAGTTCGATTTTTGCGATGCCAATATCGTCGCAGCCGGCTGTCCTTCGAGCAGTCAGCAGACATACGCATCTGACGAGGGCATCATCGGCGGCCCCAACACCAGCCACGATTACAGCAACAATGGAATCAAATCGAACGCCAAGAACCCGTACATCTTCGAGGAAGCCACGCTCGACATTACTCTGTCGGCTGGCACGTTCAATCTTGCCCAGGACAATTACACGAATCTGATTTTTGGTATGGGCTCGACGAGCACAGACGAGGATGCAATCGGTGGAGTAGCGCCGGAGCCCTCAAGCTTCTGGATGATGGCGGCCGCCTTGGCTATCGGTCTTGGCGCCTTCCGCTATCGCCACAGACTTCGCGTGCAACGCCAGGTCAAAACCACTTAGGTTTGACGGCCGTCCGAAGAGCGTTATCTGCATCAGTTCCAGTACTATCCTGGACCCTACTTACCCCATCAGTACCCGTGTTTTCATTGACTTACATTCCGATAGGACAATACCATAGGAATTGTCTGATTGGATACGTGCAAAGGACTGGCTTCATCTCCGCGTTGGGAATCCTGGCAATCGCCGGAACGCTGCACGCGTCCACGTTCAGTTTCAGTACTCCGACCGGCGCCAAGGATGTCAACGGCGTCGATCCGGTGGCAGCCTCGGCGATTTTCGCCGTGAGCGCGAACACCATTACGATCACCCTGAACAACCTGGAAGCCAATCCAACCGAGGATGCTCAGATACTGGATGCGCTGACGTTTCAACTCAACAATCAGACCATTGGGGGCACGCTGACCGTCAGCATGGCCGAGACGGAGTTCGTCAAAGTCAATGACAACGATACCTACACCCAAGTCACCACCAATCTTCCTGCGTGGAACCTATCGGACACCGTAGTCGGGTCGACTATCGACTTCAGTTTCTGCAACGCTAAGGTCACCGGTACGAATTGCACATCGACGGGCACTAAGCCGCTCGAAGGCGGAATCATCGGCGCGCCCTCCGGCAGCGATTATACCAACGCCAACAGCACTATCAAGGGCAGCACCGCCAATCCCTATATCTTTGAAGACGCGGTTATTACCATCAAGATGACCAGCGGAACTTTCGATACCGCCCAAAGCGATTACACGAATTTGCTTTTCGGTTACGGCGACACCACCGGCCAATACGAAGCCGTCGGCGGAGAAGCGCCGGAGCCCTCCAGCTTCTGGATGATGGCAGCCGCCCTAGCCCTCGGCTTGGCCGCCTTCCGCTACCGTAGGGCGGACGCCCCCGTCCGCGCGCGACCCCCTGGTCGCGCTCCTAGCAGCGATTGCGCTTGATTCCCACGCCGACAGTGCGTGCACAAGCCCCAAATTCCCGATGCAACAGCACCAAGGCGCCGCGCGCGCCTCTTGCACCAGTTCGGGCCAGTCCGGAAGTCCCTGTCTCAGCCAGCCCAATTCAGCCAGACCCTCAACCCGCGCCCAATCCGCGCGACAATTGAGGTTGCCCGCGATGAAAGATCCCGCTGCAGTCTATGTGGAGCTTCGCTCCCGCCGCGAAGAAGAGATTGCGCGGCTGGACCGGCGCCACGCCAAGCTGGGTTACGCGCGCCTCGCCACCGCGGCGTGCGCGGCCCTCGCGGCGTGGGGCGCCCTCTCCCGCGGCTTTTCTATCCTTTGGATCCTCGTTCCGCTTGGCGCATTCGTAGCGCTCATGGTGGCGCATGAGCGGCTGCTGCGCCAACTCGAACGGCAGCGGCGCGCGCAGCGTTTCTTCGACCGCGGCCTGGCGCGCCTGCGCGGCGACTGGGCGGGCCACGGGGAAACCGGCGAGCGCTATCTCAATCCCGCCCATCCCTACGCGCCCGACCTCGACATCTTTGGTAAAGCTTCGCTTTTTGAGATGCTATCCACGGCGCGGACGCATATCGGGGAGGACACATTGGCAAGCTGGCTCCAACAACCCGCGCCGCCGGAAACCGTTCTGGCGCGCCAGACGGCAGTGGAAGAGCTGCGCCCCCGGCTTGACCTGCGGGAACGGCTGGCGGTGGTGGCGGAAGAGGCGCGCACCGGCGTGGACCCGGTGGCTTTGGCGCATTGGGGCGAGGCGCCGGCGCAACTGGCCGGGGGCCGTCTGCACACCGCCGTTTGGGCCTTCCGCATCTTCGGCGTGGCGTCGCTCGCGTTGGGCTGCGTCGCGTTGGCCGGGGAATTCGGCGCCTTTGCGCTTCCGGAAAAACTGACCGTTGCCGCGCGCGATCTCTTCCTGTTGGCCTTATTGGTAAATGGGATATTTATCTACCGGATTCACGCGCAGATGGAAGCCGTAGTAGCCGCGGTGGACGAGGCGGCGCATGAATTGCGCCTGGTCTCCGAAGTGCTCCTGCTGCTCGAAGGCGAAGCTTTTCATTCCCCGCTGCTGGCGGAGTTGCGTTCGTCTTTGGACGCCGCTGGTGCGCCGAGTGGGGCAGGCCCTCGGCCCGCCAAGGCAGCCCCTTCAGCCCGTCTCGCGCAGTTGGGACGAATTGTCGATTGCCTCGATTCCCGCCAGAACATCTTCGTGCGGCTGGCGGAGCCGTTCTTTCTGTGGACGCCATATTGGGCCATCGAGGCCGAAAAGTGGCGGCGGGAATCCGGCTCCACTGTGCGCCGCTGGCTCACCGCGCTGGGCGCCATCGAAGCGCTCTCTTCGCTCGCCAGCCATGCCTACGAGCATCCGGACGATGCGTTTCCGGA
>JBEKNN010000488.1:0-4627 GCA_049522755.1 Bryobacteraceae bacterium | reverse complement strand
ATGCCCTCTGCCATATCGTCCATCTCGGTGACGCCAAGCTTGAGGTAGATGGAATCCAAGACGCGCTTGCCCATTCCCGGCACGGCACGGGAGGAGAGCGAGACCACCAGGAACCCGTATTCGGTCGTGGGGCTCGGAGTAGCGAAATTTTCGGTGGGCACATTATTGCCGGCCGCAGGACCGCCGTACACCGAAACCAGCGTGGGATACTTCTTGCCGGAGTCAAAGTTAGACGGGAAGGCGATCGTGCCGAATAGCGGGGTCTTTCCGTCGGCTGCCTTATAGGTGTACATCTCGACCCTCTTGAGGCCGAGCTGATCGAACTTAGAAGTGTCCGCCTTGGCCAGTTGCGCCACGACCTTCCCCGACGCATCCAGAAGCTGTGTGGCTGCCGGCTGGTCGTGAGTCTGGTAAACATCGACGATAAACTGATTGTCCGATGAGATACCGCAGCCGCCACCGAAGCCGCCCAGTCCACCGCCGCGGCCGCCGCGACCGCCTCCGCCGCCTTGTCCGCAAGCGCCGATGGTGTGGTTGAATTTCGGATCGGTCAGGCGCACATCCCCTTTGCCGTCCAGCCCGACGCGGTGAAGCTGCATCTTCATGAAGTTGTCGCCGTCGCGCGCCGTGTAGAACATGACGCCGGCGGGCTCATCGACTTTAACGATATTGCCCGATTCGAAGGTCGTGTTGTTGGTAAGGGTCGCGAGTTGCTTGCCGCTAAGATCGTAGAGATAGAAGTTACGCCAGCCGTTGCGCTCCGATTCCCAGATGAACCGTCGATTATCCTTCAGATACTGCATGGCGGGGCGGTTGCTAGTCCAACCGGTCAGCCACTCCTCATGCACGACCACCCGGCACGCGCCGTTGGCCGGGCTGCAAGCAACGAACTCCATGATCTGCTGGCGGCGATTGCTACGGTTCAGGAAAAGCTCGGCGCCGTCGGGCGACCAGCGCACATCGTAGGCGTAATGCCCGACCACGTCATCGGAGAACGGCTTCCCGTCCCGGATGTCCATCTTCACGGACTTTCCCGCGGCAGCGTCGTAGATGAAGATATCGGCGATCGGATTCGGCGTGCCCGGTTTCGGGTAAGCCTCGACATCCATGGTGTCCTGCACCGCCGTCTGGTTCATTTGCAGGTAGAAGTCTTTTACCTGACTCTCGTCGAAGCGATAGTAGCCGAACTTCGAGCTATCGGGCGACCACCAGATCGCGGTAGTCTGGCCAAGTTCCTCGCCATAAACCCAGCTACCGGTCCCGTACTTAATGCGACCCTTCTCGCTGCCGTCCGTACTGATGGCCTTTTCGCTCGATCCGTCAAAATTGGCGATCCACAGATTGCGATTGCGGTAAAAGGCCTTCAGCTTATGGTCGGGAGATTCGACGCAGAACGCCTGCCGGCCGCGCGCTGTGGCGCCAGTAGGGCAGCCCTCCACAGGGGTGGTCGGCATCTCCGATTGCTCCTGCTCCATACCGCCGCGGCCGCCGCGCGCCGCCTGGCCCTGAGCCTGCTGACCGCCTCTTCCGCCACGCCCGCCGCGCCCGCCCCCATTGCCGGCCGGCTCCGGCGCGTCGCCGGTCACCGCAGCTTCGCGGGTGGCTGTATCGTATTGGTACGATTTCCCGCCGAAATTGTAAGTAAAGCTCTTGCCGTCACCCGCCCAAGTCACGGCCAAGGATCCGGGTGTGACGGAGCTATTGATCTGGGGCTGCATCCTGGTGAACTGATCGTACCCCGGCATCTCCTTGATGCGATCCTGCGCCAGCACAACGGTGGCGCCGGCAAACCCGAGCAGTGCTGTTGCGATGAGTGCGCGCATGGACATTTCGGGATTATAGCAGCAGGACAGCGCCAGAATTTCAGGATCACAGGCTCTGCCAAATGGTACGAGGTTTTAATGACGGTGATGTTCGCAGCGGTTTGGCTCGCGACTGCGATCCTGGCGCTGTTCGGTCGTGCGCTCTGGTTTGGCATCACCGCGCACACGCTCAAGGAATGGGCGAATTTTCCGGTAACGCCAGCAAAACGCGCTTACCCGACTGAACCGGTCGACGAACCCGAATCAACTCATGAGTTGTTCTGACGAACCGGAATCTTCATGTGCCGCTTAGCTTACCTTCGTCAGGTCGATTGGCGTCGGCAAGGGGTTCCTTTGCCGAGGCCTCGGCTCCAGGTGGTTCACGGAATGGTTCCACAGAAATGCGCTCGTAACACACTTCCAGGACGATCAGGTATTCTGTACCGGCCGGCGCTTGGAGAGCTACGCGGTCGCCCGCTGCCGACTTCATCAACGCGCGTCCCAGGGGCGACACCCAACTGATGTGGTTGCGGTTGAGATCGACCTCGTCTGTGCCCACGATGCTCACCACTCGCTCCGTTCCTGCGGCATTGGCATAGCGCACGGTCGCTCCGAAGAATGCGCGCGTCGCCGCCTGCCCCGTTCTCGGACGTTCCGGGTCCACCACTTCCGCGGCATCGATTCGCTTCGTGAGAAAGCGAATCCGCCCATCGATCTGGCGCAGCCGCCGCTTCCCGTACTGATAGTCGGCGTTTTCACTGCGATCGCCGTTGCTCGCAGCCCACGCCACCACCTTCGTCATGGCCGGGCGTTCCCTGGTGAGCAGAAACCGGTGCTCATCTTTGAGGCGCTGCAGGCCGCTCGGTGTTATGTAGTTCTTGCCTCGCGTCGCGGGCTCGTCGCCTTGCGGTTCTCTGGTAAACCCTTTTCGCATATCGTAGTCCTTCAAGCGCGAATCCAGTGGGCGCCACAAGGCTCTCAGGAAATGGGGAGGGCCATTGGCGCAACGCCCCAAAAGAGCTTGCCCGCCACGCGCAAATTTCCTGTGAATGATCTCCGTATCCTCGCGACTGATCTTCGCACGCAGTCTCTTATTGATTCTATTCATCATCTCGGACATCTCGGACAAGTGCCGACGAAGGCATCGTGACCGCGGAATTACTCGCGGTAGAGTAGGAGAGAGGGCGACACCTTGCGGTGCGACCCACTCTCCCCTCGTCGAACCGGACAAGCGGATTTCCCGGCATCCGGCTCTCCTGAAAACGTATTGCCGCAGGTTTGCACAGGCAGCTGCACGGTTGCCAGCCTTATAAACGCACCAGCCCAAAACGCTGGATCCGCTCGTTAATAGCTGACTCCTTCCGGCGGTCGGAAGGGCCGTTGGCTGCGTCGTCTCAGATGCTGCGTGAGACGATAGCGAACGTTACGAGTCGATCTCTCCGAAGGCCACGCTGGGGTATCCCAAGTCGAAGTAGTTCCTCCAGCCCTTCAGATGCCGGTTCAGCCCCTCAATCAGTTGCGGGATGGGTTGAAAACACTGCCGATGATTGGTCAACTCGTGCAGCTTCTCCCGCTCCTTCTTCAGCGCTTTCTCCGAAGGACTCACATTTAAATACCGCCACCCGCGCCCTTGCAGGTCCTCGTAGTAGCGGAATGTGAATCCAAGGAAGTCCAGACTCGCTCCTTCTTCCTTCAGATTCACCACTCGCGTTTTCTCCCGATTAATCTCCAATCCCAGCCAGCCTTCGAGTTGCGATTCTATCCAGCCCGTCAGACGAGTCCCTTGATAGCGCGCCAGCACGACAAGGTGAGTAGCCCCGGGGAATCTCACCCCGAGGCTCTCTCAGAACCGTACTTGAACCTCTCAGCTCATACGGCTCCCGCCATGGAACCACGCCGCACGCCCATCTGCCAGTGACCGAACAACTTCGAATCGCGCCGTGAAATGCGCGCAATCCAATGTGTCGCCCGCCGTAAATGACCGCGCAGCTTTTTGTATTTCCGATACGCCCAATGGGCTAGCGAACGGTCCAGTTGACGCATATAGGGATACAACGCCGAGCGATAGTACCGCCCGTAATATTGCAGCCAACCACGGATTTTTGGATTGAACATCCGCGACAGATCTTCGATGGCCTTGTCACTGCGTAGATGCAGATTCCAGCTTCGAATCTCCTCGCGGATCGATTTCCCCGCTCCGTCGGAAATGGCCGGGCTGAAGTTGATGAAGTACTTGCCAAACCGATTCTTCGATCTCCGCGGCTGAAAACCATAGCCCAGAAAGTCGAACTTCTCGTTCGGGTATCTCCTCCGCCTGTCATCATCCTTGCAATAGACGATCTTCGTCTTCACCGGATGAAGCTCCAACCGGCATTCCTCCATACGCGCGGCTATCGCCGCCCGCACCTCCCGCGCCTCCATCTCTGTCCGGCAATGCACAATCGCATCGTCGGCATACCGTTCGAACGGCAATTGCGGATACTTGCTCCGCATCCACACGTCGAACGCATAATGCAGAAACAGATTTGCCAGCAGTGGAGAGATGACGCCGCCTTGCGGCGTGCCCTTCCCGCGCTCAGTCAACCGGCCTTCCTCGTCTTGCGCCGGGGCTGTTAACCACCGGCTAATACAAAGGACGACCCATGAATCTTTCGCGTGTTTCCGTACCGCCCGCATCAGCAGCTCATGATCGATGTTGTCGAAGGAAAGCACCACACACTACCCATCATCAAGACCTTCCCGAGCGAGTGACTATCACCCGCCCGCATCATCCTTTCGAGGGCCAGTCGCTGGAGGTCCTCCGTCACGCGCGCATGCGCAATAGC
>JBEKNN010000487.1:0-4643 GCA_049522755.1 Bryobacteraceae bacterium | reverse complement strand
CGGCGCGGGCCACGCCGTGGAGGCACTCGTTCCACCAATTGTAGGCGGGGATGTTGAGACGCTGGATGGCGGCCGAATCGTTCATGAGCTGGGAGATTTTCTCCGGCAGCGTCATGCGGCCCAGCAGGTCGTCCACGCGCTTTTCCATGGATACCGAAGGGTTCTGGTAGAGGGGCGGCTGCTGGGCGGGCGTCGCAAACAGGGCGGCCAGGGTCAGAAAGGCGATCTTGGAAGCGGGTGAAGGCATATTTGTTGTTCGGTCAAACTATATAGATTATGCGGACGGAAATCAAGCTGCCTCAGGTTCCGCTAACTAACCCTTTGCACAGATCGCGCAACCCTATCAAGTTGGCTTCGTAAGAACGCGCGTCACACTAGCAACGGATTCGCAAACTGGAAAAATTCTAGCAGGTTCCGGGGGGAAGATTGCGGTTTGATGCCGGGCTGGGACCATCGCTGGAAGATTATGCATACCTGATAACCCACGGGCGCGCCGTACCACGCGGGCAGTCTTGCTGGCCTACCGCGCCAACTGGCGTATCATCATGGATTCAGCAACGATGACCCAGAAGACTGAGCTTAGCTGGGCGACGGTAAATACGACCGATCCGCCGGAGATAGCCGAATTCTATGTGCAGCAGGAGCGCCTTGCCAACGAGCGAGCGAAAGCTGCATTCGAGCGTTTGAAGTTGCTTGGGATTATAGACGAACATCGGGAATCGATTGGCGAAGAACGGCCTCCCGATACGCGATCCGGGGCAAAGCGCTACTCCGGCGGCTAACGTACCCACGGTTTCAGGCGCCCAGAACGATTGTTGTTGCCGGCCCACCGGGCAGCGGCAAATTTCCAATGCCGATGACCGGCTCAACCCAACGGTGGCTCATACTGGGGCATTTCGCTTGAAACCCGTGTGGTCAACCGGGAATTCGAGCATTCCGCGCCTGCCGAACAATTTGCAGGATTCACCAAGCCACCCTTGCAAACTTGCAAATCTTCCCCGCGCAGCAGCCAGTAAAAACTGGCCGTCGCAACCGTTAACCGAAAGGCTTAGGTTCGAGCCCTACCTGCTGAACCACTCAAAATCCCATCTGAAATCTGCGATTTACGTGCAACCCCAAGTATCGGCTTCAAGCTTCAAAAGGCCGCATGCCCGCTTCACCATTACTTCAGGATCTTGACGCAGACTCGAAGGTACTCTTGTACGGCGCTAAGGACTTCATATCTCACTCGGAAGGCCTTGACGAAATCCTCGAAGGCGCGGAATTCATCGGTCGAGCAAATGAAGTTATCGAAGAAGATGATGTCGCCAGGTTTGAAATAACGGGCCAGGGTTGTCAGAACGAAGAGCGTCGACGAATACAGATCTGCGTCCAAGTGAATCACAAGTCGTCGCGAGAAATCGTGACGGCTGGCAAAGGGAAGGAGTGTCTCTTGGAAAAGACCGGCCTCGAAACTGCAGCGCGCGTCATTCGTCTCGGGAATCTTCCCATACACGTTGAATGCACCCTCCAGCTCAGTGGCGCGCCATCTCTCGGGTAGTCCTGTAAACGTATCAAATCCCACGAAGCGCGAATCGGAATGAGAGATGTTATTGAGCCAGGCGAATAAGGACTCTCCACGAAAAACCCCGAATTCCCAAAAATCGATCGGCTCGTCATTCAACCGCTCTTTCTGTATGATGGTCTGATACATCCAGAGGCGGTTCCTTCGTCTCCCATCGGCGGGACGCTCCACCGGATGCATCCTGCGCCACCGGGCGAAGCGAAACCACGAGGCAATGGCCGTGAGGCCAGTGGCGGGACGTTCCAGATTCAGGCGGCCGATTGTGGTGCCAGCAAACGAGGAGACCGCCGGACGGAACATTTGCGGAATCTGGAAGATACGATTAAGGGATATCCTCCGCCGCCGAGGGTCGTATTCGACTTGGACCGATGCTGAGCCGGACACATTTGACATTGCCACTCCTTCCGTTCCCAGCACGCCTACCGAAAGCGGCATAGGCGACCTAAACACTTAAGGCTAAGGTACTCGATCAAGGAACCGGTATGCTAGTTTAACCCATCAAGGGGTTATATTGCACCTGGATCCGCAGCAACCCAAAGGCGCCGTGCCTCAACTTGGGCGAATTAGGTTCCCTAACCTAAACGCGAGTTCGAGACCTGTCCACGCTGGGGGCCTGTCGTGGACGATGCTCGGCATTCCCGGCCCATCCTTCTGAAAACGCTCATCGTTGCTAGGTTCTATCGCAGTGCCAGTTGGTCCGCAAATGCTCGAAACGTGTCCAGACTGGGGGAGCTAAACCTTAGCTAAACCTTCCTCCAACGTCTTCCCGCTGTCCGGAGCAACGGCCGTTTCCTTCGCATCCTGCTTGTTCTTCTACCCCCTGCTCTTGACTGCCCCGCCGCCTTTCTGTAAAAATCAAGTACAGCGAACAAAAGGCGAAAGCATGAACGCGGCGGTCCTCAAAAAACAGTTCGAATCGGAGTTGGGCGGCCTCCTCGATTGGCAATCGCGGCCGGCGCCGGACACCGTCCCCACGGGCATCGCCGAAGTCGATGACGCCATCGGCGGGTTGCCGCGCGGCAGCCTTACGGAGATCTTCGGTCCGGCCTCTTCGGGGCGCACCAGCCTGCTGATTTCGATCCTGGCTACCGCCACAGCTCGGCAGGAATCGTGCGCACTTGTGGATGCCGCGGACGCGTTCGACCCGGCATCCGCCGAAGCCGCCGGCGTGCTGCTCGAGCGCGTGCTCTGGATCCGCTGCGGCCACAATGCCGAGCACGCGCTCAAGGCGGTCGATCTGCTGATTCAAGGCGGCGGATTTGGCCTGGTGGCGATGGATCTGGGCGATACGCCGCCGGCCGTCGCTCGCCGCATCTCCATGGTTTCGTGGTTCCGGCTGCGGCGTGCGGTGGAATATACGCCCACGGTATTGGTCACGCTGGCGCGCCAATCGAACGCGAAAACCTGCGCGTCGCTGATGCTCGAATGCGCGCGCGAGGGGATATCGTGGACAGGCGCGTGGACAGGCGCGGGGGACGGCGCGCGGCCTTGCTCGCGGCTGCTGCGCGGCATGTCCATCCGCGTGGCGCGGCGGAAACCTTCCGCAACAGGAGCGGCGCATGTATTGCTGCCTTTGTGGTGATGGCGATCATGCTGAAGCCAAGCTGCTCGCGCTGGCGTTCGAATTTTCGCCAGTGGTGGAGCGCAGCGCCGCGGACGCCGTCACGTTCGACGCCTCCGGGCTCGACCGGCTGTTTGGACTGCCGCAGGACGTCGCCGCCGCGGTGGCGCGCCGCGCGGCCGAATCGCGAGTGAAGGCGAGCATCGCCATCGCATCGAACCCCGACGCCGCCATCTGCGCGGCGCGCGGATTCTCCGGCGTCAGTATGATTCCGTACGGCGATGAGGCCAAGTTTTTAGGCGAGCTGTCGCTGGTATTGTTGACGCCATCGCCGGAATTGCTGGAGACGCTCGAACGGTGGGGCATACGGCGCTTTCGCGAATTGGGGGCGCTGCCGCCGTTGGGCATCGCGGAGCGGCTGGGTCCCGAGGGATTGCGGTTGCGCGAACTGGCGCGCGGCGAGGCGTCGCGCAAGCTGCTGCCGCTTGAAGACGCGGCGCGATTCGAGGATGAAATCGAGCTGGAGTATCCGGTGGAGTTGCTGGAACCGCTGGCGTTCCTGCTGGCGCGCTTGCTCAACGGATTGACCGGCAGCCTGGCCGCGCGCGCGCTCGCCACCAACGAATTGCGCTTGCGTCTGCGCCTCGAAAACGGCGCCACGCATGAGCGCACGCTGCGGTTGCCCGTGCCGTCGCTCGACGCCAAAGCGTTTTTGAAATTGATGCAGCTCGATCTGGAAACGCATCCGCCGCAAGCGCCCATCGTTCATATATGGATGGGCGCCAACCCGGTGAAGCCGCAAGCGGCGCAGAGCGGTCTCTTCATTCCCACGGCGCCGGAGCCGGTAAAACTGGAGCTCACGCTAGCGCGGATCAAAGCGATTGTAGGGGAAAATCGCGCGGGCATAGCGGAGCGCTTGAACACGCACCGCCCGGACGCCTTCCGCATGCTGGAGTGGGGCGGCCCCCCCGGTCCGCGCGGGTCGTCCCCCTGGACCCGCTCTTCGCAGGAACAGTCGCGGAAGGCCGGCCAGGGGGCCGGCCGCGGACCAGGGGGTCCGCCCTACGTGCTACGCCTCTTCCGCCCCCCACTCCCGGCGCGGGTAACGGTAGCCGCATCTGGCCCGAGTTATATCGCAGCCGAAAATATCCGCGGCAAAGTGATCGACCTCGCCGGCCCCTGGCGCACCTCCGGCGACTGGTGGACGCTCGACCCCTGGCTGCGCGATGAATGGGACGTTCTGCTATCCGGCGGCGCTCTATCCGACGGCGCGCTCTACCGTGTGTACTGCGAGCCGCGCGGCTGGTTCGTCGAAGGCAGTTACGATTGAGCGGTTATGAGTGACTCCTACGTCGAGCTGCGCGCCCGCTCCGGCTTCAGCTTTCTCGAAGGCGGATGCGTGCCCGAGGAGCTCGCCGGCGCCTGCGCGCAATTCGAAATGCCGGCCATGGCGCTGGTGGACCGCAACGGCGTTTACGGCGCGCCGCGCTTCCACATGGCGGCGGAGAAGGCCGGAGT
>JBEKNN010000486.1:0-4644 GCA_049522755.1 Bryobacteraceae bacterium | reverse complement strand
AGCATTTCGGGAACGATGCCGTACTTGGCGGGGCTGAATACGGCGGAGTGCAGCGCCATCAGGAAGAGCACGACGAGCATCCATTCGATGCTGGTAGTGAAGAACGTGGCGAGGCCCGCGGCCATGGCGAAGATCTCAAAGACCTTGACGCCGACGAGGACTTTGCGCTTGCCGACGGCGTCGGCGAGATGGCCGGAGTAGCCGGAGAAGAGCAGAAACGGGAGGACAAAGACGGCGCCGGCGAGCGACAGGTAGAAGCCGCTCGCGGTGGAATTGGCGGCGACGTGGACGGCGCGCATGGAGACGGCGATTTTGTAGATGTTGTCGTTGAGCGCGCCGAGGAATTGCGTCCAGAGGAAGGCTTGGAAGCCGGCGTTTTTGAGTAAGGGCTTGAATCCGGTGTTGGTCATGGCAGGAGAAGGTGCACGGGCGGGGCCGGGGGTAAGTGCCTGGGAATCAGTGAGGCGGCAGAGATTGTGGAGGAGCGTTGTACATTTTTTGAATGGGCGGGTACAGAGAATGACAGATTGGGCTATTACGGGCCTGGCGTGCGCGCAACGGACGACAGGCCGGAGGGCCTGTCCTACATTCAGGCGGAGCCTCCGGATCCTTTGACGCGCGGTGGCGCGGACGGTTGGGCGGGGGACGACTGATGCAGGCTGAAACATGCGCTGCCCAGTGCTTCTGGATCGGCGGCTGGCTGGGGTTGGACGGCTTTTTCTACGATTTTGGGCAGGGCTTCCGGTTTGGGGAGGGCTTCCGGAGGGTGTTCGGAAATGGGACTAGGGTCGTTTGGAACTTTGACTCCGCGGAGCATGATGAAGGTGCGGAGTGCGCGCTGATACATGAGGTGCTGACGGTTTTCGTAGCGCTGCAAAAGGGATAAAGAGGGCGCGGCGGCCATGATTTCGACGGCGTCGACCATGCGGTCGAGCGTGTCGCCATCCTTGGAGCGGGCCATGTGGGTATTGAACATGCGCGTTTCGATGGACCAGGCGCGGCGCTGGCGCCAGCAGGCGGCGGTCATTTCCTCGATCATGCCCTGCTCGACTTCGTCGGCGGGCCGGAAGCGGTCGACGTGCTGTTGGAGGAGAGTGAGGAAATGCTCGCGCGATTCGTCGTCGAGGACGAGACAGGTGGCGCAAAGGCCGTGCGTGACGGCGTTTTGCGAGGAGCGGAGCTTTCCCGCCGGGGTGGAAGGGCCTTTAGAGAGGGCGCCGTTGGCTTTCGATGATTGAACTCTTCTAAGTGAAGACATGATATTTTGTTTACCGATACTAAGTTAGTACGGAGGTAAGGGGCAGTTAGGGTAAGTTGAAGAGTAAGTTGGTGTATCTATAGGTGGAAATATTTTTTGATTTCGAGTGACTCGGGTTTGGGGCGAAGACGGCGCGGATTGGTCAGGTCCAGAACATGCAGTAAAATTCCTCACATGTCCTATGAAAACCTGACCCTGGCGCACGAAGGCGCCGCCGCTATCCTCACTCTGAACCGTCCGCAGCGCCGGAACGCGCTCTCGCTCGAGCTGATGATCGAGATCGTCGACGCGCTGGACCATCTCTCGCGAGACGCCGGAACCCGCGCCGTCATCCTCGCCGCGGCCGGCAAAGTCTTCTGCTCGGGGCACGACCTTGCGGAGATGACCGGCCGCGATATCAACGAATATCGGCGCATCTTCGACGTCTGCAGCCAGCTGATGCTCAAGATCCAGGCTATTCCGCAGCCCGTGATCGCCGAGGTGCAGGGCGTGGCGACCGCCGCCGGCTGCCAGTTAGTGGCCGCGTGCGACCTGGCGATTGCCGCCGAGGATGCCTGGTTCGCCACGCCCGGGGTCAAGATCGGCCTCTTCTGCACTACGCCGATGGTGGCGCTCACCCGCGCCGTCGGCCGCAAGCGCGCGCTGCTCATGCTGCTCACCGGCGACCCCGTGGATGCGCGCACCGCGGCCGATTGGGGCCTGATCAATCAAGCCGTGCCCGCCGCCGATCTTGCCGCGACGACGCGCAAACTCGCGGCGAAGGTTGCCGAAGCGAGCTCGCTGGTGGTTTCCATCGGCAAGCAGGCATTCTATACGCAGATCGATCTCGACCAGCCTAAGGCTTACGCCTACGCCAAGGAAGTGATGTCGATGAACGCGCTGGCGGCCGACGCGCAGGAGGGCATCGGCGCCTTCCTGGGCAAGCGCGCGGCGTGCTGGACTGGAAAGTAGGCCTGTGCGGGGGGCGGCGCGATTGGCGCGCATGGTGGGGCTGCCCGTTAGCGCGCGGATTTTATTCGCGGGGCTGCTGCTTCCGTTGATCGGCTATTCGCTCATTTCGTGGCGCAATCGCCGGGCGCGAAATCCCACGGCTACCGGTTCGCTGAGTACACCGTTTCATAAGTACACCGACGTATCCAGGCCCCGGAAAGACGCGTTCACATGAGTGTGAACGCTGCACGCACGAGTGCGTGCGCCACGATTCGAGACGCGTGAGTATTTATGAAAGTGCGCACCAAGCCACCGCGGCTTCATCGCAGGGCATGGCCCCGCGCCACTACTTGCTGGTAGATTATGGTTTGGCCGCTGCGGGCTACTTCCCGGTATTGCGCGAACCATTGGCGCAGGTCCGCGAATTGTCCGATGGCTAATTGCGGATTGTACAGACCTAGCCCGTCCAAGACGAATGACGGCTGCGTTTCCGCCAGGGCTGCGCGGCGCTGCGCGGGTTCGACGCGCTCCACCGGCTCGGATTGCGTCAGATGCCGGTCCGCCGGGACGCCCGTGAGCGGCTGCGAATCGAGGTAGATTGTGCCCGCCGGCATCCGCGTATACACGAAGATCTCGGGCCGGTATCCCCAGACGAATAGCGTGTCGCCCGGTCTCGCCAGTTGCAGCGTCAGGGCCGCGGCCGCGCGGCTGTCGCGATCCATCGCAGTGTCGCGCCATGCGGGGTCGGTCAGCGCGGTCCAATAAGACGGAGCGAACCGCGCCAGGGGAATCAGCAGCAGCAGCGCCGCGAGGACGCTCCACTTGCCCATCAGGGTGAAGCCGCGCGAGGCCATCATCACGACCACGGGCAGCAGCAGAAAATAGTAGCGCGGAAAGAATCGCATCCCGAGGGCCACGCCTGCCAGCGAGATCGCCAGCCATGCCAGCCACTTCCATCGGGCATTCCATGGAGAGGGCGTGGAATTCTGCGTGGACTTCGACGTGGACTTCCACGTGGGCTTCCACAGGAACACGGCTGCCGCCGCCACGGCCGCGGCATGGAACCCGGCCCAGCTTGCGGTGCGCACGATGCCGTTCCGCAGCGGGTGAGCCACGAACGGGCTGCCCGCGTAGAGGCGTCCCCAGCGCCAGACTTCGTCCCAATACGGCCCGAGCGCGCCGGCTGCCGCCAGCCAGGCCGCGCCCGCCGCGCAGACGGCCGCGAATCCCGCGGCTATCCAAAGCGCTCCGCCGATATCCCATAGCGCGCAGACCGCCAGCACCAGGAGCGCTTTCGGACTCGCCCAAAATGCCACGCCTACCATCGCCCCGCACCAGAATGGACGCCGCTTCCACGCCAGCCACACCGCGGCGAGATGCGGCGCCAGCATCAACAGGTCGGACCCGACCGGAATCACCGACGCCGGAAAATCGAAGATCAGGAAGAAGCCCGCGAGTGACGCGGCCCAAATGCCCTCGCGCACGGACCACATGGCGCGCGCGAATCCGAAGGCGATCCAGCACGCCAGCAGCGCATACAGTGCGTCTACGATCCGGAGCGGCCAGCCGGGTCGGGCATCCGGCAGTAAGTGGAAGGCCGCCACGAGCGGCGGCTTGTCGTACCAGATGTCGCGATAGATGGTCTTCCCGTGGAGCATCTGCCCGGCCGCCGCCAGCGGCAGCGTGTCGCCCTCCCATAGAATTCGGATGTGGCACAGGCGCGATGCGATCAGCAGGGCGAACAGAAGGGCGAAGAATGCGCGGACCTGGGTGCGGGTTTCGATGCCGGTGGTTGGGGTTTGGATGTTATTAGGATATCGGTTATGATAGGCAAAGAAAAGGCGAATGGTGGAGGATGTTCAGCTACAGCTTGCCGCGCTGCGCCGAAGGGTGGCGCAAATCGACCGCAAGTATGCCGGCGAGGCATCCGCCGCGCGCCGTCCCGTTCGGCGCCCCGCGCGCCATCCTATTGAAGAGCTGCTGACGGGCGAAGTGGTCCGCACGGCCTACGGCGCGCACTTCGAAACCGAACGCTTGTGGGAGCGCCACCGCCGCCACGGCAGCGTGGATATCGCGGATCTTGCGGGTCTTCCCGGCGATTTGCTGCAGCCGCTCTCGGCGGGCGAGATCCGCGACGCGCCGCCCGGCAAATGGGCTTTCCTCGATACCGAGACTACCGGGCTCGCCGCCGGCGCGTGCGCTTTTCTGATCGGCGTGGGCTCGATTGATGCCACGGGCTTCCGGCTGCGGCAGTTCTTTCTGCGCGATTACGCGGACGAGCCGTCACTGCTGGCGCGGCTCTCCGAGTACCTGGGGCAGTTCGACGTCCTGATTACTTACAACGGCAAGGCATTCGACCAGCCGCTGCTCGAAACGCGCTACCGCATGGCGCGCGCCGCTCACCCGTTCGGCCGCCTGCCGCACCTCGATCTGCTGTTCGGCGCGCGCCGGCTGTG
>JBEKNN010000485.1:0-4680 GCA_049522755.1 Bryobacteraceae bacterium | reverse complement strand
TTTGCAGCAGGCGATTTCGAATACGGCCAGCCGCCTCGTCGATGGGCAGGAGGCTTACCCCCCGAATTTCCAATTTGCGCACTATCGCCTGCTGGAGGTGTTAGGCGCGGGCGGCGCAAGTCTGGTTTACCTGGCGGAAGATCTTCAACTCCGAAGGAAGGTTGCTCTCAAGTTCCTCCCGGCTGCATTCAGCGAGGACAAAGCGAGGGTGCGCAGGTTCGAGCGCGAAGCGCGCGCCGCCTCCGCAACAAATCATCCGAATATCGTGACCATCTACGAAGTTGGCAATTTCGAAGGCCGCTGGTTTATCGCGATGGAGCACATCGCCGGAGAACCGCTTAATGCCAGGATCGGCCGCGGTCCGATTCCCGTTCCGGAGTCGCTGTCCGTGGTCGAGCAGGTGGCCGCAGCGCTTTCGGAGACTCACAAGCAGGGCATTTTGCATCGCGATATCAAACCGGCCAACATCATGCTTCGAAGCGACGGGATCGTGAAGCTTCTCGATTTTGGCATCGCCCAAGTGGATCCGGTCCTCTTTGAGGGCAGCCAGACTACATATTCCGGAAAGCTGCTCGGCACGCCGGCCTACATGTCTCCGGAACAAGCGAAGGGACTTCAACTCGACGCCGGAAGCGATCTGTGGAGCCTCGGCGCCGTACTTTACGAGATGATTACCGGTACGCGGGCCTTTCGCGGCAGTGACACCCCGGAAATTCTCGTTACGATCCTGGCGCGCCGGCCCGTCCTGCCTTCGAAAAAATTGCAGTCGATTCCCGCCGCGCTGGATGGATTGGTCATGAGGCTGTTATCGCCGAATCCTTCGGCGCGCTATTCCTCCGCCGGAGATGTTCGACGAGCGATCCAGGAGATGCAGTCACGCCTGACGTCCGGGCCGGTCCGTAAATCCTTGCACTGGATGTCCTCTCTCTTTCGCTGATTGTGCCGTCCGCCGTACCGCCAGCACTTGCCGGCAAAACTATCGCGCCATCGATGGGTTCGCGCCGTCGATAGGTTTGAGGGCTGACTCCGAAGTCCGCACGGAATGCCCGGTTCGGTTTCGGGGCGTTAACGCGCCTTCTCGTTAGCTTGACCAAGCGCACGTACGACAGATCGTTTGTCCGGCGGCATTGAGCAAGAACAGGACCCTGATCGATGTCCGGACTCGTGAGTTGGGGCACGGAGGCGAGCCGGTACAGGCCTCGCCCGACTTGTTCAACTTCACCTGCGTCCCTTAGTGCGTATAGTGTAGGTGTACTCCAAGCCGGATCGCATTGCTCGTGCGGAGCATCCCGCCGTTCCGAAGGAAAACTGTACGTGCCCTATTAAGCCCTGCTTCAATGATTGGCATTGTATAGAACCAGACTCATCGAAATGCCGAGCACGTGTTCCAGAAACGCTTCCACCACCCGCCGTGGCATGCGGCAGTAAATCGTCAGGTAGGCGATCAAAGCCATCAGATGCGGTCCGAAGTCCCCCTGTGCTTCTTCCGGCAGCGTGAGCGCGTGCCCTCCCCACAGGCCGGGCAGACCACCTTGGGACATTGATACTCGATCACATAGGGCTGGATCGGTGGCAACTCCGTCACTTGGTGACGCTGCGCTTCTCCCACGGTCTGGATCTGCTCCAGTTGCTGCGGCAGCGACTGCCCACAATGCTTGCACTCCACCGGCAGCACCGGGCGCACTTGCTGAACCTGTTCTGGCGGAACCAGGGGGCGGTGATGGCCGGGATGGCCCTTCTGTCCACCCGGTTTGCGCTTGCTCTTTTTTCGCCGCCCGCGCTGCCGCGACTTCCCGGCCAATCCATCGGAGGATGGTGGTTTGGAAGAGTTAGTAGAATTCTTTTGGCGTGCTGCCAATTGCCGTTCCAGATCCGCGATCTGTTTTCGGCATCGGCAATCTGTTTTTCCGAATCAGCGATCTGCTTCTCGGCATCGGCAATCTTCTGATCCCGTTCCGCTACCTGCTCTTGGAGCCTCTCAATCTCGTGCTGTTGCCGCTCCACCTGCCGCTGCAGTTCTTCCCGGCTGGGCGGATGCGGGTACGCATGCCGGCTCGGGTTGCCAGCTCCGCTGGAAGCGTCGCGGCGAGATCAAGGTTTCGATTCGTCGCCACAGAAAGGACATACGTCATGCGGGGATACTCTCCGACACCGATCTGGCTTCGACCGCCCAAAGCACGTTTGCGGGTCGTGACTTCACGCTGCGCGGTTTCCTCGTCGAGGCTCGCATAGACCGCTCTCACGCCTACTGGCACAAAGCGGTCGCCGTGCAACCGAGTCCCTTCGCCGCTGATGACATCGTCGGGATGAAAATAGCGGAATGCTACCCACCGGAAGAAATCGCCTCGGAGAGAACTGGCTCCCGCGATCAACTCCGCGAGCTGCTTGCGCGCAGCACGTCCTAGCTTCAAGCTGGTTCACCGGCCTGAAGGCGCCGAAACTCGACGATAATGTCGCGGGCTTTCCCCTCTTTCAGAAGTTCGATCGGACGCTGTCCTGCGAAGGCATCGCTTTCGGATCGCAGCCAAGCCGGAATATCCGAATCCTGAATCGAGTCCTTCAGAATGGTCCATAGCTCTTCAAGATCCCGGAGCTGACGCGCGCTCCTGGCTACTCCGGCGCGCTCCCAGTTCTGCACCGTTCGCAAGCTCACACCAAGGGAATGAGCCAACTCCTTTTGGGTCAGTCCGAAATGTTCACGCAACTGCCTGGTGCGATTAGCCGAAGATACCTTGCCACTTCGCGGACCCGAAGATCGCGAATGGCTCAGCACCGAGGCCGCCGCAGCTTTCGCCTCAAACAGAACGCTCGTGTGATTGGGACGCGTCTCGCCGACGAGTTTACCGAGCTGCGCGGCGTCCTGAGGCGCAAGGCGATTTGCATAATAGATCACAACATCGGGACTGGCGGGCTTCAGAGTCCGTAGAAGCGAGCGCAGAGAATGATAGTCCGTGGTAGTCAAGAACACGAGGAGAGGTTGAACCGGCGCTCGGCGCCGGAGGTCCTCAAAGCTCTTCAGTTCCGCATCGCCGAGCACCTTCTCCGCGAAACGGCTCGCCTGCCGCCAACTGCCGGGTTCCGCACACACGACAATGCTTGCCACGATCTCCTCCTGCTCCATTATACGTAATATTGCGTATCGAAGGCGCAGAATTGCGGTCACGCTGACGCAATAGGCAGCCAGGTTCCGTTGATCTGCTGCTGCTAGTGTTCCTGCGGAATGAACCGCGCATAGGGTGCACACATTCCCGTTCTCGGCCTTCAAAGTTCAGGCACCCCTGGCACACTCTGCAAACTGACCACCAGTCAGTCGCCGCTGGAAACACCAAAAGTGAACTCGCGCAGCGGCAGAGCGTGGTTTCAAAAAAGTAGAAGGGGTTGCCCCTCCGGACCGTCGACCAGAGCCTACGCAAAAGCCTGCGGAGCCTCTCGGGGCAAATTGTGCCCGATGCCGCCCGCGCGGGTGAGCGCGTCCGCAGACAAGGTGAAGCGCCAAAGCACGTACCCGGATGCCCTCCAGACGCGCGCCGATCTCTCGATTTTCTATGGTCGGTATCAGCTCAATCCGTTTACCTGCCGGAGCTGCGGTCATGTACATAACGTCCCGAACGAAACGATGACGGACGTGAATATTGCCGTCGAGTTGATGCAGGACGCCTTCCACAACAATTTCGATACCGCCTTCTTGTCTCCGCCGACAGCGACTTGGTCGGACCAGTGGTAGCGGTCCAGAAGCTCCTTCCCCAAAAGCGCGTCATCGTCGCATGCCCGCCGTGTCCTTTCGGCAAGCCTGCGTAAGGGATCGGCGAGCCTATGCTCCGGGGAATCGTTCACACCAGAATGCGGCGTACCGAGGTGCGGCCAATCTGCAACCGACGCGCGATCTCGGCTTTGCTGATGCCGGCACGGCGTAGCGCCCGCACTTCGCCGGCTTTTGTCGCCGCGGTGATGGGTCGGCCCAGTGTCTGACCGTTCTGTCGCGCGTGGGCCAAGCCGGCGCGCACGCGTTCCCGCAGTATCTCTCTTTCGAACTCGGCGAAGACGGCGAGTAATGCGGCCATCGCCCGACCGGCTGGCGTCGTCAGGTCCAGCGCCTCAGTCAGTGAGACGAAGCCTACGTCGAGATGGTCCAGTTCCTGGAGTGTCGCGAGTAAGTCCGCCACCGACCGCCCCCAACGGTCCAGTCGCCACACCAGCACCACGTCGATCTGGCGGCGGCGCGCCGCGTCCAGCAACTTCTCGCGCAGTTGCCGTTCGGATACGCCGCTACCGATCTCTTTCACCTGCAAGGCGATCGTCCAACCACGCCGGACGGCGTATTCGCGCAGGGCGCGGATCTGCAATGGGATGGTCTGTTGGTCGTTGGTGGAAACGCGGGCGTAGAGGCCGGCGCGGAACATTCTCGCCGGTTTCCGTGCCTGGCCAAAAACCCTTGGCAATTTGGCTTTGTCGGATGCCCGTTTGGCGGCCATTTGCGGATGTCGCTCCTGCATGGCCGAATACTATCCCTTTCGGCCATGCAAGGTTCAGCATACCCTATGCCGCATCCAAGAGTGCGCCGGTCCGCGCCAGCGTCGCGCGGTAGTTCCAGGGCATCCACTCCGACGGCGTTTGCTTCAACTCCTCGGCGTGCCGCTGTAACTGATTCAGATAGTCGAACGGATCGGCGTCGTTCAACTC
>JBEKNN010000484.1:0-4708 GCA_049522755.1 Bryobacteraceae bacterium | reverse complement strand
TACTTGTGCATTCGAACGAGCGGCTGGGCTGATCGGGAAGGCCGCGCGATCGCTACCGGCGGGGGAGGTCACCGCGGCATTGGAGCCGCTTCTCGATGACGATGGGTATGGGGTGCGGGGGGCCTTGGCGGAGGTAATTGCAGGCCGAGACGCAGCCCAATGAACCGACTTCTCGTGGCACTCGGGGCGGTGTTGGTCGTTGCCGGGCTACTCTGGCCCTGGCTCAAGAGGATGCATTTGTTTCACCTGCCTGGCGACATCGTCATAGACCGGCCGGGGTTCAAGTTCTTTTTCCCGATCACGACGATGCTAATCGTCAGCGCGGTTGTTTCGCTGATCGCGTGGTTGATGCGGCGGTAGGGAACGCGTCGTCTCGGGTGCGCTGAATCAAACTACGCGGCGGCGTGCAGATCCTTTGCTTTATGGGGCTCGGTAGTTTGCGACTTTTCCACAATCCGCAACGCACCATCGACAGCATATCGAGGCAGGGACGGAGCACCTGTGCTGTTTAGTCGAGCCAGTTCTTCGCGTACTTCGCCAAGCAACTGTTCAACTGACTTTCTTGCCTCCACCATGAAATGCCTCCTATTGCTTCTATCTTAGTCCTTTTCATCAAATTTCAACAATTTTTGCAAGGCGTCGGCCAGCAAACTGGTAAATGGCTCCGCCAACGGAAAGAACTGAGAGGGAGCACCGGCACTGATTAACATTTCGAGTCCGTTACTGTGCAAATTGAGCACACCGATCGAGTTTCCTCCTAGGCTTGATTTTATCGGCATAGACGCAAAGCTCCCAATCACGTTGCGAACGGAGTCTTGGCCGAAGTACTGATCAATTTGCGATGCGACTGACTCTGAGAAATCGCCGCGCTCCCTGCACCATTTTCCGAGTTCTCCCGCGTTCCCGTAAGAGTTGGACTTTTGGGTGAAAAATGTAAGGGGAGCACCCGGCAGTACGCGCCAACGGCGGCCGTCCTCCGAACGCCCGTTGCGTCCCTCCGCGGGTACTGGAAGCGCCAAATTTGCCACACCCCTCATGGCGGGATCCAGATCTCCGGGTTGGCAATCTGTGGATGCCGTAAGCGAGTCTTCCAGGATTAATAGTGGAATCCGATCGAGAGCCGCTTCTAACTCCACGAACCTTATGTTCGGCATTGTTTCGGCATTTGCATGCTTTTGCCACTGCTCCACCGAGGACCAGTAAAGCATTACGTTGCTGGCATAAATACACTGTTGCGCGGCGTCAAAGCGTCGCGCGAGCTGTGCGATGCTATGAAGAATCATACGAATCGCTGCCTGAATATCCTCTTTTGATACTGGACTACCTGCGTCTAGCGCTTGCACGGCTTTGTGGCTTTGCGAGTAGAACTTCGCAAACTCCGCAACGAAGTCCCGTGGAGGCATGGTCCGAATCGTCTCTTCGAGCTGTCGTTGGGAGGCTTCTCTTTGCTTGTCGATGCTCCATGCGCGCGACAAAAATGTAAGCGCAAACACGAAGAATGCAGTCCAAAATACAAAAGCGTGAATTGAGATACCCGAATACGGCCCCAAGGCAAACGGAAATGCCTCTCGTATGTCTTCGGTTTACAAGGCGCCGAGCAGCCCCGCAAATACGCCCAAAGCGTTTGCTACTGTGGCAAAGACCGGCTGGCGCGCTACTGCACGGGTCCACCAGTGCCAAACTCGCTCCGTTGCCTGCTTGGCCTCCTTTGCCATTCCCTGAAATTCGGTAAACACATCTCTTCCTTGTTCCCCAAAATCTTTTTGCGGCTTTGGCTTCTAGGCCTAAACTTTATTCCGTATCCGTATTTTCGCCTATGGCGAGTTCCCGTGATAATCTCATTCGAAGGGGGAATATCAAGATTCACGCGATTCGCTGCAAATACCCGAACAGGTCGCACATCGAAATCAAAAAGCCCTGCCCCGGATTTTTCCAGTCTAACGAAAAGATGACTCGGGCGTCGTTGTCGCTCACGGTCTGAATGCCTTTGACGCTCTCATGAGGCTCACGGAGTCCAGCGCAAGGTGTATGGCGTGGACGCGTTCCAGGAGCATTGCCGTCAGGTCGGGCAGGTAAACCCATCCGACTGCGGCCTCCGCACCGGCACTCAACTCCCCGCCCACGGTATCATCCTGGTGTTCGAGCACCGCGTTCAGGCAATGTAAGAGCGTAGTGACCGTGACGAGCACACGTCGCTGGTTCTCTATCTCTTCGTGAATTCCCACAGGCATCTCGGAGCCTTTGGATGGAGACCGTATTTTGGCCTTGCGGCCGGTTTCGCGGGCGGCTGGACGTTTGCCGGGACGGACGGTTTTGGCCCGGGTAGACTTCGGCCTGAGTGAAGAACCCATGCTGCACCTCTGGATAGGTGTGGTGTGGTTAGGCCTCTGGCCGGGTTGGCGCCCGGCCAGAGGCCGCTTGTTTAAGCGGGGATGTAAAATATTCCTGGAATCGCAAAATGTCTAGACATGGCTAGACTCATGAAGAGGAATACATGGCGCAACGATCCGGTCGGCAGCTCGGTCTATACGTTCCTGCAGAGATAGCCGAGAAACTCAAAGAGCTATCGGCCCGGACTGAGATTCCCCAAAGCCGGCTGGTTCGGCAGGCGCTTGAACTACTTTTTGCGAAATATTCAGAGACTGTCCCAAAGCAAGGGACTAAAGTTCGCAAGTGAAGGGGGCACTATGGACCAGCCGCCTGCCTCATTGGCTCAAGTGTGAACCGACGTTGATTAATGACCAGGGTCGGCGCCGGTCGGTGTCTAACCATCTCGCCGATTCTCAACGTTGTGAGTAGTTATGGCAGTTTCTAAACGAAATCCACGATGCATAGTGATCGCGGGTCCGAACGGGGCTGGCAAGACAACGTTTGCGAGGGAATACCTGCCGTATGTTGCGCGGGTGATGCACTTCGTCAACGCCGATTTAATAGCAGGCGGTTTGTCACCGTTGAAGCCAGAATTGGCGGCGATTGCCGCCGCCCGGGTGGTGCTGCGAGAGATCGATCGACTAACATCAGACAGGACAAATTTCGCGTTTGAAACGACCCTCAGCGGGCTCACTTACCTCCGTCGAATGGAGGCTTGGAAGCAGGCTGGCTACAGGATAGAAATAGTGTATCTTCGCTTGGATTCGGTTGATCTGGCATTGCGACGTATTGCTGCTCGAGTGCTTCAAGGCGGACACGATGTGGCGCGACGCGACGTCATCCGGCGGTTCAAGCGGGGTTGGGCGAACTTCGAAAATGTTTATCGGCCGATATCGGAATCGTGGGCCGTGTATGACAATTCAGGAAACTCGCCGGTACTTTTGGAGCGGAAGATATGAAATCCACTACACGCAAGAAAGGACCAGAAAGCTTCGCAGCCGGAGTGGGTCGAGGGCTCAGGCGGGCGGCGAAGGCCGCGCGCAAAACCGCGCGTATGTACGGCACGCCGATCTATATCTCGGAGGGTGGAAAGGTCGTGGCGAAGAAGCCTTGATTGGTGTGAGCTCTGACTCAATCTGACATGCGATGTTCGACCACCTCGTAGCTTCGGTTGCCCTCGGGTCGGCCGTACTGCTGGACGTCATAGCTACGATATTGCTCGTCCGCTCTCGTGTGGCAACCCCGCTTCAAAAGGCGCTACAGCTGATGTTCACCTGGGCTGTTCCGTTTGTCGGATCAATCATCGTAATCGCAATTTTAAAAGAGACGAATTCCACCCCGAGAGCTCGCCTTGCGCCCGGCTCCTCGGGTGACGTATGGCTGCCAGGAATAGGCCCCGCGACTGATGCTATCGGCGGACACCATGGTGAACACGGCGGCGGCAGCGGTGACATCGGGCACGGTGGCGACGCGGGTGTCGGCGGTCATTGATGGTAGCGGTTGGGTGGTTAGGTGCATGAACTTGCGGCTGCCCTCGACACGAGGTCGAGCAGGCTCGAAACTTATCGTGACTCCAGGGGCAACCGGTACCCACCGAGGGTCGGCAGTTAGGACTGGCTCCTATCTGATTACTATCGTCGCGCGCCCGGCACTGCGCAAACGGCAAACTGCGAGGCACGTCGCGCGATTCGAGGTCGTGCGGCGCGCCGTTCACCGGTATCATTGGACTATAATGTCATTGCTACCGCCCGCTTCTCCATTTTTGAGTTCCTCTGTGCGCGTCTCCCGCCGTGCCTCAACGGTGCTGCCGCTCCTGGCCCTCCTGCTCTGCTCCGCGTGCGCCTCCTCGGGCGGCCGCAGCGACACAGCGGACGACCCAACGCTGGTCCCGGATATCACCGCCGCGCCCGATGTGCAGGACCTCCCGGTGGCCGCGAGCGAACCCAAAGACGAGGGTGAGTCCGAAGTTCCGGCGGCCGTCGCCGAGTCGGAGCAGCGCGAGGCGCCACCCGGGACTCAACACTTGCCGGAGTTGGTCGTGGAGGGTCGAGAGCGCCACCTCGTCATCCGCGACTTGGTTGCCGAGGGCCAGGCGCAGCTGCGCGACGTAGAACTGCAGTACGCCTTCACCGGTAAGGGAGGGCATGAGGTGCTGCGCGGCCGGCCGGTCGCCTTCGCGTTGTGGAGCGAGGTGCACAAGAACTGGACCATTGCTCACTTGGAGATCCCCCGCCCGCCGGTGAAAGGGAAGCCCGGCCGCGGGCCACTGCCCTTCGCCGTGCTCACGCCCGGTATTGAGGCGCGGCACGTGAAGGGCACAGGGGCTGAGCGGCTGATG
>JBEKNN010000483.1:0-4744 GCA_049522755.1 Bryobacteraceae bacterium | reverse complement strand
GCGCGAGGGCGGTGGCCAGCATCAGGCTGTTGTTCCAATGCTCTTCTATGCGCGCGCGGTTCGGTTCAATGCCGCGCGCACAACGCAGCTCGAATGAGCGGCACGCATCGGCCATGATCGCGATGGATTCGAGCACGTTATGCAGGATCACCGGTTTGTAGACGTTGAGCTGGAAGTTACCTTGCGAGCCGGCGAAAGCCACGGCATGGTCGTTGCCGAATACCTGCACCGCAACCTGCGTGAGAGCCTCGCACTGCGTCGGATTGATTTTTCCGGGCATGATGGACGACCCCGGCTCGTTCTCCGGGATATGCAACTCGCCGATGCCGCCGCGCGGCCCGGAGGCATACCAGCGTACATCGTTGGCGATCTTCATGAGCGCGCCCGCCAACGTCCGCAAGGCGCCGCTGGCGTTGACCATCGCGTCATGCGCCGAGAGCGCCGCAAACTTGTTTGGCGCACTGGCAAAGGGCTTCCCGGTTTCCGCCGCAATTCTAGCCGCGGCCACCTCGCCAAAGCGCGGGTGCGCGTTGAGCCCGGTGCCCACCGCCGTGCCCCCAATGGCCAACTGGTACAGGTCAGGCAGGGTCCGGCGCGCGGCCGCGATTGCCTGATCCAATTGCGCCACCCAGCCGGAAATAACCTGGCCGAGCGTCACCGGCGTGGCATCCTGAAGGTGAGTGCGGCCCAACATCACCACGTCGGCGTAGAGAGTCGACTTGGCGGAAAGCGTATCGCGCAAGCCCTCGACGGCGGGAATCAGCACACCCTCAAGCTGCTCGACGGTTGCGATGTGCATCACGGTTGGAAACGCATCGTTAGAGGACTGACAGCGATTGACGTCGTCATTGGGATGGATCGGCTGGTTCGCGCCGGCCACGCCGCCAGCCAGCAGGTTCGCGCGGTTTGCAATCACTTCGTTCGCATTCATGTTGGATTGCGTGCCCGATCCGGTTTGAAAAACCACCAGCGGGAACTCATCGTCCCACGCGCCGGCGATCACTTCCTCGGCCGCGCGGACGATCGGCTCCACTTTCGCGGCCGGCAGTTCGCCCAACTCGCCGTTCGCCAAGGCAGCGCATTTCTTGACGATGCCCAGCGCTTTGATCACCGGCCGCCCCCAACGAAATCGCTCGACGCCAATGGGAAAATTCACGCGAGCGCGCTCGGTTTGCGCGCCCCACAATCGCTGGGCGGGAACGGCCACTTGGCCGAGCGAATCGCTCTCGGTACGGTGCGGAAAGCCGTGAGATTGCGCCGCCCCCTGCCAATCCATGTCGGCCGCGAGCGTGCTATCCAGATCCATGACTGTGGGGCAGCCAATCCGGGTTTGCCAAACCTGGCTGCCGCCGGCTTTCAACCGGCTCCCTATTTCTACATATCGCAGATTTCGCGGAGCATGGAAAGGGATCGCTCTGAGGGCGAGTGCTTTTGCTCGCAAACCATCAAGAGGCAGGGTGCTGTTGCCGGCGGCCGCCGACAGTGACGGTGAAGAGATTTGGACTGGCGCTGAACCGATCTGGGGAGACACGGGTTTCAGTAACGTACCTCACGGTTGCGGGTCTGATTGGAGCCGGGACCCCGTTAGCACCCGGGTCATTTCGATATCTACCGGGCGCGGGCAAGTGTCCGATTGTGGGATTAGGTTCGTTTGGAAATTTGGACTTTCAGGGCCAAAGGCGCGTCCGATGGATGGGACCGGCCGTGCCGAGGGTTCAATTGCCGGTTTGGCGAACTATGACAAAGTTCGCTGGAAGGACAAGGAGTTGCCGGCGTAAACAGCCGTTTGGCCTTGCGGCGGGTTGCTCTGCAACAAGGAGAGACGCAGGGCGTCGCAGGCCATGGGCCCGCGCCACTGGCCGATGTCGGTTTATGCAGTTGTCAAAGATCTGAGGCGCGGCAAACGGCAAGGTAGAGACGAGCCGCGGGCGCAAGAAGCCGGCGCAAGAGTTATATGGAGCCCCTTGCAGGAGTGTCGCCGCAAGGGGGATATGAAGCTGGAGCCCCTGAATCCATTATACAGGAAGGGAAAAAGGGCTTTCGGAGTTTGATGATTGTTTTCATGGAGATAGAGCCCGTGACTGAGTTTTTCGGGGAGACATTGACGCGGAGAGAGACCGAAGAGTTTCCCGGGATCATTGCCGGAATAAAGTGATCGGAGGGATGAGGGTTAAGGCCAATACTGTGCACTTAACGCCTCCGGTTCGAAGCGCGTTCACACGAGTGTGAACGCTGCACGCAGGAGTGCGTGCGCCACGATTTGGATCCGCCTGCACTAAGTGAACAGTATTGGGGGTAAGGCGGAAAGCCGGCCAATTCCGGCGGAGACGCGTAAGCATGACTGAATCGTATTGCGGATCGCAGAAGCGGCCCACACGCGGGAATGGATCGCGAAATAACGCGGATGTTAGTAAGTGGCGTCATGCGGCGTACTAAGTCGGCGCACTAAGTCATGACGGACAGGCGGAACACTTATCCGATGGCTCTCTTGCGTGCCGCGTCGAGACGAAGCGCTCGCAGATCGGGAACTGGGAGCTTGCCATATCAGTACGTGCCAGGATCGTGAGATGTGGCGGCCTTATATGGCGCTAAAGGCTGGGACGGTAACTGCCAAGGAGACGATTTCATACTTATCGTCTCCTGACAGACCGAATGAGGCGGGAATCAGGACAATCGGGCGCCGGGCATGTCGGGGCGGCCGGCTTGGTGCAGAATAAGGCCCGTGGCTCCGCCGTCGGGGCCAGTTTCAAAGGCGATCTGTTTGTCAGTCACCCTAGCGAAGAAGTTCTTCTCGCCTTCGGCAAACAGTTCAAACTTAGGCGCCGCGGTCGGATCGCCAGGCCGATTGTGAGGAAGCTGTACGAAAGCCTGTGCGAAGAGGCGGCCGCCGTCGCGGGTGATTTCGAAAATCAAGTTCGGCGTCAATTGATAGCGCCCGGTGTAGCGATCCAGGAGATTAGGATCGATAGGAATCCCGGTGCGCTGCTTTGGAGGCTCGGGATTGGCGAGCGGCCACTTCGGGTCCAGGAGATGAATCCCGATGTCAAAGACACCGATGGGAGTAGAAGCATTGGACAAGACAACGACCCCGGTGCGCTCTTTAGGATCGTATCCGACCCATGAGCGGAAGCCTCCGGTGCCTCCGTCATGCGCGGCTATCTCCCGGTCGTGAGCTGACATGATAATCCACCCTAAACCGATCGTCGATTGGCCCAGGGGACGGCGAACTTCGAGCATGGCTTTCATGGCGGGCGCGAGAGGCGATTCCTTGTAGCCGAGGAACGCTTCCAGGAACGTCAGCATGTCATTGGCGGAGGAGCGCAGTGCGCCCGCGCCGGCAAGCGTGGGAAGGTCCCAGTTGGCGGCGGGTGCGAGCATCCCATTGTGACCGGTAGCCATGCGCTGCTTCATGGAGGAAGAGAGCGTAATACCCGTGTCCGGCATACGGAGCGGTTGCGTGATGCGCGCTCCGATCAAGCTCTCATAATCCGTTCCGGCGCGATACGCGAGCAGGTGGCCCAGGAGCCCCCCGCCCAGGTTTGAATATTCGAATTCGGAACCCGGGTCGCGCGGCAGAATGTAGCTGGAAAGGAACTGGTACAGATCGTCCAGGGTGTAGTCGGCGTAAGGATTGTGTGGATCCTTCGGCTTAAAGTTGCCGGGAAGGCGCGGAAGCCCGGAGGTGTGCGTGGAGAGATCGAGCAGTGTGATGGACTTGCCGCTTCGCTCAGGCATCGTGACATTTTCGGGAAGATATTTGGCCGCTGGATCGTCGAGGGCGACCTCGTTACGGTTCACCATGTCCGCCAATACCAGCGAAGTGAAGACCTTGGTGATGGATCCAATTTCGAAGATCGTATCACCATCGAGCGTGCGTGGATCGCCGTTGGCGAGCTTGCCATAGGCGACGACGCGGCGGCCATTGGGTTCGATGACACCCACGACAATGCCGACCGCTTGCTTCTGTTGGTCGGTGCGTTTTACGAGGATGTCGCGGATTTCGTCGGCGCCAGGAACTGTAAGTGATTGAAAGATATTCGGATTCATTTTGAAATAGACTCCACACTGTGCCCTGATAAAAGACCAAAGGTCATTTCAGGAGACACACTTCGGCTATGACGCCGAACTTTGTTTAGAGGGTTGGCCTAGCGGGGACGGGCGGAAAGCAGGCAATCCTGAAGCGCGCCGATCATCGCTTTATTGAGCGGATTGAATTCGTATCGCATAACGGACATACCTCCTTTCCTAGGCTCAGTTGAGGGCTCTTCGAGAGTATCATGAGTGCGCGGAACCCTGCAAGAGTTTAAGACATCGCAGAGAAGTTCGTTCAGTCGCGCATGCCCCGACCGGGCTCACGCGGCGTTATGGTTAAGCGAGGGCAGTTACACGCCACGGTGTCCGGGAACTGATGCATCGGCCCGGCTAACTGTCGCGAGATCCCGCCGGATGAGTCGAGGCGGTCCGACTCCGGGAGGTAGCCACCGAACAACCTGGACCAGGTCTATGCCTGGGGCCGAACCTTGGCAGAGGGTCTTGTTTTTAACGCCTGACAGGCCACGGAACCGGTGTAGAGGGCGATGGTCCCCCAAAACGGTTAAGCACCCGATTTGGAACTGTGCGGGACTTCCGCGGCTCAAAGCATTAGAATTACCGTATGACCAGACGCGAGCTTCTGGCCGCTACGTGCGCGGCGTGCGCCTCCCCGTTGCGGGCGCGGGAGCGCATGGATAAATCGCGCATCAGC
>JBEKNN010000482.1:0-4816 GCA_049522755.1 Bryobacteraceae bacterium | reverse complement strand
AACTCGTGGCTATGCACAAACGCCGGCGCCGCGGCCCCATTGCGTTTTCCAAGGAAGGGCGGAATCTATCGGGTCCCGAATTCCTTCGGGCGTCCGGCCAAGTCCACGGGGGCCGGCCAACTGTGTCCCTGTTGTACCAGCAGACCTTGCGTGGCGTCCGGGCCCCACGTGCCGCCGGCGTAATTCGGGAAATCGTTGGGCGGGCTTTCGTGCCACGCGTCGAGCACCGGCATCAACAGGCGCCACGCCGCTTCCACCTGATCGGCCCGCATGAACAAGGTCGCATCGTTGTTGATGACATCCCAAAGTAACGTGACATAAGCCTCCGCCGATGGAGTGGCGAAGCTTTCTTTATAGCTGAACCGCATGTCCACGGGCTGCAGCACCAGTTTCGGCCCGGGGTGTTTTGCCTGAAAGCGCAGCACGATGCCTTCGTCGGGCTGGATCGACATGATCAGGCGCGAGGGTTGCCAGTCGAGGGCCGCCTCGGATGGAAACGACTGGTGCGGCACCCCGCGAAATTGGATGGCGATTTCGGAAACCTGACGGGGGAGCCGTTTGCCGGTGCGAAGATAAAATGGCACGTCCTGCCAGCGCCAGTTGTCCACGAACAGCCGGAGCGCCGCGAATGTCTCCGTCTGTGAGTCGGGCGGGACGCCATCCTCTTCGCGATAAGCACGCACTTTCTTGCCGTTGATCCAACCTTTGCCGTACTGTCCGCGAACCGTGGAGTGATGCACCGCGTCGATGGAAATAGGCCGCACGGCGTGCAGCACATCCACCTTCTTATTGCGAATCTCGTCGGCCTCGAAGGAGACCATAGGTTCCATAGCCACCAGACAGAGCAACTGCAACATGTGATTCTGCACCATGTCGCGCAGGGCGCCGGCCCCATCGTAATAGCCGCCGCGATGCTCCACGCCGACCTCTTCGGCGACAGTGATAGTGACATAGTCCACATAGCGCCGGTTCCAGATAGGCTCGAACAGCGGATTGGCGAAACGAAAGGCCAGGATGTTCTGTACCGTCTCCTTACCCAGGTAATGATCGATGCGGAAGATTTGAGACTCCTTAAAGGCGGCGGCGAGTGTGCGGTTGAGCGCCTCTGCCGATTCCAGACTGTACCCGATGGGTTTTTCGACGACGATTCGCGACCGATCCTGGTCGGCCGCGAGGCCGGCGCGGTGGAGGAAATGAGGGATTTCACCGAACAGGGAGGGCGGCGTGGCCATGTAGTAAATGCGCTGGGCCTTGGCGCCCCACTCCTTTTCCAGGCTGGCGCACCGGCCGCTGAGCTCGGTATAGGTCGCGATGCCTTTGAAATCGCCCTGCAGGTATTGGATATGCCGGGCGAACTCCTTCCACTCTTTGACTGCGGCTTTCCCGCTGCGCGCGAACTTCCTGACTCCCTCATGCAGATGCTTGCGCAGCGCGTCCTCGCCCAGCTCGACGCGGTCCACCGCGATGATCGAAAAATGCGCCGGAATACTGTGACTCTGAGAGAGATCGAACAGGGCCGGCATGAGCTTCCGCCAGGTCAGGTCGCCCGCTCCACCGAAGATGACAAATATGTTTGGTTCCATCCGATCGTTAGTGTTCATGACTCTTAACCCTTTGTCCAGTCACTCGAATTTTAAGTCAATGCTGCCACAGGATCTGAGCGGCTTCCAGGGGAACGGCGACGCCGGTATGGCGTGGTATTACGCGCGCCGTATAACTGGCGGCCGGGCGCGCCGCGGGCGCCTGAGCGCGATAAAGATAGCCTCCGGATGTAACCCCGGACCCGCCCGGCAATTGGCCAACGCGCTCCATCCCGATCCGCAATGGGGCCTCGCCTGGCGTGCCGGCGGCGCCGCCGCTGGCGTAAAGCTCGACTGTGACCGCATTCGGATCGAGACTGTTGAGATAGACCTGAACCTCAAACAGGTGCTGCTGCGCGCCGGTTTCGACCTTGACTTCACCGAAGCGGAGCGCGGGCCACTCCGTTGCAAGGGCATGCTGCCAATCGAGCACCTGCTTGCCCATGGCGCCCTTCGCGGCGGCCCGCTCGCGGTAAGCCGCGGCAGCCGGGAGATAGCGCTCGTCGGTGTATTCGCGCACCGTGCGGTCCGCGGAAAAGCGCGGCGTCAAGCTCGCCATGCTATTGCGCATCCGCGCCAGCCAAGCCGTGGGGATGCCCTGCGGGGTACGGGCATAAAACTCGGGAATCACTTCGTGTTCCAGCAGGTCGTAGAGCGCGCCGGCTTCGACAGCGTTCCGAGCGGGGTCGTCGCCATGTTCCCGGCCGTCACCAATCGCCCACCCGACGTCAGGCGTGTAGGCTTCGGCCCACCAGCCATCCAGCTCCGACAGATTGATTCCTCCATTGACCAGCACTTTCATGCCGCTGGTGCCGCAAGCCTCCCAGGGGCGCTCCGGAGTGTTGATCCAGACATCCACGCCTTGAACCAGGCGCTCAGTCAAGAGCATGTCGTAGTCACTAAGGAAAATGGCGTGGGGACGCGTCTCGGGCTGCCGGATGAAATGCGTCCATTCGCGGATCAGCGCCTGGCCGGCCAGGTCGGCGGGATGCGCCTTGCCGGCGATGATGAGCTGCACCGGGTGCTGGGAATTGGTCAGGATGCGAAGCAAGCGCGCCGGGTCATGCAGCAGCAGGTTGGGTCTCTTGTAAGTCGCGAAGCGGCGGGCAAAGCCTAGCGTCAGTGCGTTGGGATCGAAGAGATGCTTCGCGGTTTCGACATCGCCTGGAGGCGCGCCTGAGGCGGTCAGATTTCGGGACAATCGATCGCGAGCGTACTCTACGAGAGAGTGGCTGGCAGCCGTCCGAAATTGCCATAGCCTCTCGTCGGAGACGCGGCGAATGTCGTGTTCGAGGGTATCGGCGCTCCCCAGCCAGCGGTCCTTGCTGCTGCTTTCCGTCCACAGGTCGTCGGCCGAGGCCGAGTCCCAGGTTGGCATGTGGACTCCGTTGGTGACGTATCCGATTGGGATTTCCTCCTCGGGCCAGCGCGGAAACAGAGGCAGGAAGAGGCGCCGGCTGACGCTGCCGTGCAAGCGGCTCACGCCATTGGAGGCCCCGCTGCCGCGGAGCGCCAGATACGCCATGTTGAAGGGCTCGGACGAGTCATCCGGGTTCTGACGGCCAAGAGCCAGCAAATCGTGAAGCGCAATGCCGAGCTTGGTTTCGGCATACTTGCCGAGGTATTGCTCGATGAGGGCGGGAGAAAAACGGTCGAAACCGGCGGCCACCGCGGTGTGGGTGGTGAAGAGATTGCCCGCTCTGGTGACCGCCAGTGCGACGTCGAATGGCTGGCCGGTTTCATCCATGAAATTGCGGGCGCGCTCCAGCACGGCGAACGCGGCGTGGCCTTCATTCAGGTGACAGACCTCCGGCTGGAGCCCAAGCGCACGAAGCAGCCGCCAGCCGCCGATTCCGAGCAGCAGTTCCTGCTTGAGGCGCAACTCCGGACCGCCTCCGTAAAGCGCGCTGGTGATGCCGCGATGGATGGGAAAGTTCGCTGCGTCGTTGCTATCGAGCAGGTAAAGTTTGACGCGGCCGACCTGCACCTGCCAGGCGCGCAGCCAGACCGCGTACCCCGGCAGGGCGATCTCGAGCCGCAGCCACTCGCCGTTCGGTTGGCGCAAGGGCGCGATGGGCAACTGTCCGGGATCGTTATATGGAAAGAGCGCCTGTTGCTCACCGTTGCTGTCGATCACCTGGCGAAAATAGCCCTGCTGGTAGAGCAGGCCCACACCGACCACGGGCACGCCCAGATCGCTTGCGGCTTTGAGTTGATCGCCAGCCACATTGCCCAGTCCGCCCGAGTAAATGGGGAGAGCTTCGCTCAGCATGAATTCCATGCTGAAATAAGCGGCGCAGGTGAGTGGAGTCTCAGGACGATTCCGTTGAAACCACGCGGGCGCTTCTGCCGCCTGCCTGCCGGATGCGACCAGAGCATCTACGTTCTGGCGGAAAGCGGGATCGGCCAATACGCGCTCGATGCGGTCGCGAGAGGCCGTCTGCAGGACCACCCAGGGGTTATGCGTGATCTCCCACAATTCGGGATCAAGCTGCCGCCACACTTCGTCAGTGGCATGATTCCACGACCAGTGCATGTCGAGGGCGAGCTCCGACAGGGAATCGAATCCTTCGATGTCGGTGGGTTGATGGTTGTAGATTGGATGGGTGACACGGGTGTCCTGGCTCATGAAGTTTTCCGGCGCATGTATCCATTGTGATCTATTCGTGTGATCTATTAGGCGGGCGCGCCGATTTTGCGGTCCGCAAGATGCGCTCTCGTGCGAGAGCCGGCTGAAAGCCGGCTGCTGGAGTTTCTACATTTTCCTGCGATTTTCCATGTGTCGACTATATGTGGGGCAGGCGCTTTCGCCTGCCAACTCGTTATGTTCGACCGCAGAAAGCTTCCCCCTTGGCATCCCGATCTCACAGAGGCGACCTTCCTGTTTGTCACTTGGCGTTTGGCTGGCTCCATCCCGCGAGCCCGGCCGCTTGCAGGCGCCCACAGGCGCAAAGCTATCCGCGGACCGAGCCTTCCTCGTCCTGGACCGTGAAGTGGACAAAGCCGCTTTCGGGCCCGTATAGCTGCAGGATGCCCGAGTAGCCCGTGTAGTGGCCGAGGCTCTCTTGTATGGCGAGAGCGGAAGGCACTTTTGTCAACTCCGAGCAGGGTGATCCTGCCCAACCATGTTCCTGTACTGCTGCTGCCCAAGATGTCACTACCGGTGATCATGCGTTGGTTGAAAGGCTCCACCGCGCGACCAGCCAACCTGATTCTTGGCCGAACCGGGGAGGCCT
>JBEKNN010000481.1:0-4885 GCA_049522755.1 Bryobacteraceae bacterium | reverse complement strand
GCAGCCATCCCGAACAGACAGACACGAGCTCGACAGATTGTCATAGTGCACGGAGTCTAACATATTGATCTTCTCTTTGAAATAGCGCGGTTGGCACGGCAAATGGCGTTTGGTACTGTTCTAGACTTCCGGGAAAGCCAGAAAGGCAACGGGGCATTGAACAAACTCCTCTAGCCTAGCAGGTCAAACAGCATTCCCTTCTTCAATTTCAGATCCGAAGCCAATGCTCCCGCACGACAAGGTGGGGATACATCGTCTTCATGAGCCGCTTGCAGTAATCCAGCATTTCCCCGACCTCTTCAAGGCTCAAAAATCGATCCACAACGCCGGATGGATGCGAAATATTGTTTCTTATGTCCCGATGAACATCGAACTCAGATGCGATTGGGGGCGGCGAGCCGATATGAGTGAAGAGGAATTCTGGTAGTGGGTCAGTTTGAAACTGACCCACTACCGGAATTCTAGTTTCGGGAATGCCCTTGGCCCCCGGCAGGATCTGGGATATGTACACAATTACGGTAGCCAACGACACGTATGCACGATGCTTGAGTAGTAGCTCCACATCGCTGCGCATCGCTGAATAGAAGTTCTTCGGGCTTCGGATTTGATACCACGTGTCAGCTGGTAGTTTCCTTACGATATTCATCGGAACAAACGAATGAAACGATGTCTATTATATCTGGCTTGGTGCCAGTACGAAGCCGATGAGGAAGGCTCGGCAACACTTGTGCAGCAACGCGACTTCCGAACTGCCACCCGGTCGCGATACTTTCCGATAACGCGAATTAACGCTATCTATCTATTCGGGCGGCGCTGGCCGAGGATATTTCTCGTTGCAACGACGCGTAAGCAGAGCCCGCCGCGCAAGTGCCGACTTCAGTTGTCCTGGTACCCGTTTTCAATGCCAGAGCCGTTACAAGTCGGGCAGTCGCGCGGACCGGTGAACGGTTGGATGTCTCCGTATCCATAAGCGCAGCCAATATAGTTCCCATCGCCAATCGGAATGCCCCGACAGCGCGGCGGAGATGGTAGCGGGCGGATCTGCGGCTCCTTCCTCGCCACTGTCGTCGATTTCGTCGTCCATACTCGAACCCACAGCACCCCAGCCCACGAGGGCGAACATTGTTATCCACGAAGCTTCAGCCATTATCCATTGGTTTCATGGCCCAGGATCTCCTTCAATCTGGTTTTGAGCGCCATATCCGCAGGCGATCCCCCTGGCCGGCGGAGCCATGTATCGAACATCGTCCTGGTCAGCCGGTGTTGGGTGCCAGGCTCTCGTGGTGCCACGGTGAATTCGTGCAGGCCCTTCGGTTCGTATCGCACGTGCTCACAGCGGCGGAAGCGATCAATCGCGAGCCCCACGGCCTCGTAGAGCGTCCGCGCCTCCACCTCGACAGCGTGCTCAATTCCATCCGCATCCTTGAACGACACCCGGCACTGCTTCACGCCGAGCAGGATATCATATTCGCCTTTTCTTCTCTATAGCCGCTCATGATTCCCGGACCACTTCCCGCGATTCCAGGTCATTGAGCACGCATAAACCGGGCGTGCCGCAGATGAGGTCCGGCGTCCACTCAACGAACTCGAACTGCCCTACCAGCGAGGGCGCCAGCCATCGGCACTCCATCATTTTCCCGGCAGTCAAACCCTCGCCCCAGCGGCCGCCCTTGGCAGTTTTCGGCTTCGGGCGCGCCCCCGCAGCCGGGTAGCCACACATTGGTCGCAGTGGCCGCCGTCGGCGCAACATGGGCCAACGTGGCGCGACGAGGCGGCATTCCTTTCGGCCTTCCCGGCGCGCGGTGGTAGGTGATTTCGCTACTCTGAATTGGCCCACTTCGATACTGTAAATTGGCCCACTTCGATACTGTAAATTGGCCCACTTTGATGGTCTGATCTGGCCCCCCTGTAAACACGTGACGGCTATTCTGTTTTGGGCGGAAGCCCGGAATGGAGAAGCAAGTCTTGAACAGGAGAAAAGACGTGGAGTTATTCGAAGCCATCCGGCGGGAGTATCAGTTCGGAGTGGGAACGGTCAAAGGAGTGGCGCGGAAGTTCGGCGTTCACCGGCGCATGGTCCGGGAAGCGCTGGGCGATGCGATACCCAAACAACGGAAGATCGTCGAAAGGGTGCGGCCGAAACTGGAACCGGCGGTTGCGTTCATCGACGGGATTCGGAGCCGAAGGACTGTCGAAAGTCGCCGGCTCGTGTTCCAGATGCAGGGCACGTTAGGCGCCGAGTCCAATGCGGCCCAGCCTTGAATCCCCCCGTGACGGTCGGCGATGTGAAGGGTTATGTTCAACTGGCCCCCACTGGCTCCGGAATCACATTCACGATCTACGTGGGCGGCACGGCGTGGCTGCCCTTGATCATTCCGCCGGCCAGACCGTGGTGGCCGCCACGCCGTCGCAGATTGGGCCCTCTCACAGATCCCGGCCAATACGGCGGTGTCCATTGGCATCACGGCCGTGGGCACCACATTTCCGGCGTAAACCTCTCCGTCTTCATCTACTTGTAATATCAAGCGCACTTGCCATCTGGGGTTGCTTCCCCGAGGTCGGCAAGTGTCCGGTTTTGAGCGTGATACTGCCAAGTGACCGGCAGTGCTGCATCCCGGTGCCTCGGAGCCGATCCGTGGGGACCATCCGATTCATCTGCGCATACGCTAACCTCATGGGCATGGCCGAGAATTCTGATGCGCTGGAGCAGACCGCGGTTGAGCTTCAGGAGGTTGCAAGCAAAGCACAACGTCGCCGAGAGTCTGCCTGCGGTCCATCTTGAAATTGTTGCTGGACAATTCGGTGCGAGCGCCTCCTCGGACAGTCTAGAGACGTAATAAAGCTGCGCTGTGGTTCGTTGCATTACCTAATCGAAGACGTTCCTGCACTTTTCCATAACCTCGGCGTGAACGCTCTGCTGGAGGGAGACGGTGGGGCAATGAGGAAGGCTGTGTTGTCGGATCGAGATGACCTCGCCGAAAAGCGGAATAATTATGCGCTAGCGGTTGGGTCGGTGGCGTTCTGCATTTTGATTGCACACGAGGCTCGACGCGATCACTGCGCTTTCGCCCAAGACCCGCCTTATGTTCGGTTGCCTCGCCGTCTACATGGCAGACAAGATCGCCCTCATATTGCCACGACAAGCCCGGCCAGACGGCGGACAATGGGGTGTTGCTGGCCACCACCAAATCACGAGAGTCTGCACCTCGAGTTAGGGTAGGCCGTACAGACTCTTGGCAAACCGCACGTACATCGCAGGAAGCCGGGCCCCGCATTGTACGTGACGGGCAGGGCGAAACGCGATCTGCCGTGTTCATCCGTTCCCCTCGATCAAGACGCGTTTCATGTGAGAGCCCCGAGGCTCGCTCTCGGGTCGTTTCGTTGTGGAAACTCGCGCGGTTAAGTTTTTGGGAATCATACTTTCTTCAGGGGTTCACAGCTTCCAGCACCTCTTCCTTTTCCGGAACGCGCATCGGCAAAATGCCAGCCTCCTGATCTCCATCGATACTAAGAAGTTCGCGGAAGGCCGCTTCAATCGTTCGCACGGCATTGCTCAATTCGTGGAGCCAGTTGCCCCAAAACTCCTCGATCGACGGAACCTGTTTGGTTTTACGGATCTCGCGCTGGATGTCTTTCCGGAACGCAGGGATGTCAAAACCACGCAGCATTGCCGCCCCAACATCGGTGAGATTGATCCGGTCGTTCACATCGATGCAGAGAAGATCCTTGCGGAAAGTGAGTTCCCCGCCATTCTTGCGTGTAATCGACACACGCTCTTGAAAGGTGACGACGCCCGAAACGACTTTGGCGTCATCCGTCATATTGAGTAGCGTGGTTGCACTCGTTGGGGACTTCACGCCGATTGGCGGACTCGCGTCGTGCAGTCGGATCTGCGCGGGACCGGAGATGCCGGCCCAGAGATCACCTGGCAGTTCAGTCATCGAAAAATAGTTCGCGACTATGGATTCCAATTCCCGGTCTTCGAGTTTTTCGATCTCGTTCGCTTTGAATCGTGTGGCTTCATCGGCGCGTTTTTGGAAATCACCCTGATACTGAGTGGCCTCATACAATCTCCTGACCACTTCAGCGGGCCAATTCGCGGAACTATAAGTCCAGGCGACCGGGATGATCTCACTGCCTAACTTCGCCAACTGGGTGGTTATCGCGTAGATCAGCTTCTTGTTATTGCTCTCGATAAACACGCGGCCTTCGTTAAAGTCCAGGAGCACCGGGACTTGTTTACGAATCGCGGCAGTTACGCCGAGCGTCTCCTTGTCAACTGACGCTTTGTCCGTTGCTTGCAGAAACTTATACGGCCGATCCAACAATACATAAGAACGCTGCTCCTTGATGGAAGCTAGATCGCTAACATCCTTCCATTCATTCGAGACGGCCCATAGTCCATACCAAGGCATTGTGGCGTGAAGCTGGAACTGCTTCATGGTAACCCCGTAACCTTCGCAGTCCAATATCTCTGTGGGAAGGCTGAGGTTGGAACGCTCGGCCTGTTCCGACGTCGCATGCCGCGCGAGTTCTTCCTGGTGCTCAAATCCGAGTGGATGCTGTTCATCGAGACGGGGAGCGCCAAAAGGATTGATCCCTAGCGCATCGGAGCTAAAATGCCGGGTGATGGCGGATGCCGCCATCTGCGAAGCAGCCGCCATGATCATCCGGTCTTCCAAGCTTGTTCTGAAGGCTTCGAGTGACTCTTTCGCGAGGCCAACGATGGCCCATGTACCACGTCCAAACATGTGCACTTCCTATTTTGTTGTAGTGAAAATCTATCAGCACCTGAGGCTAGCAGCACTAGGGAACTGTTCGGCTGGTAAATTTGACAGGTCCATTCCCGGGATGTCCGGGCCTGTGACCCTCAAGGCTTGGCGCT
>JBEKNN010000480.1:0-4894 GCA_049522755.1 Bryobacteraceae bacterium | reverse complement strand
CCTGCGCCGCCACATCGCCATTCTTCGAGAGCAGGAAAGTGACCACCACCAGCGACTGACCTTCCGACGATGTCGACCGCACCTCATCCACCTGGCTGATGGTGTTGATCGCGTCCTCGACCTTCTTACTGATCTCGCTCTCAATCTCCTCGGGCGACGCGCCGGGGTTGGAGATGGTCACCAGCACCGTGGGAACATCCACCTTCGGAAACAGGTCCACGCCCAAACTGAAATAGGAAAAGATGCCGGTCACCACCAAAGCCAAGATCAACATGGTGGCGAATACCGGACGTCTGACGCAGAGTTTTGCTAATGCATGCATTATGAATTCCTGTCGCCTACTTGCTGGCCTGCACGGGCGCGCCGTCGTAGAGTTCGCTCAGATGGTTGGTGGCCACAGTCTCGTTTCCGGCCAAACCGGAGAGAATGCGCGTGCTGTCCCCCGCCGAGTCTCCCACCACCACCACGTGCATCTTCGCCGCGCCGTTCTCCACCGCGAACACCTGGAACGAATCGGTAGTCTTGTCGCGCCATACCGCCGTCTTCGGCACGAAAATCCCGTTCTCGCCGCCCGGCCGCACAATCTTCGCCGTGGCGAACATTCCCGGCCGCAGCTTCGCATCTCCATTTGGAAATTTCGCCTCCGCCAGGAACATGCGCGAACTCGGATCGACCGATGGATTGATGGCGGTCACCGTGCCCGCGAAGTCGCGGTCCGGATAGGCCGCCACCCGCGCCACTACTTGCATCCCAAGCTTCACGCCCGCCGCGAGCTGTTCCGGAGTCTGCAACTGCAGCTTGAGCGTACCGATGCGCACGATGGTCGCGAGCTTAGTCGGCGGCGTCACCACCACCCATTCGCCCACCGCCACCGCACGCGCCGTCACGAACCCGTCGAAGGGCGCGCGTATGGTGGTATCGGCCAGCGCCTTTTCCGCCTGCCCCAATTGCGAGCGCCATCCCTCCAACGACGCCTGCGAATTTTCCACCGCGCCCAAGCCTTCCCGAGCGCTATTCACCGCCGCCTCATATTGCCGCCGCGACGCCGTCGCCTGCGCCTCGGCCGTCTCCTGCTGCGTACGGTATTTCTCGTATGTACTCTGCGACACGTCGCCGGTGGCCACCAGATTCTGGTATCGCTTAGCATCCGCCGCCGCCAACCTGGCCTGCGCCGTGGCCGAATCGAAATTGGCCTTCGCCGCCGCCACTTCCGGCACCGCGTCCGGCACGAAGTTCTGCGCGCCCGCGAGGCCGATGCGCGCCTGCGATTGCCGCACCGCCGCCGTCGCCTGGTCCAACTGCGCTTTCGCCTGGTCCAGTTTCAACTGGGCGTCGCGATGGTCCAACTCGCAGATCACCTGCCCCTGCCGCACGAAGTCGCCAACATTCACCGGCGTCGCGATCACTCGTCCGGCTGCAGCCGGAGCGATATCGCTGGTCTCATCGGCCTCGAACGAGCCGGTCTCTTCAAACGCCGCCCCTACGTTGCGCGACACGGCCGCGGCGGTGGACACCGCCAAAGTTTTCGCGGCGGCCGCCGTTCCCGCCGCCTCAACCGGCTTCTGCGATGAGCACCCCGCCGCTATGAGCGACAACCCTACCGTAAAAATCACCCACACTTTCATTTCGATTTCCCCGCCTTAGATTTCCCAGTCTTAGATACCCCAGCCTTAGATACCCCAGCCCGAACCCCGTCCATTAATATGTTGACGAACGCATCCACCATTTCGTCATCTCTTACGCCAGTCTCAAATCCGAAGAGCGCCGTCATCATGGCATAGTGCGACGCCATACCTGCGATCGCCGTAATTACGGCTTCGGGCGGACCCGGCTTCAGCGCGCCTTCCTTTTGGCGCCGCGCCACGTAGTTGGTGAGCGATTTCATAATCGGCAATGAAAATCGCCGATGTTCCACCAGCGTCTGCTGGTGGCCTTGCAACGCCGCAAACAGCATCACCCGTTCGTGCCGCGGATCGTCACGATAGCAGTCCAGGAGCGCGTGCGCAATCTCCCGAAATAGCCCGGCATCGTCGTTTCGCTCGATAAACGATTTGACCGAAGCCATCCAAGCCTCAATCTCCGCCGGATCCCGCTTAGCCTGCACCACCGCGGTATACAGGGCCTGTTTCGTCGGAAAGTGCCGGAAGATGATCGCCTCCGTCACGCCCGCCTCGACCGCAATTTCCCTAGTTGTCGCGCCGTCGAACCCTTTACGCGAAAACACATCCAGCGCAGTCTCAATCAACTGCTGCCGCCGGTCCGTGCCCTGCATCCTCATGGTATGCACTATTATAAGTATGTACTTACTTACAAGTCAAGAGAAAAGATCGAATGCTGTTTAACGGCGCTTGTTTTAGCGGCCGGTTCCGGCAGACGGCTCACGGCCTGTTGTGCGTACGCCCGCAAGCTTTGGCCCTTCGCCGCCTGCGGATCGAAGACGCCGACTCGGACACGTCTCGCTTTCGGGATATCCCAGATTGGCCCATCTGGCAGGGTCTCCAACTCGAACCGCTCTCCCCTGGGCGATACCAAGCTTTTGCATCCGATATAGCAACGTCGTACGGGCCAGGCCGAGCCGGACGTCGGTGCCATTACGCCCTGCTATTATCCCCCCGCTTTGGCGTAGCGCTTCGAGGATGTGATTTCGCTGTGCTTCTGCGAGAATGCCGAGGAGCGTTGGCCTTTCGCCCACGACCCTGTCGGCATTGATCACCCGTTCAAGCTTTCCGATCGGAATCTCCAGGCTAGGACCGGAAGACATAATTACGGCACGCTCGACGAAATTCTGCAATTCGCGGATATTACCGGGCCAGTCCTGTTGTCGGAGGAACTCCATGGCCGCTTGCGAAATATGGCCGATCTCCTTATTCATACGAGACGCAAACTTGCGAGCAAAGTGCTGCACCAGCAGAGGAATGTCTTCAGGACGCTCTCGCAAAGGGGGAAGCGCGATCGGAAACACATTGAGGCGGTAAAACAAATCCGCCCGGAATCGCCGCTCTCGAACCATTTCGTACAGATTTTGATTCGTGGCTGCGACGACACGAACGTCAACCCGGATTGTGTGGTTGCTGCCGAGCCGCTCGAACTCCTGTTCCTGGAGCACTCGCAAAAGCTTGGGCTGCAATTCCAGCGGCAAATCGCCGATCTCATCCATAAATAACGTCCCTGTGTGGGCGTGCTGAAAGCGCCCGGCCGTTTGAGTCCAAGCGCCGGTGAAGGCTCCGCGCTCGTGGCCGAAGAGTTCGCTCTCGAGAAGGGCGCCTGGCAGTGCCGCGCAGTTCAGCTTCACATATGGGCCACGCTTTCGAGAGCTCTCCCCATGAATTGCCTTGGCTACCAGCTCCTTGCCCGTGCCAGTCTCGCCCTGGATAAGGACCGTGGAATCGGTTCGAGCGACTAGTTGCAATGATTCCCAGACTTTTCGAAGCCCGAGGTTGGATCCGATTAGCTCGCTCCGGCACGAGGATGAGTCCGAGGGAATAACGATTATCGCCTTAGCCATGTGTGTTTCCTTCCGGTGTCGAAGTCCAAGAGCCCGTGCGGCTGGCTCAGCGATTGGCCAATGCAACCCACCACTCGGGCACGGGAATGCGCGGGAACGGCAGGTGTAGCTTGTGGGTCAGTTTTATCAATTCGGGCGCGAACTCGCGCAGCAGATTTTGGACCGCGAAGCCGCCGAACGCGGTTGCTATCCGCGTCTCGGCATGGGTCAGGTTATTGAAGCCGGAGGGCAAATACAAATCACCCACGAAGCCGCCGGCGCCTGCCCCTACAAAATTCGCAAACGCTATGCGTGTATGGCCGGAATCCGATTTGTCGAGGAACGTGTAGCCCAGCGCGTGAAAGCTTCGGACGATAGGATTCCTGCTGGTGGAAGGCCGGTAACGGAAGTCTTCATGCAGAACGGCGCTGGTTAGGAACCTTCCTGTCTCCATTGCGCTTCGGCTGGCCAGGGCATTTTCGTAATTCCTGCCGAACGCATCCGCCCCCACCCGCCAGGCGCGCGGATATGCCTTCGGCGGGTCGAGCGTCCATATTGCGGCGGTGAAGGCCGGAGTGAGCAAGGCGCGCGGACCCATCGTCACCACAGCATAGTCCATGAATTTCTCGCTAAGACTTTGCGGTGTGGGACTGCCGGCGAGGGGGCCGGACAGTGGATTGGCGAATCCCGGAACCGGCGGTGCGCTGGTCGCGGGAGTCTGCGTCTGCTCACTCTGGGGATCTCCGTCCGAGGCGGGCGGGACAGGCGGTGTCTGTTCATCCACAGAGGCGGCGGGCGTCTTGAGGTTGGCCTGGTCTTGCGCGCTTAGCGCGCAGCCGGCAGACATCAATCCTAGAAGCGACAACTGCGTCAATAACGTTTTCATCAAATCTCCTTCAGGTGGACGTCGAGCGTGCCTTGTGAGCCGGGAGCGCGCCCGGCATTTCCATTGGCCAGACCAACGCTAAATCCGAACATCCGGGGCGAAACTATAGACACGGGTTCGGGCTCGCCGAAGGACCGCTTCTGCCGGGTTTGAGCACGCTCGTAAATAATACCTCCAGGTATATTTACGAAAATATACCCGATGGTATAATTGTCAAGCGGAATTACGCGTTATGGCAAAGACAGCAAAAAAGGAAACTCAAGCTCGAACCAAAGAGACAAGGAAGTTGCTACTAGAGGCAGCCGAGGAAATTTTCGTGCGCGATGGCTTCGAGAAGGCGCAGGTAGCTCAGATTGCGGCGGCAGCGGGCCGTACGAAGGGGGCCGTCTATGCTCACTTTAGAAACAAGGAAGATTTCTTCCTGGCCCTCTTCGAGGAACGAGCTACACAACGCTTTCAAGCCATGATCGAAAGGTTGAAGACGTCCAAGACCAAGAGCGAAAATTTTCGGAGCTTTCGGGACT
>JBEKNN010000479.1:0-4946 GCA_049522755.1 Bryobacteraceae bacterium | reverse complement strand
GAATGCATATTCTTCTTCCTCGGACGGCGTAGAAGTCATCCGTGGCTCCAGTATGTACTCTCTCGGAGATTCGAGGCTAGTCATCGTCGTACGGGCCGAGTTTTGTAGCACGTCGGATAACGGGAATTCACCCCGGCTGCCGCTCTTTCGCCTCGCTAGTGGGCGGCTTTGCTTCCAGCTCCCTCGCAGGTCCCCGTGCCCGGTAGCCGCCGGCCGCTTCGCGCATATGGTGAAGTGCGCGCGCATATTGCGCCCAGTATCCCCGCAACCCCAACCGCATTGCATCCGCGGCCCCTCGTGGCCGGCCGATGAGATTGAATGTCGGGTCCTGCTGAAACTGCCTGACGCGAACCGAGCTCCGACACTTGCGGCATCTCTTCGACACACAATGAGTGCAGTAAGGCAGAACCGGGCGGTAGTGTTGCGCAGCGTCGACGTCCTCGCCGCAGCACACAGACCGGCATGTGGGCGGCGCCAGTCGTATGGCCGGCGTCATCGAACAGCCCCTGTTTGGACTAGGATTTCCTCGCGCTGGCGTGCCCCAGGATCAATCGCCGGAGTACTCCAAGGGGTATAGGTGCAGGCGATATGGCGTGAGCGGCCGTCTGCGGGGGCCGAGTCGGAGTCCTCCCTCGTGCGCCCCACTCCTCGTCTCGCGGTGCTCGAAGAACGGTCACCCTTGGGCTCCGCTCGCGGTAATACTCATCAGTGTCATCCACAAGGAGCGATACGCAGGCATCTCGGCCATTGTGACCGCCATCGGACTATCGAGAGTCAATTGGATTGTGCCGCGCTCAAGGCCCGGTAGTCCTGACCGACCGTCCGCGGAGGCCTCAAATGTCGCGCGAAAGCCCAGCCCCTCGACGTAAAACGCCTTCGCAGCTTGCCAAGTCGTCGGTTGGGAGGATGGTACTGCTCGTTCTATATTTCTCTCAGAATAGTCTCGACTGTTGCGGGGTGTGACCGATGCTGTTCACAAGAGGGGCAGTTTCATGTACGCGCAGCTCTGGCACACGGGCGCGATGACGCATCCGGACTTCTTCGATGGCGCCCTACCGATGTCCGCATCCGATGTGAATCCGGAGCAAGAGAGCGTGACCCCATCGGGAAGGAAGCCCACGGTAGCGCCTCGCCCGATGACCAAAGATGAAATTCGTCGGACCGTATCTGATTTTGGAACCGCCGCAAGGAATGCCATGAAAGCTGGATTCGATGGCGTACAGATTCAAGCCAACTATCTTTACCTCATCGCTCAGTTTCTGAACAGCGCCACGAACCTTCGCAAAGATGAATATGGAGGGTCTGTCGTCAACCGTGCCCGCTTCCTCTTCGAAATCACTGAGACCGTTCTCCAGTACGTGGCGCCGGGTCGTGTCGGCATCAAGGTCGGGCCGATGAACTTATTCGGGCCGTTCGTACCGAACGAAGATACTCTGCCCGGCATGGAGTATGTGATAAAAAGGCTGAACGACTACGAACTCGACCATCTGCTACTGATGGGAGCAACTATGGACTTCACTGGAAGTCCGCTGGAACACCTGGCCGGCGACGGCGTGTTCCAACACTTTCGGCTGCTCTATCACGGACATCTCGTCGCCAATGTCGACATGACCCAAGCGCGGAACCCCCCTGATCGAGGCAGGCTAGCTGATTCCATCGCGTTTGGCCGGCCGTACATTGCCAATCCCGATCTGCCGGAGCGCTTTCTCGCCGGCGCTCCGCTCAACGAAGTCAGTTGGCCAACGGTCTATGCGAACGGCCCACATCCGCCTGTGCCTTGAGGCGCCACAACTCCCCTGTGATTGAGGCGCTTGCCCGTATCCGGGCTTCGTGAGTGAAGAACTCGCGCCTTGGAACGAAAATGGAGAAGCTACACTGGAATCAGGGAGGAAAAGCTGTTCGACGGTTCCGTAGAACGTGACCGGGCATGGCCGGTTTTGCGCATGATTCCCACATCTCGCCAACTGTCCGCTTTTGGGATTGGCTTCGTTCCGCGCTTTTTCCGAAGCCACCTTACGCGGCCACCGTTTACAGGCCACTCGCATGGCCGCTAAACCCCGTGCAGCCCGCCGCTGGGTGATTCGCGGAAGCGTCCAGGGCGTCGGCTTCCGCTACTTCGCCCAACAAGCCGCATCCGCCCTCAGTCTCACTGGCTACGCCCGCAATCTGGATGACGGCTGCGTCGAAGTCTACGCCGCCGGACCACCCGATAAACTCTCCGATTTCGCCGCCCGCCTCCGCCAGGGTCCGCGCTGGGCCGATGTCCGCGGAGTTGAAGAACAGGAAGCCGCCGTGCAACAATACGGATCTTTCGAGATCGAATCCTGATGGATAACCTCAAACTGCTCATCCGCGAAGTCCCCGGCTTTCCCAAACCCGGAATCCTCTTCTACGACATCACCACCCTGCTGAAGAACCCAGCAGGTTTCCGCGGCATCATCGACGGTCTCAAAGACCATTACAGCGGCGCCCAAGTCGATGTGGTCATCGGCATCGAAGCCCGCGGCTTCATCTTCGCCCCCGCGCTCGCCTATGCCCTAGGCGCCGGCTTCGTGCCCGTGCGCAAGCCTAAAAAATTGCCGTCCGAATCCGTCAGCGTCACCTACGATCTGGAATACGGAACCGACACGCTCGAGATGCACAAAGACGCCCTCGACGAGGGCAAGCGCGTCCTTATCGTCGACGACCTCCTGGCCACAGGCGGAACTGCGGCCGCCACCGCCCGCATGGTAAACGGACTCGGCGGCATCGTAGCAGGCATCGGTTTCGTCGTCGAGCTGACCTTCCTCCACGGACGCCAAAAGCTCGCCGGCTACGACGTCTTTTCGCTCCTGCAATACGACAAATAAGCTGTTTGTGGGGCAGCGAATCCTCGCTGCAGCCGCCTTTAAGGCGGCTTTTCGGACCAGCGCGCGAGTCTTCGCGCCTGGACTGGCGGCACCACAATTTGTACGAAGAAAGGAGGGTTGCACCGGAATCGCGCTAAGGCAGTTGGGTGTATACTACCTTGGGCTCAAGACGACAAGGAGGTCGCATGAGATCCGCTAAATCTACGTTAGATCGTTCGGAGACAATCGGCTACCGCTGTTTTGCTATAGCCGCGCTGCTCGCCCTGGCGCCAAGTTTGCATGCGCAGGTGCTCTATGGATCGCTGACCGGAAACGTCAGCGACAGTACGGGCCGTTCGGTCCCCAACGCCCGGATTGAGGCGCTGAACGTCGCCACCGGAATTGCCCGCCAGGCCACCACCGACGACCGCGGCGGCTATCTTATAAGCGATCTTCAGCAAGGCGTCTATAAGGTGACTATAACGGCGGCATCGTTCGGGACGGTTATCGAGCAGGGCGTCACTGTTGATGCGAACACGGTCCGCCGCGTGGATGCGCAACTGCAGTTAGCGCAGGTGAACCAAACTGTCACGGTAGATGCATCGGTAGTGTCACTCCAGACGGATCGGGCCGACGTCAACGCAGAGATACGGCCCGCGCAGCTCACCGAACTTCCCACTAACAGCAACGCGACGCGGAACTTCCAGAGCGTCTTTCTTATAGTGCCGGGCTACACGCCGCCTGCCTCCGAGCACTCTGAAGCCGGCAATCCGCAGGCCGCCCTGGGTACCAACGTAAATGGGGCGTCGTATAACAACAACAACACGCGCATCGACGGCGTGAGCGATCTTTATCCCTGGCTGCCGGAAATCGTCGCCTATGTGCCGGCCGCGGAAGCTATCCAGACTGTCAACGTAGTTACTGCCAGTTTCGACGCCGAACAAGGCATGGCCGGCGGATCGGTAGTGAACGTAACTATCAAGTCGGGGACCAACCAGTTCCATGGCACGGCTTGGGAATTCAACACCATCAGCGCCCTGAAAGCGAGAAACTACTTCTATTACGGCGTCAACAACCCCAAGAACATCATCAATCAGTTCGGCGGCAACTTCGGCGGCCCCATCAAAAAGAACAAACTCTTCTTCTTCGCCGACTGGGAAGAGACCGATAAACGGGCCAACGTCTCCGCGCTGGAGACTGTTGCCACCGACCCGCTTCGCCAAGGCAACTTTTCCGGCACGGGCACAATCCTCTACGATCCCAATACGGGAAATGCCAACGGAACGGGGCGCACGCCATTCCCGAACAATACGATTCCCACCTCGCGATTCGCTTCCGCCTCGCAGAAGATGATCGCGCTGATGCCCGAGCCGAACCAGGCATCGGCCGCCGCCACTCCCACCAACGATTACTTCGGCAGCGGCGACTATTCCTCCACGCATCACAACATCGACACCAAGGTGAACTGGAATCCCAGCGAGAAAACCACTCTTTTCGTCCGCTACGGAATTTCACCCAGCCGTATCTTCGATCCCCCGGGTCTGGGAGCGGCCGAGGGCAACACGCTCGATGGCGGCCAGCCCGGAACGGCTACCGGCCGGGTGCAGAGCACTGGCGTGGGCATGACGCATACGTTTTCGCCCACCCTGGTGGCGGATGGAAGCGTGGGCTACACGCGGCTGCGGCTGGACGCCGAAAACGTCGATATCGGAACCAATTATGGGTTAACCACCCTCGGCATTCCCGGCACCAACGGATCTTACTACCTGGATGGCGGGTATCCGAACTTCGGAGTCACCGGCTTCTCATCCTTCGGGAATTCCAACGTGTCCAATCCCTTCCTGTTTCGGGACAACGAATACAACGCGGCGCTCAATCTCAGTTGGATCAAAGGATCTCACTCCTTCCGTTTTGGCGGCGAGTTTCAGCATTTCGGCATCAACCACTTCCAGCCCCAGACCTCGTTCGGACCGCGCGGCGGCTTCACCTTTACCGGAGGCATCACCTCGCTGAACGGCGGACCGGCTTCGAATATGTATAACGCGTGGGGCGATTTTCTGCTGGGCCTGCCGCAGACACTTGGCACCTCCACCGAATACATCAACCCCGCCACGGTCC
>JBEKNN010000478.1:0-4978 GCA_049522755.1 Bryobacteraceae bacterium | reverse complement strand
CGACCGTAGCGGCCAACCCTTCGCGCCGCCGCAACGCGGGCACCGATACCCATCGGGCCAACGGAGCTGGAACAAGTTTTCCCGGCAAGCCCCTTCGCTGCTGAAGCGGGCTTCCAACTCGCTGAGACTACGAGGATAGTCCTCCATGCCCCCTACACGACATCTTGGGTTAACCTGAGTCAAGTAAATACCCCAGTTAGAGCAAAACCGAGCGAGAAACCGCAAATGCGGGACAAGCTCTAGGTAGGGCAGACCCCCTGGTCTGCGCGGGTCCCCTGGACCCGCTCCAGATTGCCAACCTACAGCGGATTTCGCAGAAGTGCTCAAGGCGTAACGGTCGCCCATGTCGCTGTCCCCGAGACGCTCTGAGCGCCCGGGCAGGCTTCAATTTCCATTACTGGGGTAATATAAGATATGGCGATCGCACATTCGAAAGTTACGGCACAGGGACAGATTTCAGTCCCGGCGGACGTACGTCGAAAACTCGGCATCGGGCCCGGCTCCGTTTTGGAATGGGAGGAAGATGGCGATAAGATGATTGTCCGCCGTGCTGGGCGCTTCAGTTCCGGCGATATTCATGACGCGTTGTTCGGGGCGCGGAAGTTGGAAACGCGCAGTCTCAGTGAGCTGAAAGACGGAATCCGCCGGAACGTCCGAAAGCGCTATGCGCGCGGTTGATACAAATGTTCTGGTTCGCCTGATTACGCGGGACGATTTCCGCCAGACCGCTTCCGCGGAGAGTTTTGTCGCGAAAGGAGCTTGGGTTTCGGTGCTCGCGCTGGCCGAGGCGACGTGGGTTCTTGCTACCGTCTACGAACTTAGTCCGCACGACCTGATCAGAGCGATTGAAATGCTGCTGAACCACCGCGATCTGGTGCTACAGGATGCAGAGACGGTGGCGGGCGCCCTGGAACTGTTCCGGGCGAAACCGGGGCTGGGGTTTTCCGATTGCCTGATGGTTGAGTCAGCGCGGAAGGCCGGACATCTGCCACTGGGTACATTCGACCGGAAGCTTGCCAAGGTTGACGGAGCTCAGAAGCTATAACGGAGCCACAAGCTGCGCCCTTGAAAATCCCACGGAGAGGCTGGCGATGTCTCCCGAAACCTCTTTGCGACCTGGCGACTTCGCGTGATGATCGTCTTCAAGCCCATTGACTATCAGTGTGATGCCATCTTCAACCGGAGCCGGATGGAAGTTGATCGGAGTCGACGATCTTCGGCAATGGGGTTCTTCGTTATACTCGACCTTACCAAACGCCTTCGACCGTGTTTGATGTGCTACGCTCCTGGGCGTGGATGATCAAGTAGGCACGTACGCTACTTCTGGTCGAATAACTCCGGCCGCCGCAGCCGCTCGCCCTTGAACATCACCAGCGAGATTCGCTCGGTGGCGGCGATGTCCTGCAACGGGTTGCCATCCACCATCAACAGATCGGCGTCGAGCCCTTTGCGGATGGCGCCAATGCGACTGGCGGCGCGCAGCAGCTTGGCCCCGTTCACAGTTGCGGCCTGCAGCGCTACTTCGGCGGGGATGCCGGCCTGCACCCAAAGCTGCAATTCGTGGTGCATCGACGGGCCGTGGAACACCAGCGGATTGCCGGCATCGGTTCCCATCACCAGCGGCACGCCGGCTTTCCACGCGCGCAGCAGGTTGGCGCGGCACTGGTCGAAAGCGTGCGTGAAAATCGCCTCTTTAGCGGCGTCCACGCTCTTGCCGGACGCCAGGAAATCGCGCGTTCCCTTGAGCAGGCTGCCCAGCACGGTCTGCTGTACCAGCGAATTGTTGAGCGAATCGGCGCGCGCCGCGTAGTAGTTGGCGTAGGCTTCGGTGACGCCCAGCGTGGGGTCGTAATAGATGCCCTGCCGCGCCATGTTCGCCAGCACGGAATCGGGGATCTCATCGCGCATCGACCCGTGCTCGATGGACGCAGCGCCGATATCGATGGCGTCGGTGACATCGCGCGCATCGCCGGTATGTACCGCCAGCGGCAGGTTCTGCGCGTGCGCTTCCTCGCCGACGGCGCGGGCGAGAAACAGATCCAGCCGGTCGTAAAGCATGCCGTCGCCCCATCCGGCTTCGAGAATCACTTTGATTCCGTCCACGCCGGCGCGTTTCAACTCGTCGACTTGTTTGCGCGCCTCCGCGGGCGTCTTGGGAGTGCGGATGAGCTGCGCGGCGATGTTGGCGCGGAGCGACGCCGGAACGTACTTGGTGAATTCCGCGCCGTGGCCCCCCTCGGTGGTGAACATCGGTCCATAGACAAAGAGCTGCGAGCCGAGCTTGCTGCCGCTGGCGATTTGCGCGCGCAGCTTCAGCGACGCATCAAGCGCATCGCCCACGCTGCGGGCAGCGGTGACCCCGCTATACAGCAGCGCGGCCGCGGCGCGCGGGAGGGTCTTTTGCTGGTCATAGTCGTCGTTCGAAGTGGAGATGCCGGCCGGCCCGCCCAGGTGAACGTGCACATCGATGAGGCCCGGCAGCAGTGTCTTGCCGGCGCCTTCTACGGAGTCGGCGCGGATCTTATCCGGATCGGGCGCGGCGCCTTGCTCGAAGATGTCGGCGATCTTGCCATCGCGCACCAGCACCGCGCCGTTCTCGATAATTGGGCCGTCGCCGGTGAAGACGCGCACGTTGCGGATCAGCACTGAGCCGGCGCGTTGCAGGTCGCGGAAGAGGGCTTCGTTTTGGCCAATGTGATCTTTGCTGTACGCGCGATAGCATCCCATCAACAGGAACGGCGCCAGCACCGCCAGCACCCAAAGCTTGTTGCGCGGCGGAATCTTCTGACCCTTTTCCCAACGAAAAAGCTGCACTGCGAGGAAGAGCCCAAGCACCAGGGTCAACAGTAATGCGCCAATGGCCGCGGCATTATCGGCAAGATTCTGATTGCGGAAGAAGATGCCTTGCAACCCCGTCACCAGATAGGACGCCGGCATGAATTCCGCCAGCGTTTGCGCCCACGTGGGAAGCAGGGCCGAAGGAACCGTGGCGCCGCTCAGGAATAACATGGGCATGTAGAGCACCTGAATCAGGATGGTGGCCTCTTGCATGGTGTTGGCGACGGACGCCAGAATCAGCCCAATGGCGCGAAACGCGCACACGCCCACCGAGCACATGAGGAACAGCGAGAGCCAGTTTTGCGGTATTGGCATGGCATATTGGAAATGCGCCAGCGCAACCAGCAGGATCAGAACGGGAAGATAGAGCAGCCAGCCGCTCGCCATGGACGCGATCAGGATGGGCAGCGGCGAAATGGGCGTCACCTTGAAGCGCCGCAGAATGTTGGTCTCGCGCTCCGACACAGCGCGCATTCCCGAACCCCAGAGTCCGTTGCCCAGAATGCCCATCACCAGAACCGTGGCGACAAAGAACGCGATGCCCTGGCCGGTTCCGGCGTGGAACATCTCGGCGAACCCGAAGAAAAAGATGAACGGGAAAAGGAAATTGAAGAAGAAAACCGAGCGGTCGCGCATCGTTAGGCGCAGGTTGTTCCGGAATAACGCAAGATAGACTCTCATTCGCGAAGACTCTTTCCCGTGAGCTCAATGAACGCCTCTTCGAGCGATGGGCGCTTGATGCGAATATCGGAAAGCTCAATGCCGTGGTCGTCCAGCCATTTGACCATGGCGACGATGGTGCGCGCGGGACGGCGCGAAACGACGGCGATGTGCATCTGCCCGTCGAAGATGGCGGCTTTGTCGGCTTCCGGCCATACGGGCAGTTCCGTGTCGCCGAGCGGCTGCGCGATTTCGATTTCGATGACGGAATTGGAGAGCGTGCGCTCCTGAATCTCGCGCGGCGTTCCCATGGCGACGATGCGCCCTTCATCCACAATGGCGACGCGGTCGCAGAGCTTTTCCGCTTCCTCAATGTAGTGCGTGGTGAGCAGAATGGTGCGCTGTTCGCGGCGAAGTTCCTGCACCAGCTCGTGGATTTCGAGCCGCGCCTGCGGGTCCAGACCGGCGGACGGCTCGTCGAGAAACAGCACCTGCGGATCGTTGAGCAGCGCCAAGGCAAGGGCGAGACGCTGCTTCTGTCCGCCGGAGAGGGTGGAGTAGAGCGCCTCGCGCTTTTCCCAAAGCTGCAGCCGCTTCAGCAGCGCCATGCCGTCTACGGTGCGGGTATAGAGGCTGGAAAAGAGTTCGATGGCCTCGCGGACCTTGATCTTTTCCTGCAGATTGGTATCTTGCAGGCAGACGCCGATGCGGTCCTTTAGCTGGCGGGTCTGCACTTCGGGATCGCACCCGAGGACGCTGACGCGGCCGCCGCTGCGCGAGCGCAGCCCTTCGAGAATTTCGACCGTGCTGGTCTTGCCGGCCCCATTCGGCCCGAGCAGGCCGAAGACTTCGCCGGCGCGGACTTCGAAATCGATGCCTTTGACGGCGGCGAAGGAGCCGTAGGATTTCTGGAGCTGCTCGACTTGAATGGGATGATCCACGGAAGGAACAGTTTCTCACATGGCGCGGGTCCGGCTATAGGCATGGGCTAGGCACATACCGAAAACGGGCATCCCGTCGAGGAGCCCTTTGCATAATGATGACGGCCGGCGCGGGCCATCTCTATTCGCCTTTACGGGATTGCTGCAGGCGGTGCGCGATAAAATGGGATTCGGTTAGACAAGTTTCTTTCGCGTAGAACGCTCACGGGGCTCTATTGAGGTGATACGCCATGATCGCGGATTCCTTTCGCATCGACAAAGGTTTGGTCTTGGAATTCTTTGGTGTTTTCTCACGATTCGAATACGCGCTGAAGAGGGCCGGATTCGCCACCGGAAATGAAAGGCGAGTTGGCCCCGACTGGGAATGCTTTGGCTAGATGCTTCGAAGACTTGGTGATGACGCGCTGGCTCTCGTCTTAGAGTCCTCCGAATATCTTCGACGAAACCCGCCAAGAAAGCAGGTGCTCCGTCAGGGACGATTGGCTTGGAGCGACAGCAGGGACACGTCGCTGTCAGAAATCGAGCAGCTACTAGTCGAC
>JBEKNN010000477.1:0-4995 GCA_049522755.1 Bryobacteraceae bacterium | reverse complement strand
AAAGAGAAGCCGGCCCTTGGGTTCAGGGATGGGGCGTCCGGGTTCCCGTGCATTCTGCGATCGCCGTTTCAGCATTAGCCAGCGCTTCCTGCCGCGTCGAACCATCGGCGGCGCAGCCGGCCAACTGAGGCGCCTCGGCTATAAAGGCCTGATCTTCGTCACTCCAATAGAGGATAATCTCGTACTTTGTCATTCTTCCTCAGAGTGTGAGGCGCGTTTGAGGGCAGATTTCTTCCGTAGCCGAGAGTAGGCGGGTAGTTGTTACCGCGTGGCCCGAGGATCCCGGAGCTACCCTCGATCCCCGAAAAGTGCGTTCGTCGCAAAACGGTTCGGCAATCCGGAAAAGTCGTTTTCGCGGCCGCCCTGACGAGTGATGGCGGCGTAATGGCAGCTCAATGAGCCCACGCTGCGCGACAAGGCGGTATCAACCCAACGGAACAGCCACTTCGAGACGCCGGCCAGTGTCCGCAACGGCGACTACAAGTCCTGGTGACCAGTGAATCTACGGTAACTTCGTTTACCAACCGTGCAGGTGCAAGGAGTACGCTCAAACGTCGTGGCCCAGGCATTCTGCTCACCGCCGCATCGTTGTTCGTGTGTGCCGTCGCCGCGTGCGGTCAATCGCCAGATGAAACCTTGCCTGCTAAAACAAGCCGTCAGACACCATTTACCGAGTCCAGGATGTGCGGCTCATTACGTCCCCCGCTGTCGATATGCCGCTCTCCTATAGCCCGCTCCCGCGCTCAATGAAACGTTTTGATAGACTCTGGTTCGGTGACAAACATGCGCTGGCACACGATCGCGCTTTCTGGTTTGCTCTTCTCGGCCCTTGCCGGGGCGCAAACCCTCAATTGTGATTTTCAAAGTTATAAGCCGCTCGACGGATTGAAAGCCGAGATGCGCTCGGGTTCTTTGGAACTCACGTGGCAAGGTGAGAGGGGGCAGACCTTGCGCGCAACGCTGGCGGTAAACGCGGGCCAACCCTTGGTGCGGGAACTGGCGGTACAAAAGAACGGCAAGTGGTCGGAACTGGGGCGCGACCTCACGCCGGAATTCGAAGTCACCACTGGCCGGCGGCGCATCTCGGCCCAGCAGGAAGCGCCGTTGCGTCAACTGGGCATATATACACCCGATGTTATTGAACGTCAGAAGTGGTTCGCGTTCTGGGACGCGCCGTTGAACGTTCCCGGGCATCCCGGTTCCAACGCCGCCGTCGATCTGCCGCGCAAACCCGAAGAAATCGAGCGTGCATGGGCAACGTTTCATGCCACCGGCTGCCAGGTCAACAGCGATGGCGCCCGGCTGGAAGCGAATTTTCCGGGAGTCTCACTTGGTCTCTTCTCTGGCGGATTGCGTTACACGGTTTATCGCGGGACCAACCTGATTCGCCAGGAGGTGATCGCCAAGACCGACGCTCCCTCTGTCGCGTATAAATTCACCGCCGGCCTGAAGGGTTTTACCATAGGCCAGGATACGCGACTGGTGTGGCGCGATATCGCCCGTGGCTGGCAACATTACCTGTTCGGCGGCGCGGTCAACACCGACCCTGTAGCGCTGAAGGCGCGCAACCGCGTCGAAATCATCGAGACCGGAGCCGGCTCGGTTGCTGTTTTCCCCGCATCCCACAAATTCTTCTTCTCGCGCGAGGTGGAAACCAACCTCGGATACAACTATTACCGCAAGGATAGCGAGGCCACTTTCGCTGTGGGAGTGCGCCAGGCCGATCGCGAGGAGTCCTTCAAACCATACGGCGTCACCGATGCCGTCTGGCAGCGGCGCATCAGCCAGGCGCGCGAGTTCGAAGAGAACTTCGCGCTCTACAACGCTCCTCCCGGCACAATGCAGCGAATGGCCGTATACTTCTATCTCGATTCGGCCGACGCGCAGGCCGCTCAGCAAGCTGTGATGGCCTTTACCCATGACGATGTCTACAAACCGCTGCCCGGCTACCAGGTGATGGTGAGCCACTTCCACTTTCATTTCAACGAGGAATTGACTGACGCCGGATCCATCGATCACCAGCCGCAATGGATTCCCACCTTCAAAGCGCTCGGCATCAATATCGCCGCGCTGTGCGACTTCCATGCCGATTCGCATCCCACCGATACCGGCAAGATTCGTCTCGACGAGCAACGAGTCTATTTCGAGGGAAGCGAGCGCTTTTCAGATCGCGACTTCCTGATCATTCCCGGCGAGGAACCCGACGCCACTTTCGGCGGCCACTACATGTTCCTGTTCCCGAAGCCGGTCTACTACACGCACGCTCCACTCCGCCGTGCCGGATCCACTCAGGCTGCTCCGGAGCAGCCGTATTCGGAAACCATCGCGCCCTACGGCAAGGTCTATCACACGTCGTCCCCTGAGACCGAGATGCAGTTGCTCAACGACGAGCACGCCCTCATGTGGCAGACTCACCCCCGAACCAAGAGTTCCGACGGCTATCCGGATGCCGTGAAAGATAAACCGCACTTTCTGAGCGACCGCTTCGCCGGCGCCTCGTTCCAATCGTTGCCCGTCGATCAATCGCAGAAGCGTCTGTGCGAGGCGCGCTGCCTCGACCTGTTGGATGACATGAACAACTGGGCAGGCGCAAAGTACCTGATCGCCGAAGGCGACACCTACACCAAATCGCCGGAGGACGAGACCTTCCCGCAATTAGACGTGAACTATGTCAAGCTCGACCGCGTCCCGAAGTTCTCGGAAGGTTGGACGCCGGTTCTCGATGCCCTGCGCGCCGGGAGTTTCTTTGTGACCTCGGGAGAAGTCCTGCTACACGACTATTCCATTCAGGGGACGGGCGGCAAGAGCGCCTTTGTCGTCGACGTGGATTGGACCTGGCCGGCCGAATTCGTCGAACTGGTCTGGGGCGACGGCAAGACTACCAGCCGCGAAATCGTCTCCGCAACTTCGCTGGCGCCGTTCTCCAGCCATCACTACCGCATCCCGTTCGATGCTACCGGAAAGAAATGGATACGTTTCGCCGCGTGGGATTCAGCGGGCAACGGGGCATTCACGCAGCCAGTGCATTTACAGTGAGCTTCGGACAATGATAAGACGCGCCCAAGGACCCGGCCGTCGTCTCCTTAACTCCACACGCGAAGCCCAGCAGGCCCCCGAATTGACGACAATGGAATTTGCACCTCACCGCATGGCTCGCGGCATTCTGGTCTTCCGTCACGGGCGTCACGTTCTCGCATGACGTTGCGCCCATTCTCTATCGCAACTGCGCGTCGTGCCACCGCAGCGGCGGCTTTGCGCCCTTCAGCCTGATCGCATACGAAGACGCCGCCAAACGCGCTGCCCTCATCGCCACGGTCACCGGCAAACACTACATGCCGCCGTGGCTGCCATCCGAGCCGCGCTTCCAGCACGAACGCAAACTAACAACCGCGGAGATCGCGACGCTCGCGCAATGGGCCGAAGAGGGCGCGCCGCAGGGCGACGCCGCACTCACGCCGCCGGCGCCGCGCTTCCCCGAGGGCTGGCAACTGGGCAAGCCCGACGCCGTGGCGGAAATGCGCGCGCCGTTCGACGTCCCCGCCGACGGACCGGATATCTATCAGTGCTTCGACATTCCCGCCCCGGAAGCCCGCTCGCATTACGTTCGCGCCATCGATATCAGCCCCGGCAATCCGAAAGTGGTCCACCACGCCATCCTTTTCCAGGACGCCACGGGTACGGCGCGCAAGCGCGACGCCGGTTCCGGCTATCCATGCTTCGGCACACCCGGCTTTCTGCCCGCGCGCGGTCTTGGTGGATGGACGCCGGGCTCGCTTCCGTTTCAACCGCCCGCCGATATGCCGGAGCAGCTCGATGGCGGCGCCGACCTCGTTTTGCAAGTCCACTACCACCCCAGTGGGCGCCCCGAAACCAGCCGCACCCGCGTCGCGCTCTATTTCACCGCGCAGAAACCGACCCGCCACGCCGCGGATATTCCGCTTGGCTCCAACCGCATCGATATTCCGCCCGGTGAACGCATTTACCAGGTGACCGACCACTTCACCATTCCCGTTGCAGTAGACGTCATTGCCATCAACCCGCACGCGCACTATATCTGCAAAGAGATGTATGGCTACGCGGTGCTGCCGGACGGCTCGCGCCGCACGCTGATCCGCATCTCCGACTGGAATTTCGATTGGCAGCAGCAGTACGTCTACGCCGCGCCGATTCGCCTGCCCGCCGATACGCGCGTCGAAATGGAGTTCACCTACGACAACTCCGAGGACAACCCGCGCAACCCCAACCACCCGCCCGCGCGCGTGGCCTGGGGCCCGGGCAGTAAGGATGAAATGGCGGGTCTGCACATCGAAGTTGCGCCCGTGCGCGAATCCGACTCGCAAGAATTAAGCGACGCTCTATGGGGCAAGATGATCCGAACTTTGCGCGTTAGGTAGGACCGGCCTCCCGGCCGGTCGGCGCGCCAGAGGCGCGTCCGCCGACTGACCGGCCAGGAGGCCGGTCCCACTAACGCGCCGAAAACCGGTACACCGTCACCGTGTGATAAGTATGCCCGGGCTTCAGCTCGGTCGACGGAAAGTTCGGCTTGTTCGGTGAATCCGGAAAGTGCTGCGTCTCGAGACAAAGCGCGCCGCGATACGCATAGACCTTGCCGCCCTTGCCGTGAATTGTCCCATCGAGGAAATTGCCTGTGTAGAACTGGACGCCCGGCTCGGTGGTCGAGACTTCCAAAACGCGTCCGCTCTTCGGCTCGTATACCTCGACGCACTTCGTCAATCCGCCCATGCCCTTATTGATTACATAGTTGTGATCGTAGCCGTGACCGTACTTCAGTTGCTGGTCCGGCTCATTGATGCGCGCGCCTATGGCGGTCGCCTTGTTGAAATCGAACGGCGTCCCCTGCACCGCTTGCAACTCGCCGTTGGGGATCAATCCGGCATCGACCGGCGTAAAACGGTCGGCATTGATAGTCAACTGGTGCTGCAGGATATCGCCCTGACCCGCTCCCGCCAGATTGAAGTACGAATGGTTGGTCAG
>JBEKNN010000476.1:0-5005 GCA_049522755.1 Bryobacteraceae bacterium | reverse complement strand
CACCAGCGCTATTCCGGAGAATCTGCTACGACAATGGAGCGCGATTTTACGGGCTTGCCAATGCCGGCAATTGACGTTAGAGCCGGGCGTAACGTCGATTGAGCCATGTATATATGTCGATGTGGATCAATAACTTCACCGTCCTAACGTTGTCGTTACCTTGTAGTTCCAGCCTTCCGACTCATATCTTCAGGAGATTCGCATGAATAACCGCATGAGTAACATGGATGCCAGCCCAAACGCCAGCTCACCAACCAAAGCCGCCATATCCGGGATTTCCCGGAGGCAGCTTGTTCTCAGTGCAGGAGCCGGTCTGGCCGCAGTGAGGTCTTTATCTGCCCAGGACGCCATGTTCACCGCGCGCCAGGTCGTCGAGCGCATCCAGAAAAATGTCGGCATTCCCTGGCGCGAGCAGACCGTCGACAATTTCAAGGATGGCAGTAATCCGGACCGGCCCCTTACCGGCATTGCGACCACCATGGTGGCGACGTTTGAGCTATTGCACCGGGCGGCCGCCGCCAAGAGAAATCTCATCATCGTCCACGAGCCGACTTATTACAGCAATCTCGACGATCCCAAAGATGTATCGAGCGACCCCATGTTCCGCCTCAAGCGGGATTTCGTCGCCGCCAACAATCTGTCCGTTTTCCGCTTTCACGACCATTGGCACGGCCGCAAACCGGACGGCATTATCGACGGCATGGCCGTGGGTCTGGGCTGGAAGAAGTACCAGAATCCCGATAACGCGCGCTTGTTCGTTCTTCCGGAGACCACCCTCAATGCGCTTGCGATCCAGATTCGGGACCAGCTGAAAATTCGCGCGATTCGCGTAGTCGGCGACCCGCATGTGAAGGTGAGCCGCGCGGCGTTTAATCCAGGATCGACCGGGTTGAATCTGGTGATGCGCTATTTCTCGGGTGACGACGTTGACGTGTTTGTCTGCGGCGAGCCGCGGGAGTGGGACGCGGTCGAATACGCCCGCGATTCGATTGCGGCCGGGAAGAAGAAGGGGCTGATCGTGCTCGGCCATGACATGTCTGAGGAGCGCGGGATGGAAGAATGCGCCCGATGGCTAACGGGCTTCATTCCCGAGGTTCCGGTTGAGTTCATGCCTTCGGGCGAGGCTTTCTGGTCGCCCACAGTCTCATAGAAGCAGGCGCCTGGGCCCTGAACCACGGGCACAACCGCACGGGGAGGCTCGCGCGATATGCTCTTGCTTGGGGAATTCGAAATGGAAAAAGAGGCGCGTAACCCGGAAAGTTCAACCAGCGAACGTGAGAGCGGCCTGCGAAGGCGCTCCTTCGTTGGCGGAATCGCGACCCTGGGCGCGGGAGTAGCTGGCGCGTTACTGCCGGATAAGGCAGTAGCTCAACCCGTCCCCGGCGCACGGCGCAATCTGGTGATTGCATCCGACCCTGCGACCATCGCGGAAACCACAGCAGGGCGCATCCGCGGATGCCAGCGGGGCGGTATCTACATCTTCAAGGGAGTGCCTTACGGCGCGCCGACCAGCGGCGCAAGGCGCTTCATGCCGCCTGCCATGCCCGAGCCGTGGCAGGGAATCCGCAACGCGCTGCAATACGGCCGTGTCTGCCCGACGCATGACTCCGCGCACTTCAGCACCGACGGCGGAAACCTTGCCAGCTCCGATGAAGATGCGTTTCTGCTCCACCGCGGCCCGGCTGTTACCGTGCCGGGCGAAGATTGTTTGCGCGTGAACGTCTGGACGCCCCAGATCAACGGTTCCCACCGGCGCCCCGTGATGGTGTACATGCATGGAGGGGGCTTTTCGGGCGGCAACGGGCACGATCTTCTGTCCTACGACGGCGAAAGTCTCGCCCGTCATCACGACGCTGTTGTCGTCACCCATAATCACCGCCTGAACGTTTTCGGCTATCTGAACCTCGCCGAAACGGGCGGCGCGGATTACGCGAGTTCCGCAAATGTCGGGATGCTCGACCTGGTGGCGGTTCTCGAGTGGGTCCGCGACAACATCGCCACATTCGGCGGAGACCCTCGTAACGTAACCATCTTCGGCCAGTCCGGCGGCGGCGGCAAGGTCATAGCCCTCATGGCCATGCCTTCCGCCAAAGGCTTGTTTCACCGCGCCATTGTGCAGAGCGGTCCTTTTTTGAAGGCACTCTCCCCTTCCTACTCCGCTCGGGTCGCGGAATTGACCATGAGCGAACTTGGGCTTTCGCGGTCGCAGGTGAGCGAGTTGCAGAGCATCTCTGTGGACCGGCTTCTCGGCGCGGCAACCGAGGCCCTCAAGAAGATACCTTCGACCGATCGCTCCCGGCTCCGCCAGGTATTCGGCGAGACTGGTTGGGGACCCACGGTTGACGGCCACATCCTTCCCCGTCATCCGTTCGATCCGGATGCTCCGCAAGTCTCGGCGGCCGTTCCCCTGCTAACGGGCACGAATCTCCACGAATTCGTCAGCGGCGTCGATCAGATGGATTGCTACAGTATGACTCTCGCGGAAGTGGATCGGCTGGTACGCGAGGCTTTTGGCGACCGCACCGCCCAGATCATCGACGCGTTTCGCCGTATGTATCCGAAGGCGAAGCCATTCGATCTGTACGCCACCATCGCGGCCGCGCCGCTGCGCCACTGCGCGATGGAACAGGCAGCCAGGAAAGCAGCCTTGGGTGGGGCGCCGGCGTACGCTTACATTTATTCGTGGCGGACTCCCATGCTGAACGACCGGCCCGGTTCGTTCCACGCAAGCGAAATCGCCTTCGCCTTTGACAACGCCGAAATCTGCGACCACTACAGCGGCGGCACGCCGCAGGCCTTGGCGCTGTCCAGCCAGATGAGCGGGGCTTGGGTGAACTTCGCCCGTACCGGGAATCCTAATCACGCCGGCCTGCCGTCTTGGCCCGCCTATACCGCTAAAGAGCGCGCCACGATGTACTTCGACACACCCTGCCAGGTACGCAACGATCCCGAGGGAGAGGGGCTGAGGCTGATCGCCACATCCTGATGGGTGCGAATCCTTCGACCGGTCGCTGACTTTGCCTCGTCGGCGCCAGACTGCGAAGATCCACGGCCAGACCATTAATGCCGTTTGGTCGCGAATTGCCGACCGGAACCTCGGCCGCTAGGGGTAGGGGCATAAAGCTGATCTTATGCTCGGCCCACGCCCTGACGACGCTGTCCCCCTTGTCGGTCAAGCCAAGGCTCCGGGCGGACGGAGCGTCGTGGTTCAAAGCGCTCCCTAAGCGTTTCCGACACGCCGCTGAGCAGTCCATTATCGGACCCTGCCATTGCATCAATTACCCGACGAAGGTTCGGCCTCGGGCTTAGACCTAAGGAAGTGTGGAACTTTGGTTTAATAATGGCGGGTAGTTAAAACAGCATCCGATCCCGAAGCGGCGATGAGCCCTTCCCACCCTTGCTCGCCAAACTTCTGGCCGGCCGCAGCTTCGCCGTCCAGAAGACCTCCGACGCGCGCGATGAGTTGTTCTTCGGTAAACGGCACGACCAGCACCGACCCGGGAGCCTGCGCCTCGATGCTGCAGCGGGCGATGGTCTTGTTGGCGTCGACGAGATAGAGCACTGGAAGGCCCGGCCTCAGGCGCTCCAGTTCGGCAGCTAGATCGAGATAGCCTGCCCCCGGCGTCACCAGGTCGATCACCGCCATATCGATCTCCGGCTGATGCGCCTGAAACAGCGCCAGGCCCTCATCGGGGGATTTCGCGCCGAGGACCGAGAATCCCTGGTGCGCGAGCGTTTCGCGGGTCAGATTGGAGGAGGGAATGAAATCGTCGACCACCAGAACCGCCGGGACCCGGTGCTCAGTTATAGGAAGGATCGGGGAATGACCCGAAAGCGAGCGGCCATGCGCAGTTCGCGAGCGGAGCGGTGCGGGGCTCACGCGCTGATAGATTCGTTTGCCGCAGCCGCGGCTGCGAAGTGGCGCGGACGACAGCGTTCCCATGATTAAATCCGAAGCCTTGGTCGGGCCGGACGCGGGTAAGATGTGTCCGGGACCACAGCCCTGCAACGCCGATTGCCGCGGGAACAGTTTGGCGACGCCCGAATCTAGTCTTCTACCGCGACGCCGCGATCGTATCAGACTTCTTCGGCGGATCAGAGAATAGTATTCGGCCGTATTCACACGTATGTTTCAGCACGTTGCTGGCCACCAGGCAAAGCAACCCGAATCAACGTTTTGGCCCGTCATGGTTGGCGCACCGGCAAAATATGCGTAGTAAGAAATAGGCGGTTAAGGGAGATTCTGCCCGGTCACGGCGGCTCCGGGCGATCAAGGCAGCGGAGTCGATTCGCCGGAGATCCAGCCGCGGCGGGCATCAGTCGTCGTGCGGAAACATAGCGCTGGTGAAGTCTTCCTCCACCTTCGGCCGCGAATGGTTCCAGAGTGCGCCGCCGAATGCGATCGCGGCGAGCGTCCAGATTACGATATCGGCCGCATCCAAGGGATTCCGCAGGCCGACGCCGATCATGCACAGCAGCGTCCGGAAGATCCAGCCGTAGAGCCGCATTTGCCGCTCCCGGCCCTGGCGGAAAAGTACCAGCGAGCGGCCCATCATGTAGGCGCAGCCGATGCCGATGAATCCGGCGATGCCGCGCATGAACTCGATCGAGACAGGCATCGTTTCCAACATCGCTCAGGTCGGGGCAATATGCAAGTTAAGAGCCGACGCGCTGTTGATCGCGCCAGACACCAGCAGGCAGCCGCGGCGCTTGCCGGGCTTGCGGAAAGATTCCACCGAGGCCTGCAGCAATGCCTCCATGGAGGCGCGCGCCGTCGGCTCTTCGGCAAGCGCCTTCATCATCGGCGTCCCGAGAGTCCTGCTGTAAAGTTCCGCGGCTTCCCGGAACAGCTCTTCCTTCGATCCGAAGGCGGCGTAGAAACTCGGCGCCGCGATGCCGCCCATGGCTTCCTGAAGACCGGTCAGCGTGGCGCCCTCCATATCGGAATTCCTCCTGCCGGATTGTACCGCGCCCCGCGACGCGCAGGAACGAGGCGAGCGCATCA
>JBEKNN010000475.1:0-5130 GCA_049522755.1 Bryobacteraceae bacterium | reverse complement strand
CCGAACGGCGTGTGGTCCTATGGTTATTCATCGGGCTTTACGGCCCCCGTTACACTCTACACTCAGACGTCCCAGCCTGGCGTTCATGGGCCCAACGCACAGTATTGGTCGTCGACGCCCGGGGTTACCGCAACATCTTCGGTGCAGTTCAACGATGGACCGCTCTACAACGACGGCAATGTCGATATTTCGGCCAGCGGATTGACTCTCGTGTGGTTTGGCGCGCAGTATTCCGATCTTGTCTTCACCGCCCCCACCACTGGCACATATTCCCTGGCAGGTGTTTTTCTAGGCTCGCAGAACAATGTTGGTTCAGTGGTCGCCGTAGTAGCCAATGGCAGCATTGTTTTCAATTCCACCGTGACCAGCGAAGGACAAACTGTGCCCTTCAACGCGACGGTTGCCTTAACGGCCGGGAGTACAGTGCTGTTTTCCGCCGGTCCTGGAGGCGGTAACCAGAACACCGGCCTCTCCGCGACCATAACCGGATCGATCGGGTCCACGCCGTCCCTTACGGCAGGCGGCGTGTTTCCTGTGGGCAGCGCCGTGCCAACCATCGAGCCCGGTGAATGGGTGTCGATTTACGGCAACAATCTCGCCAGCTCGACGGTGATCTGGAATGGGGATTTTCCAACGTCTCTCGGTGGCACGAGTGTGACGATCGACGGCAAGGCGGCGTATCTATCGTTTGTCAGCCCGACTCAGATCAACCTTCAGGCGCCAAGCGACGCAACGACTGGCTCGGTTCCGGTAGTGGTAACAACCGCCAGTGGAACTGCTACTTCGACCGTGACGTTGGCCCAATTTGCTCCTTCGTTCCTCCTGCTCGACAGTAAACATGTTGCCGGTATCATTCTCAGATCCGACGGCTCGGGCGCTTATGGCGGCGGAACTTACGATCTGCTCGGTCCCACCGGGAGTTCCCTGGGTTACCCAACGGTAGCCGCGAAGGCAGGAGATAACGTTGAGATCTTCGCCACGGGTCTAGGGCCAACCAGCCCGGCCGAACCGGTTGGGCAGGCGTTTTCCAGTTCGGCTCCGACCACCTACCCGGTGACCCTTCTCATCAATAACGTGAGCGTGGCGCCGGCGTTTGCGGGGTTGTCCGGCGCGGGTCTTTACCAGATTAACTTGATTGTTCCGAATGGTCTCGGTACGGGGGATGTGCCACTGGTGGCGGTTGTGGGGACCACGGGAGGATCACAGACACCTCCGAATGTTGTTATTTCGCTGAATTAGACGGAGCAGGGTGCGTTGCAGGCACGTCTTGCCGCATCCCTCTGTTACCCTGAAGTCGTGCGCAAGCCCGAAATCATGAGCCCGGCGGGTTACTGGCCGCAATTGCGCGCGGCCATTGAAGCCGGCGCCGACGCGGTCTACTTCGGCCTCAAGCATTTCAGCGCGCGCGCCAAGGTGGGCTTCGATCCGGAAGAGCTGCCGGAAGTGATGCGCACCCTGCATCGACGCGGCGTCAAGGGCTACGTCACCTTCAACACCCTCGTCTTCGACAATGAGCTCGACGAGGCGGCGCGCTCGCTCGCGTCCATCGCTCAGGCCGGCGCGGATTCCATCATCGTGCAGGATTGGGCCGTGGTGAAACTGGCCCGGCAGATCGCGCCCGATCTGAACATCCACGGCAGCACGCAGATGAGCATCACCAGCGCCGAAGGCGTACGCTTCGCGCAAAGCCTGGGCGTGAGCCGCGTGGTGATGGCGCGCGAGCTTTCGCTCGACGATGTCCGCGCCATTCGCGCGGCCGTAGATTGCGAGCTCGAAATGTTCGTCCACGGCGCGCTATGCGTCTCCTATTCCGGCCAGTGCTTCTCTTCGGAAGCGTGGGGCGGCCGCAGCGCCAACCGCGGACAGTGCGCGCAAGCCTGCCGCCTTCCCTACGACCTGATGGTGGATGGCAAACACCAGCCGCTGGGCGATGCGCGCTACCTGCTCTCGCCGGGCGATCTCTATGCGCTGCGGCAGATTCCCGAGATTGTCGAGATCGGCATTTCGGCGCTCAAGATCGAAGGCCGCTACAAGGATTCCGACTACGTCGCGTTGACCACCCACGCCTACCGGCAAGCCGTTGACGAGGCATGGGCGGTAAGAGCCGGAGTGGGAACCGCGCGGCCGGTGGACCCCGTCACGGAGCTGCAACTGGAGCAAGTCTATTCGCGCGGGCTCGGGCCGCATTTCATTTCCGGAACCAATCATCAGACGGTGGTGAATGGCCGCGCGCCGCGGCATCGCGGGGTCCTGATGGGCCGCGTGATGCGCATCGCCGACGGCGCCATCGCGATCGAGCCGATTTCGTCGCACACGGCCGCGAACAGCCTCGCGCCGCTCAAGCCAGGCGACGGCGTGGTGTTCGACGCCGCCGATTGGCGCAGCCCGCAGGAGCCGGAAGAGGGCGGCCGCATCTTCGAAGTGACGACGCGCGAGGGCAAGCTGGAGCTGCGATTCGGCAACGGCGCCATCGATGCGGGCCGCATCCGCCGCGGCGACCTGGCTTGGCGCACGCACGATCCGGATCTGGATAAGGCTGTGCGCCCGTTCCTCGAAGCCGCCACGCCGGTCCACAAACAGCCCGTATCGGTGCGCGTGTCCGCGCGCGAGGGCGCGCCGCTCGAAGCCGAATGGCGCGTGGCCGGCGCCGGTGTGACCGCCAGTGTCACCGTGCGGTCGCCAGAGCCGTTGAGCACGGCCCGCAACCGCGGTTTAGATCTGGAATTTCTAAAAGACCAGTTCGGACGCCTGGGCAACACGCCCTACGAATTGGGCGCGATCGAGCTCGAAATCGCAGGCGCGCCCTTTGCGCCCAGTTCCCTGCTGAACCAGTTGCGGCGCGAGGCCGTAGAGCGGCTGCAGGAAAAGCAGGCGGCGACGCACGTCGACGGGCGCGAGAAAGCTGCCGTGAGCGATCCGGCCGCTGCATTGGCGCAGTGGCAGCGCTCTCCGCGGGCCGTTCCCGGCGGACCCGCGGAATGTCACCTGCTGGTTCGCACGCCGGAGCAACTGGAAGCGGCCGTCGATCTGCGCCCCGCGAGCATCACGCTCGACTACCTCGATCTCTATGGGCTGCGTCCCTCGCTTGAGCGCATCCGCGCCGCGGGACTGCAGCCGCGCGTCGCCAGTCCGCGGGTGCTCAAGCCCGGTGAAGAGCGCATCGCCGATTTCCTGGTGAGCTGCGATTGCCCGATTCTGGTGCGGTCCGCCGGGTTGTTGAACGCGCTACGCGGCCGTCCGCACGCCGCGCTGATCGGCGATTTCAGTTTGAACGCCGCCAATGCCATTTCGGCCGCGGAGCTGTTCGATCTGGGCCTTTCGATGCTCACGCCCACGCACGATTTGAATGCGGCGCAAGTGGCCGAGCTGGCGCGGGACGCCGGAGCGGACCGAATCGAGGCGGTGGTATTTCATCACCTGCCGGTCTTTCACACCGAGCACTGCGTATTCTGCCGTTTCCTTTCCACCGGCACAAGCTACCTCGATTGTGGCCGCCCGTGCGAAAAGCATCGGGTGGCGCTGCGCGATGCGGCAGGCCGCGAGCATCCCGTGATGGCGGACGTGGGCTGCCGCAACACCGTGTTCGGAGCGGAAGCCCAGCAGGCCGCGATGCATCTGGACGATTGGCGCAGCGCGGGCATCCGCCATTTTCGCATCGAATTCGCGCACGAATCGGCCGGGCAGGCGACGCGTATCGCACGGGCGTTCGACGATGCGCTGGCAGGGCGCCGCACGGGGCGCGAGTTAGCGCAAACCTGGCAGCGCATCGCACCGCAAGGAGTCACCGAGGGCAGCCTTTATGTGCCGGAATCGTCCCTGACGGTTCTTCAGTAGTCTTGTGGGGCCAGCCAAGCCTGGCTGCAACCGGCTTTCAGCCGGTTCGACGGCGCGCGATCAAATAGCCCGCAGGCAAAGGGGCTCGGGAACCCGGCAGCCCCCGCCCACTTTGCCCGCCCGTTCTAATGTATGTTGACCGTAACGCCGCCCTGGCTGGTGCTGCTGGTTCCAAACGTCACGCTCACCGGCACGGCGCCGGTAGTGGTCAAGCTTGACGGAACGGTCACGTTCAACTGCAGCACGCCGGAAACCAGCCCCGGAGCTTCGCCCATGAAGTCTACTGTCGCCGGCGCGCCGCCGATGGTCACCGCAATCGGCAGCAGCGGGGCCGGATACGTCGGGGCCGTGGTCACCTTGCCGTCCACGCCCGCCGGGCTCGTCTGGCCTTCACCCGTCATGTAGATCACGATCTCGCTCCCCCTGGCCGCCGAGTTGGAAGCGGTGTTGACGCTGAGGTCCGAGTTCAGAATAGCCCCCGGACCCGAACCCGAGCCGTTCTGCGTAAAGATTCCCGCCGCCGTCGCCGCCGCGTTCACCGTGAATCCGTTCGACGACTGGCCCAGGAACTTCACCAGCACCGTAGGATTCAGTATGCCCGCGATCTCATACGGGACAATCGCGTTAATCTGCGTAGCGCTCACGTATAACACCGGCGCCGCATAACCATTGACCAGCACCTGCACTCCGCTCAAAGTACTTGGGACGATGCCGCCGGAAACCGTGAAGCTCGCCGGGGTCGCCGGGCCGATGCTTGTGCCGCCGATCGTGATGATCTCGCCAGGCGAAACCGGCTCGTTCACGAAGCTCGCTGCGTTCACCACCGCAGTGACGGTGGGCAGCGGAACCGTTACCGTCAACGTCACGGTGATGGTGGCGGTTCCGGTTGTGCCGGAAGCTCCCGCGACCGCAATCGAGCCGCTATACGTGCCGGCGCTCAGGCCGGATGGAGCGATGGAGACAATCAGCGAACCTGGAGTTGTTCCGCTTGTAGGCGTGACCGCCAGCCATCCCGCGGGGGTGCTGGTCGCCGTCGCCGTAAAGGAGCCGCTGCTGGCATTAGAGACCGTCACGCTCACGGTTTGCGTGTTCGGCGTCGCCGCGCCTGCCTGATACGAGAAGGACAGCGCGGTCTGGGATACCGCGATCGTCGCCGCCCCCGCAATAGTCAGCGTGACAGGCACCGTCACAGCGGTTCCGCCAGTGGGCGTGATGATCACGCTGCCGGTGAAGGTTCCCGTGGACAACGCACTGGTATTCGCCGTCACCACTACATTCAGCGGCGTCGAATACTCG
>JBEKNN010000474.1:0-5145 GCA_049522755.1 Bryobacteraceae bacterium | reverse complement strand
ATCGCCGCAGGTCGTAGACCGAGTCATCGGCGGCGTATGCGTTCTCGAACTGCCGCCGGCCAAGCGCGCGCCAAGCGACATCGTCCGCGGAAATGTTCCACTGGAGTACAACCTGTACCGGTTCCCCTGGCGGAACCTGCGATGCGATTTCAGGCGGAACGGCAATCTGGCCGTCCGGCGTGAGTTCGCCTCTGAAGTCAGCGGTCTTCATCCCAGTTTCCACCTACGCCTTATCATCTCACCTTGTTGCCTGGCGGGGCTGCCTAGCGGAACAACAGCGGCGCATATTCCGCCAGATCCTTCTTCCACACCGTGTAGTTATGGACGCCGTCGATGGGATAAAAGATGTGCGTCACTTGATACTTCGTCAGCAAGTCCGCCAGGTTCTTCGAGCGGCCGAACAGCGAATCCTGCTGCCCGCAGCCGATCCATAAAGTCTTGATCTTCTGGTTCGTCCCTTGGGAATCCTTCAGCAGCGCCGCGAAGCGCGTTTCGAAATCGGCCGGCACCGCGCCTGAAAAGGAGGCGACCGCGCTGAACAGGTCCAGGTGTCCCAGGCCGATGCGCAGCGACTGCCCGCCGCCCATGGAAAGCCCCGCAATGGCGCGGTTCTCGCGTCCCGGCGATACGCGGTAGCGCGCTTCCACCGTGGGGATCACGTCCTGCAGCAGGTAGTCCTCGAACAGGGCGTCATTGCCGACTCCTCCCTGAGGCGTCGGAACGCCGAACGGCGTGGCATGGCCGAACGGCATCACCACAATCATGGGCAGCGCCTTCCCGCCGGCCAACAGATTGTCGAGCACGAAGTTGGCATTGCCCGCCATGGTCCAGCCGGCCGCGGTGTCGTTGGAGCCGTGGAGCAGGTAGAGCACCGGATAGCGGCGCGTGGTTTTGGCGTAATCCGGCGGCGTGTAGATCCAGATGGCGCGCGTCTCGCCGGCGATGGCTTTAGACTTTTCCCAGTTGATCTCTACCGTCCCGTGCGGCACGTCGCGCGGCTCCCAGAAAGCGGGAGTATCGTCCTTGACCTCCACCATGCTGGCCGACGTGCGGGCGCGCAGCTTGATGCGCGGGTTGACGGGGTCGGGGATGGCCATGCCATCGACATTGAAGGAGTAGATATAGATGCTCGGCTCGAAGGGGCCCAGGGTGACGCTCCACACGCCGCGCTCGTCCTTGCTCAATTTGGGCGCGGGAGCCGAGCCCAGCCAGTCTCCGGTGAGCGTCACCTCCGAGGCCTTCGGCGCGAGGATGCGGAAGGTGACGCGATGGTCGGACGAAACCTCGGGAGATTGCAGCGTGTCGCTTACCGCCGGCTCGCGGCGCGGCGTCTGCGCCCAGGCCGCCGTCGCGAACAGGGCCGCCAATGACGCGGCTGCCAATAAGAGAGAGTGTTGCATTAGTGTGCCTCCTGAAAGACTTTCTGCGCGAATTCGGCGAGCGCGTGCCGCCACACCTTCCACTCATGCACGCCCGGAGTCGCGTACCAAATATAGCGGATGTTGTGCTGCTTCAAATTGTCTACGAGATCGAGCTGCCCGGGATAGCGGGGATCCTCGGCGCCGCAGCTTAGAAACAATAGCTTCAGTTTCCGGTTTACGTCATCGGGGTGATCGAGGAAACCGGGCAGGTATTGGTCGAGCCGGAACTCCGTGTCGCTCACCAGCCCCGAGCTGAACTCTCCCACCCACGCGAACAGGTCCAGGTGTTTCAGCCCCATGGTGAAGGCTTGGCCGCCGCCCATCGAAAGCCCGGTAATGGCGCGGTTCTCGCGGCCGCGGGCCACGCGGTAGGTCCTGTCGATCATAGGAATAATGTCTGAGAGCATCTCCTGGGTCAGCAGTTCGATTCCCTCGGGTGAGCTTCCGCCCGCCCAACTGCCGTCGGTATCGCCGTTGGGCATCACGATGAGCATGGGCGGGGCTTTGTGTTGCGCGATGAGGTTATCCAGAATCACGCCCGCGCGCCCGGTGTCGCTCCAGTTCTCTTCGTTATCGCCGCTGCCATGGCGCAGATAGAGCACCGGGAAGCGGCGGTTGGGCTCCGAGTCATACTGCGGCGGCGTGTATACATAGAGCTTGCGCGGCCTTTTCAGCGGCGTCGAAAGATAGGTGCGGATTTGCAGCGCGCCGTGAGGTACGGCTTGCAGCTCATCAAAGCGCGGCGGATTGCCGGCGACCTCCACGACGCTGGCATCGACCGTGCGGCCGTTCTTCAGGTTTGGATTTCCGGGGTCGAGGATGCGTACGCCGTCCACCACGAAGTTGTATTGGTAAATCTCCGGTTGCACCGGGCCCACGGTGGCGCTCCACACGCCGGCATCGTCTTTGGACATGGGCTTCGACCCGGCGAACGACAGAGTCACGCGGGCTGCATCGGGAGCCCGCAGGCGGAAGACGATGGTCCGGTCCGGGCGGACCTCGGGCGACACCAGTCGTGGCGCGGCGGCGGCGCCGCTCGAATGATAAGTGTTTTTGGGACGGGGCGCGTTCCGATTGGCAAGATCCTGGTTAGCAAGACCCTGGGCGGCAAGCAGGCAGGCGGAGGCGAACGCGGCCGCGAGGAGATGCTTCATGGCTGCCCTAAATGATAACGCCGAAGGGTTTGGAAAAGCTCGTTGCTTAACCCGCTCGAAACCAAAAGGCTGAAAAGGCGGAACGGACGTAATGCAATAGAAGCTATTCCTTTTTCAAAAATTAGATAGAAAAGTTCCATTAGTTTAATAGAAACTTTTCGAGGCTCTTGGTACGTCTATTAGCCGGTGACCGCGTCTCCGGCTCTTCCTAACCTGCTCTCGTTGATCGATGATCGAGCGCAGCCCATAATTGATGAGCTCTCGTTGTCCCCTCTTCAGCCCCGCGGCCACCGCTTCGTGGTTGCGCGTATGGGATCGACCGGCTCCGCCTGGCTGGCCAAGCTTTTGAATAGCCATCCGGATGTCTTTTGTTCGCATGAAGGCGTTGCTGCACGCGCCTATCCTGCGCGCAGCTACGGCCCCGTCGATATCCTCCGCTTTCTCGATTGGCTGGCATGGGACACGATGCACGGCGCCTATACGGCTGTCGGGGATGTCGGCTCCGTCTGGCAATCTCACGCGGTAGCGCTGAGCGAATTCCAGACCGCGGTTCTGGTGCGCCACCCCGCGCGCCTGCTGAGTACGCGGCTGGCTACTTATGCCTATGACCAACCGTTTATCGAAATCGAAACGGACGCCGACGTGCGCAGCGTCTGGGATATCGACATGGCCACCTGCGAGCCGCTCGACCGCATCTTCCTGCACGACCTCTTCATTTTCGCGAGCCAAATCTGGGCTGCCGAGCGTGGCGTACGCTTCATCCGCATCGAGGATATGTCCGATACCGCTCACTGCCTCCTGGAACTGAAGCATCTCACCGGAGTCGATTACGATCCCGGCCTGGTCGACGAAGCCATTCGCATGCGCGTCAACCAGCGCGTGCCGCCGATGCCAATCCCGCAAATCGTCGCCAGCTTCACGCCGCAGCAGCGCGAATGGTACCGGCTTATCTTAGGCGATGCCGCGGCGCGCCTTGGCTACGATCTCAATTGCGATACCTGCTGGCCAGCGTATAGCGATTCGCGGCGAAGACAATGCGCCACCACAAACTGAGGCTCGGCGCGAAACCGTCGCGGCTCCCTTATTCCTGAGTCGTTCATATCAGTAATTCGAGTATATTCGCTTTACTGATAGACGGCCGGAATCGGCGAAGGTTGGGGACCGGTCTTTAGACGCCGCCGCGCCGTCTCGATGCGCCATGCAGGTCAAGCCCTAAATCTGTCAGAATAATATCGAGCCATCCAGAAGGAGAAGGATATGATCGAACAGCCTTTGCAGCATCTCGACGATTGGGACGATTTCGTGGCTTCGCGCTACCGCGAAGGCAAGAGCGAAGAGGAATTCCGCAATTACTCGGTGGAAGCCAACCCCGGCGTCGCCGAATTCTACCGCCAGAACCACGCCTATCAAACTGTCGATTTCGTGCGCGCCAAACGCGCCGATTATCTCGCCCTCAACCGCGGGAAAAAGAGCATCTGGGAGGCCGCTGAATATCTGAACACGCTGGTGGACGACAGCGACCCCGATACCGACCTATCGCAGATCGAACACCTGCTGCAGACCTCCGAAGCCATCCGCCGCGATGGCCAGCCGCGCTGGTTTGTCCTCGCCGGCTTCGTTCACGATCTCGGCAAGGTGCTGTGCCTCTACGGCGATCCGCAATGGGCGGTAGTCGGCGACACCTTTCCGGTGGGCTGCGCCTATTCCGACCAGATCGTTTACCCCGAATATTTCGCCGCTAACCCCGACAGCCGCGTTCCCGAATTCCAGACGGAGAATGGCATCTACGACCCGCACTGCGGTTTGGACAACGTGATGCTCTCCTGGGGTCACGACGAGTACATCTACCACGTCACCCGCAAATACCTGCCGGAGCCGGCCCAGTACATGCTGCGCTACCACTCCTTCTACGCCGCGCACCGGCACGGCGCTTACCGTCACCTTATGAGCCCGCACGACGAAGAGATGTTTTCGTGGGTGCACAAGTTCAACCCATACGATCTCTATTCCAAGAGCGCCGACCGGCCCAGCCTCAAAGATCTGCGGCCTTATTATGAAGACCTGGTGGCCGAGTTTTTCCCGTCGCAGATAGAGTGGTGAGGCGGCTATGAGCTTCTTCTCCAAGCAATTCATCGATGTCATTCATTGGACCGAGCCCGCCGATGGCGTTCTGGCGTACCGCTATCCGATGGAAGATATGGAGATCCAGAACGGCGGACAATTGACGGTGCGCGATTCGCAGGCGGCGTTGTTCGTGAATCAGGGCCAGATCGCGGACGTCTTCGGACCCGGGCTGTACACGCTCTCCACCAACACGCTGCCCATTCTGACGTACCTGCAGAATTGGGACAAGGCGTTCAAGTCGCCGTTCAAATCGGATGTCTACTTCTTTTCTACCCGCTTGCAGGTCAACCAGAAGTGGGGCACAGCTACGCCGATCACCATCCGCGATAAGGAATTCGGCGCCGTGCGCATGCGCGCGTATGGAATCTATGCGTATCGCATTGCGGACCCGAAGATTTTTTATCAGAAGGTGAGCGGAACCAGGCCGGCCTACATGGTTTCCGATC
>JBEKNN010000473.1:0-5151 GCA_049522755.1 Bryobacteraceae bacterium | reverse complement strand
GAAGAGCCGAAGCCGCTCCCCTACATTCTGATCCTCATCGACGAATTGGCGGACCTGATGATGCTCGAAGGCCGCAACGTGGAAGAGAGCGTGACGCGCCTGGCGCAGATGGCGCGCGCCGTGGGCATGCACCTGGTGCTGGCGACGCAGCGCCCCAGCGTGGATGTGATCACCGGCCTCATCAAGGCGAATTTCCCGGCGCGCATCAGCTTCCGCGTAGCCACGCGCGTGGATTCGCGCACCATTCTCGACGTGATGGGCGCGGAGCATCTGCTGGGCAAGGGCGACATGCTATTCCTGCCGCCTGGGTCTTCGCGGCTGACGCGCGTCCACGGGGCGTTCGTCACCGAGACCGAGATCAACCGCGTGGTGGATTTCTGGAAGGCGCAAGCGAGGCCGGAATACGATCAGTCTTACCTGATCGCGCCGCCGACGGATGAGGAAGGCGCCGCGGAAGGCGAATCCCCCGCGGAAGACCAGGACCCGATGTACGAAGAGGCCGTGCGCCTGGTGCTGCAAATGGGCAAGGCTTCGACTTCGACGTTGCAGCGGCATCTGCGGCTGGGTTATGGGCGCGCGGCGCGGATACTGGACATGATGCAGCGCGACGGGATAATCGGGCCGCCCGATGGCAGCAAGCCGCGCGATGTCTTGAAGCGGCCGGATTGGCTGAGGGAAGTGGAGACGCAGGGGCGGTAGGTTAGCGGGCGTCGGGCTCTCTAAGTCAAGCAAGCGTGTGCTTATCTTGAAATACACCGGAAGCGTACCACATATGTAATATGGTCTATCCGGGAAGCCACCGGGGGCCAAACCACGGCGTTCATGTCAGCGGGCGAGAAGGCGATCTCGCAGAACCTGCGGAAGCTAAGGAACAGGCGCCAGCAGTGATTTACCGGCAACCGTAGTAAGTCCATCGAGAGTGTTCATGAAGGCCGCGGAGAATGATGGCTCCGCGCGCAGATGCCACAGTAACTCGGCGTTATTCCAGGCCGCTTCGCGGGCGGCGCTCACGCTGAAGGCGGCGATGGTGTCTTCCAAATGCGAGACCGGCGGAAGCGCGTCACCCAGCAGACGGACGTGCAAGGTTTGCTCGGCCGATGCGATGAGGCTGTCGAGCGTGGTATTGAGCGCGGTGTAATCGTTATACTGCTCGCTGCCGTGCTGCGGCGTGGTGGAAGCGGCCTGGCTGGTGGCCACGATGGCGAGGGGAAGATCGTGATTGATGTGCGCGTTGATGCCGGCCAGCGCGAACTGAATGCGTGCGATGGACGCCTGATTGCGCCGCTGAAACAGAGCCTCCCAGCAGCCCGGAGTAGGTTGGCCGGAAAGCGCCGATTCCATTGCGCCGAAATACAGCCGCGCGAATTGGACGTCCAGAGCCGCAAGCCGGTCGGGGTCGGTGAACCCGCCCGAGACCACTCTCGCTTCCACGGCTTGAGTTACCTGGAGGTAGAGCCAGTTGAACCATTTCAAGCCATCGCCATCCATGCAGGTAGACTCGATGGTCTGCATGGTATGAAGGACATCGGCGACGGTTTGCGGGGGCGTCTGAACGGCGGCCAGCAGGGTTGGGTCGTAGGGGAACATGGTTTGGCGATTATAACTGCTTCGGCAGCAGATTCTCCAGTCGGTGTACCCTGCCCAACGCTGCGCTCGCTAATGCGTGAGCCATCGATTCGCCTGATAAGATTGGTCGCATGAACATTTCACTTACCCGAGCGGCGATTGTCTCGGCAATTGTCTTGACTCCTTTCAGCATGCTTACCTCTCAGCAGGCGGGCCAGGCGCAGCGGATTCCCCAGTTTGAAAACGAGGAAGTAAGAGTCTGGAAAACGACGGTGATGCCGAACGCTCCCCTCGCGATGCACACACATGACCACCCGCGAGTGATCGTCGCGTTGTCGGGCGGAAGCATGAAGGTTGTCAATGAGGATGGTACTTCCGAGGTCCACCAATGGGACACCGGGAAAGCATACTGGCTGCCGTTGGAGGAAGGCAAAAAGCGTCATGCCGATTCCAACCAGGGCAGCAAGCCGATTGAAGTGATGGTAGTGGAACTTAAGAACGCAAAGTAGCGGCGGCGTGCCGGTTGGCGGGCAAGATCAAGAGCAGCAGCAGAATCCTCGCTTTAGTGGAGATAGTCACTCAAGAAAGGCGATGAGTCCCGGCAGATGCCCATCTCGAAGCCGCTTTTTAATCGCTTGCTGCCGGCCTACAAGTGTTTCAACAACTCCTCGACAGTCAAGCCTATGTCCTTTGCGATCTGGCGCAGCAGGATGGGTGAAACATCTGGTCCCGGATGCACTGGAACCGTTGTGCCGCGGCCATCCGGGTGTCGGAGCTGTTTGTGCGATCCCCTTTGCCGAATTTCCGCGAAGCCCAAGGCGTGAAGAATCGAGACGGCCTCGCGCCGTTCAAAGAACCGGGGTCTTACCCATGTTCAGCGAACCGTAACAGTTTGCGTGCCGACAAACTCCGCCTCTAGTTTCGGGTTGCCATCCTCCACGAGCATCTCGATGACCTCCTGGAGATTCCGGTTCAACTCATCCAACGTTTGGGCCTGACTGTGCGCCCCGGGGAAGCCCGGGACATAGCCCACATAGAGACCGGTGTCAGGGCATTGCTCAACCACCGCGGTGTACGTCTTCATTTCCCACGCGCTCCTATTCGATTTGCCAGGCTCCGGCTGAGAGCCGTTCGACTCGAAGCCTTCTTCATTTTAAGCGGGCGGACCAGCGTGCTAGCGCCTGAAAAGCGCGTCGAAAGGGAACCGCGCCACTGGCAGGTCCCCACTCCAGAAGTCCGCTATTTGGCGACCCATAGACTTTGCCGGACAAGGCGAGCTGGAATCCCGTTCCGGGAAGGCGAAACTGCACAGCCAAGGTCGCGGCGCGCAGACCGACTTCTGAGGGCGGCACATCATCGTCGGCTTGGTCTACAATTCAATCATGGAGAACAGCGGTTTCTTTTCGCAGGAGTTTACGGCTGCGATTGTTTCGGCCGGTGCTCGCGCCCGTCTGGAAACGCTTGCGGCCGGCGTTCCTGTTTTCTATCGGGATTGGAAGAGGAATCTGGATATCATGGAGCAACCGGATGGCCGCAAATTCGAGGTGTGCTTTATCGCCGGCGCTCCTCGCGAAACCAATTACCGCGTAATCCGGGAACTGGAAGGCACGGCAGCCTGAGGCGTGCCCGTCCTAACGATTTTTGCCGGGCCGAACGGTTCCGGCAAGAGCAGTCTGATCAGGCGGGTCGAATTCGAGGGTCGAGGGAATCTGCTGGAACCGGATGCAATTGCGAGGCGCATTAATCCGGTAACGCCGCAACAGGCAGGACTCTCGGCGGGAAGAGAGGTGCTTCGCCGGACCGCGGAGTACATTCGAAACGCGGAGAGCTTTGCCATCGAAACCACCCTCGCAGGAGGATGGACAAACTCCGCGATCGGAGCAGCGCTCGAACGATTGTTCTTCACCCGGCTCTTCTACATATGTCTGGACAACCCCGAACGGAGCATCCAACGAGTGCGCGAGCGCGTCGCTCAGGGTGGGCACGACGTCCCCGACGCGGATGTACGCCGCAGATACACGCGCAGTCTTACTAACGCTCGCCATGTCTTGCAGTTAGTGCATCAGGGGCTCGTCTTCGATAACTCTGGCGCTGAGCCGCGACCGGTTTTCGAGATGCGCGGCGGGCGAGTACTTAGTCTCACCGACAAGATTCCAGAATGGGCGGCAGCCTTACTGGAAAGGAACACCAGACTGCGGGACTAAAAACGACGGCAGGCGCGCTTATGGTCAGTACTCGATGAGACACAAGCACCTGTAGTCAGCACTTCCGGGACTCGGCTATACGTCAAAGTTGATCGGCGGACGCAAGCGCGTTTCCCGGTACTAATCTGGCCCGACCGGTATAACCTGTTCAATCATCGGCAGTTCAGGGTCACCAGCGGCCAGGGGTGTGGGCGTTTCCTGACCAAGTGGATAGTTTCCGGATACCCCGTGATTCGGACGGAATGGGCTGCCACAATACTACTCGTAGTGCAGCGCCTTCATGGGGTCGCCGCGCGCGCCGCGGCGGGCAGGGAAGAACATAGCGGCGAGCGCTGCCGCAGCGAGCGCTGCCGCCGAGCCGAGATAGACGGCGGGATTGGCCGTGTCCAATTCGAAGGGCGAGTTCTGGAAGATGGTGCGAATGGCAGAGTCGGCCGCCAGCGCCATCCACAAGCCTACGAATAACCCGAGCAGCACGGGACGGGCGCCGGAGACCAGCACCTCGCGGAAGATGTCGGCCTTCTGCGCGCCCAAGGCGATGCGGATGCCGAGTTCGCGAGTCTTCTGTGTGACTGTAAACGACACCACGCCGTAAATTCCGGCGACCGAGAGAGTCATGGCGACGAGTCCCAGCATCAGGATCAGGATGATGACGCGCCAGGCATCCTCGCTGACTTCATCCATGTACGACTGCAAGGTGCGCGGCATCACCAACAGATCGGGCCGCAGGTCCCGGACGGCGGAGCGCACGGAGTCTTCGGCGGCGTGCGCGTCCCCCTGGAAGTGCGCCATCAGGAACGTCTGGCGGGGGTCCCAGCCTTCAAAAGTGTAGACGATGGGGTTGTCGGTCGCGGTATTCACGTCTGTGGCGATGCCGATGATTTCATATTGCGGACCATGCAGCGATTGCAGAACGCGGCCCACGGGATCGCGGCCCGGCGACATTTCGCGCGCCATACGTGCCGACACGATGGCGCGGGCGGAGGCGCCACTGGCAGGCGCGTCGGACTCGCGGAAATCGCGGCCGCGCAGCAGTTTGATGCCGAGCGTGCGGAGCACGTCCGGAGCGCCTGACTGGAAGTTGAGGGTACGGGCTGTTTCGATGCCGCAATCGGCGAATCTGGCCGACGTAGCGCCGCCTGGGGCGAACGGCACGGCATTCGAACGGGCGACCGGCGAGACGCCGGGAAGGGCCGCGAGGCGCGCCAGCGCGTCCTGCGCCAGACGGCTCGACGCGCCTCGATTGGAGCCGGCCGGGAAGCGCAGCGGCACCACCAGAACGTGGCGGGTATCGTAGCCGGGGTTGGCGTGGAACAAGCGCCAGTAGACCTGCAGGAACATGCCGGCAGCCACCAGCAGGGCCAGACTCAAGGCCACTTGC
>JBEKNN010000472.1:0-5159 GCA_049522755.1 Bryobacteraceae bacterium | reverse complement strand
GGCCACCGAGAACAGAAAAGCAGTCGGCAGGGATTTTGGTCTTTTAGGGGGGCCAAATGAGAGCATCGAAGTGGGCCAAATCGAGTTGACAAACTCAGAGGCTCTCGCAACTTGCCGTTACGAAACATGGATATTGCATTGCCAGCACCGCGGAAAGCTACGCCTTTTCAGAATCTGTGGGAAGGAGGAGCGATTCTCGAACATCATCATCGCTGCCAAGCGCGCCCCAGCCTCGTTCAATCGAGGCAACCGTGTTCGTGCTGGCCAACGCCCAGGAATGACTTTACGTCGAACCTCACGGACGATCACTCAGGTTCACCCCTCGAACGTCTGTAAGTCTGCGCAACCCGCGCCAATTCACCACGCAACACTGACCGCGCGCGGCTCAGGCGGGACATCACCGTTCCTAGGGGAACGTCGAGTACTGCGCTTACTTCTTTGTAGGAGAAATCTTCCACATCCACCAATAGTAGAACTGCGCGAAAGTGGACCGGCAGTCGATCCAGCGCAGCCAGGATTTCAGCGTCCGTAAGATTGTCGGGCACAGGCTCGGGTGCGACCAATTCCGAGGAAGCTTCGTTCGCACAGGTAAGCCACTTCAGTCGTTTTCTCCGCTCGTGGCGGACCACGTTAAGCAGGATTCTAAACAGCCACGCCCGGCAGTTAGTCCCTCGTTGGTACCGATCAAACGTCTTCCAAGCCAGAAGGTAGGCTTCTTGCACTGCATCGTGTGCCTCGCCATGGTCCAGCAGAAGCCGGGCGGCCGTTCGAAAGAGATCATTCAGATGCGGCATCGCCTCAGCTTCAAATTCCGCAAGCGCTTGCCCAGTTTGGATCCCTAGCACAGGTATCATTTGATACATGACCCTCAACTCCGTCCCAGCCATAAATTCGCCCTCCCAATGAGAACATTCGTTTTGTCACTGGGTAAAGTTATGGTCAGAAAGTAGTGGGTCCGGAAATCAAGCTACATCGCCAATCCGCCGCAGAACCTCAGCCTGGAGGAAGCCGCATTGGCCGAGCGCCTGGAATGCGTCATCAACGGCAGGAACTATCGGCGGTCGGGCTGGACGACACCATCCTCATTCTCGGAGCCGCCCCATCGGCTGCCTGCACGCCGATCTTGCCAAGGTGCGCGGCACCGCCAGGATGATTATGCTACACGTGCAAGAGCATCGGCTGGAAATGGCTAAGGCGTTCGCGGTTGAGGCCGTAATCGACGGCGCGCGCGAGGACGTGCTGGCGCGTGTGCTGCAGGAGACCGGAACGAGGGAGCTTCGGTAGTGATTGCAGCGGCTTCTTCGGCGAAGGCCCAGGAGCAAGCTATCACGCTGGCCACCATACGTGGGCGCGTCAGTTTCTTCGGCGGGCGGCCAATGACCGCCCCGTGCGCATTCGTCAATTCCAATCTGATCCATTACAGGGAGTTGTCCATCTCGGGCGCGTACGGCTCGATGCCGCGGCTGCGAAATATTCCAGAAACTGCTCCGCCGCCTTTTCGCCGGCATCGGCAATCATGCCGGGGACGGAAATAGTTCCGAACCGGGCGGGCGGGAGCGGGGAGGGGAGTTGACCGACAGCGCGAAGCGGAGAATCGCGGGCGACATCGGCCACTTCCGCGTAGGGATCTTCCAGGTTGTCGCCGTCTGGTGGCGAAACGTTCGCTCTCGGTAGAATGCATCACCTGCGTTGGCGTTAGCCCAGAGGAACAAGAGTCGCGGTTGCCTCGTGACACGGAAGAATCATCAGGACTCAGAAAGCACCATGCGAACACCGGCCTCATCATGGATTACAAACGTCCGTAACATCTTCGTGCATGGCAACGAAATATCGTTTGGTGGCCGCTACACCGCTGGCTTATGCCACCAACCACCAGAACCCGGTTGGGCGTGGGGCATGATCCTAACTGCTGACGCGAAAAACCGCCTATTTGCTGCACTTTCCGATGCCGAGTTGGCACGTTGGCTACCATTTCTCGAACCCGTGGACCTGCCGCCCGGAAAAGTTCTCCACGAATCCTCTAGCAACCTGACCCACTTGTACTTCCCGACGACTTCGATCATTTCGTTGCTTTGCATTCTGAAAGATGGAGACTCGACTGAGATTGCCATGGTCGGGAACGAGGGCGTTGTAGGCATTTCACTGCTCATGGGAGGACTTTCGACGCCAAGCCGCGCGGAAGTGCAAAGCGCCGGCCAAGGTTTTCGAGTGAAGGCCGACCTGGTAATGCACGAGTTCAATCAGTCCTCTTCGGTGCGGCACTTTCTGCTGCGGTATATCCGGGCCCTCATCACCCAGATGGCCCAGATGGCGGCGTGCTATCGCCATCACTCGCTCGATCAGCAGCTATGCCGGTGGTTACTGTTAAGACTGGATCGCCTCAATTCTAATCAGCTCGTCGCAACGCAGGAGCAAATTGCCAATCTGCTCGGCGTGCGCCGCGTAGGCGTTACCGAAGCAGCCCTACGATTGCAACGGGCTGGTTTGATCCGCTACCGACGTGGCCGAATCACAGTTCTTGATCGCAACCCACTCGAACGATGCGTTTGCGAATGCTATGCGGTCGTTAAAGAGGAATACGACCGGCTGCTTCCTGCAAAATGAGAGGCTCCTCATTGCAGAGCAGGGGCCTAAACTGTGCCCAGTAGCGATGGTTCTGGCGTCAGAACGATTCGGCCTCGACTGTGAGCAGGGGAGGAACATACCTGAGTCTAACCTTCTCTAAGAGCCACCTGACTGGGTGCGGTAGCGGACAGACCCGCGATTTACACCAGAGTAGTGTTACTCAAGGGGCAATCGTGCTTCTGGAAACGTTTGAGAGCGAGGCACGATCCAATCGGCAACTTAGGCGTGCAGTAAAGCCCGGTTCCAAGTGCATTATCAAGAACGAACTGAAAGAGTACAACATGAATAATGAAAGAGGGCGAGCCGTACCGTCGGTTTATCAACCCGCCCAGTCGGCTTACCAACAAGGTGACACGGCTAGGTTGAAGCCGGCTAATCTGCGGACGTTTCTAGGGAAGGCGTCCGCCGCACTAGCCGTTTTCCTGTTGGGTGGCGGAATCGCCGCCGCTCAGGGCAACAGCCCCGTGCAATTGCGCCAGTTCATCGGCAAGCAGGTTGGAGGAATCGCCAATTTGCAGGTTCCGGCGACGAATGCCGCTATTCCGGTGCCCCCGCCCGTGGCTGGGAGCGGGAACACAGCCTATCGCTACGAGACCACCGAGGCGAAGCGCTACCTCGGAAAGCTGCTGTTCCATGACCCGATCCGCACCGCGCGCGTCGACATCAACACGGGCCAGCCTAAGGACCTGCCCACGGGAACCTCCTTCGGCGGAACGTTCAACGCCACCAATCCCACGATTGCGGGCATCTTCCCCGACACGGGGAATTATTCCAGCAGCGTTATCCAGAATATCGTCACCGCGACGAAGCAGACCGGATCGTGCGGCAGTTGCCACATCGGCGAGGCGGCGGGAAAGGCGGGTCAGCAGATCAACTTCAACGTAGGCGGCGAGGGTCGCGGCTACTTTGACGCGCAAGGCAACTTCTTTCCGCGCCGCCGGCCCCAGGAGGACCTCGCCGTCCTGCGCACCAAACCCCTCTTCCCGGGCGACGTGCTGGTCGATGCGCTCCCGACCCTGACCGACATTTGGAACAACAACGACGGCCTCCCCAACCCGTACCCCTCCTTCAACACCGGCCTGGTGGTCACCACGCCGGCCTACTACTACCACCTTTCGCCTGCGGACCAAGCCAGTCTGACAAACGAGACCCTGATAGCGACGGGCCGCCTTGACCAACTCGACAGCGTGGCTCGCTTGTCCATGGGCATGGTCGGTTTCGCCTTCAACAACCGCCTCCTCTTTGGCGGCTTCGCAGGGGAGCCGCAGACCACGGTGGGTTCGCTCAACCCGTTCAACGACCCGGCTGGGGAGAACCTCACGCTGCTGCTCCTCGACGCCCACCGCATGCTTAACTTTCAGTCGGCAGCCCTCCTGAAGATCCCGGCTTTCGTGCAGCTGTTCCGGGATGCCTTCCCGCAGGAAGCCGCACAGGCAGACGCCGCAAATGACCTTACGATACTCGTGAACGACCAGACCGTGTTCCGGGCGACGGCAACCTTCCTCCGCACTGTGGTCACCCGTAACACGCCATTCGACCAGTTCCTGGCCGGGGATAACAATGCCCTGACGCCCGCTCAAGTGAGCGGAGCTCAACTCTTCTTCACACCGGCGACCGGCGGAGCCGGCGGAGCGGGTTGTTTCACCTGTCACAGCGGTCCGATGCTGAATAAGCAGTATAACGATCCGGACGTCGCCGGGATCGGCACATTCGTCGAGGAGAATTTCTTCAACGTCGGAATCGGCGACCATCCGATCCAAGCGCTCAACGCGCTGGCGAGAGGCCATATCGACCCCACCAAGCTGGGTGCGGATGGCTACCCCTACCACGCCGAGGACAATGGGCGGCAGGAAATCACCCATGACCCGGCTGACGCGTTCGAGTTCCGCGCCTTGACCTTGCGTCAACTGATCGACGGGCGGAACTTCTTCCACAACGCATCCTTCACCAGCGTACGCGATGTAGTGGAGTACTTCAACGCCGGTATTCCCCAGGACCCCACCGCCGGAGCGGCGGCTACGCTGACGCCCCGCTTCACGAACCCTCGCGGGACTGGATACCCGAACGGTCTGGGTCTTTCCGAACAGCAAGTCGACGATCTCACCGACTTCCTGGAAAACGCTCTATACGACCCTGCGTTGGTGACGTACAATCCCAATTCCTCCACCGATACGTTCCAGCCGAACGTACACGACCTCACCTACTCGAAGTACCGCCCGGACCTCGCCGCCCTGGGAGCGAAGGACGGTTTCGTGCCCAGCGGCCTGGCCATCGACAGCAACGATCCACTGACGCGGCGCGATGAGGGCATCGAGTTCCTGGACGTGACCAATCAGTTGAAAACTCGGCGCCTGAGCGACTTTAGCTTGGGAGGCAGCGGGTTGGACATCTACAACATCACAAACACTGGCGCTTCCGGCTATTTAGTGGCTGCCGGGGCGAGATCCAGGCCGCCGCAGTGGAAGTAGATCGCGTGGATGAAGTTCCGCTTGTTGCGGAAGCCGCGGGCCGTGTACTTCACCCATTGGATCTTG
>JBEKNN010000471.1:0-5194 GCA_049522755.1 Bryobacteraceae bacterium | reverse complement strand
CCACCACGGTAGTCAAACCGCCGGCCATGTCCGAGTAGTATGTCTTCCATTTGCCAGCCGGGTCGGTCACCGTAACCGCGTTGCCGGAGTAGGTTGTGGTGGTGACGCTGCCGTCCGGCTTGGTCTGGGTGAGCGTGCGCCGCGAGCTGTCGTAAGTGTTAGTCGTCCAATAGACCCGTGGCGCGCCCTTTGCGCCCGGCGCATACGCGGAAAACGCAAGCGGCGAAGCCCGAACTCTGGCGACTACGAGCGGTTAACGTCACGGCAACTCGTAGATGCGGATAATGCCATTACTGCCTTCGGCAATATATCGCCCTGACGGTGAGATGACAGAGGGCCCAAACTCAGTGCGCTTGTCCTCCGGCGGTCTCATCCCTGTCTCCGTGGCCTGCGTGATTGGCACCCATTCGGCGATCACTTTATCAGTGCGGAAGTCCCAAACGACCCGGTCGTGGTAAGAGTGCATGTCGAATTCCTCTGTGATTCCCCGATAGTTTCGAATGTGAGTGAGAACAATGCGCGAAGCCTGGCTGCTCACCGACACCGGGTCCCCGCCACGAAATCCCCTGAACCCCGCGATCTTTTTCCCGGTGTCGACATCCCAGCATGTAGCATATGGGACTGCGCGCCCGTAGCCTCCAAATCCGCAGACGGTCTTGCCGGCCTCAGCAAAATTCGGCCACCCGAATGTCTTATCCACCGACCAGCCCTGTATCTCCGCCTTGCTGGGATAGGCGAAAATCGGGAAGGGTGCGCTCGCCAGTCTGGAATCCTCCGAAACTGCAACCAAGTGTCGATCGGGGTTCACCGCCGCGAACCACCAACGGGAAGGCACCCGCCACTCGTCGACGATGCGTCCCGTAAGGTCAAAGATATAGAGGACTCGGGGCGCGCCCTCCCGCTCAGCTCGAGAGCGCTCCTCCTGACTCGCATAGGCCATTCCGAGGCGCGCATCGACGAAGCCCAAGACCATGTTCAGCCTGGAATCCGGCTTCCCATGCTTCCAAAGTTCACCGCCCGGAATTGCATACCATTTAGGCGCGGCGTCGGCACTTATGAGCACAGCGCTGGAATCCGGCGCCCAGATCAGCGCGTTTTGAGTCACCCATACACCCGGATCGATTTGGAGGGGGTGGGCCGCGTCGCCCTCCGTAGGAACGACAATCACGTGGCTGGCAAACTCTCTTGGGTCGGACGTCCCAGGCTTATAGTGACGACCTACCGCAACTGCAATCCATTTGTTATCGGGCGAGAACGCCAGCGCCTGCACCGAGTGCGTGGAGGGCATCAACCCTTCGGACTCATGGATGAGGGCATTAACGTTGATTTCCCGTACGAGCTTCGGCTTCGGGGCCGCGGCGTGAAGTGCGGCGGCAATGATGACTACTGACGTGATTCTGAATACCTTCGTCGTTGTAGATCGCCTCAATCGGAGCGGCCGCATCTAATGGCTCCCGCCGGACGTAAACGGCGCGTCCAGGCAGGGCTTGCGCCCAAAAGGTAGGCGCGGGGGTATCCAGTCACGGCCTAAGTGGCTAACGATCCCAGCGACGTCGGGGTAAGGGTTTCCCAGGTCGAGATGAAAATCAATGCCGCCCCCGGCGCTCTGGCTGTGCAGCGACGAGCCGTTTGACTGGTCGTGACGAGGGCCGTTTGAGAATAGGCCGAAGACACCGGACGCCGATCCGTCGGTACCGCCGACGAACAAGCCCGTGAGATCTCCAGCCACAGCGGCGCCGAGGGCGCCGATCTGCACTCCGGTTAAGACGAGGTTGAAGTGCCCGGCGACGAAGCCCACATCGCCCGCGGCGGTTTCGTTCGCTGTCAGGTCGCCTTCGATCGAATTGATGGTCCCCTGCGAAAAAAGCCCGGAACTCGAAAGCACCTGGCCAACGGCCCCGACAATGTTGTTAAGCGCCTGTCCCGCTAATGCCTGGTTTTGAGCGCATGGAGGGGCACTATTCGGAATAGCAATTCCGCCCGCCCCTCCGCCACCAATGCCGGGGTCCCCTGAGGGCCCGCTCTCAGGTGCCTGCGTCCCGGACGCGCCGCTGCCCGCCGAGAGGGGATCAGGCGGAGCTTCCGCTGTCACGGTCGTTCCGAAGCACGGTGGATGAGCAGCAGCCGGGGCTCGACTTCGGCGGAGTAGGGCTGGCCGTTGATGATGAGGGAGATTTTGTGTGTCATACGAGGAGCACTAAAGAGAGCACTACAGAAACTTACCAGAATCGCGGCTGGAAGCAAAGGGGCGCTGGGATGTGGCGCTGTGGGGCGGGCTAGCAAGTGCGCACCGTCTCGCGCTTTGGCGGGCCGGGCGGCGAGCGGCCCGAGGAGTGGGGCCAAGATTTGGCGGGTGGCGGGGATAGCGGAATGTCCGGAAGTGGGACTGGGTTCGTTTGGGTATCTCGGGTTGGCTGGCGTGGCGGGGGTGGTGGGCAGGTTGATGGATTCGGCGGCTGGGGTAGACATCGGGTTATAGATGGTGTTGAGGGGTAGCGGGTTAGGATGGCAAATAGATATTGGGCGGCGATGAACGCGGTTGAACGGCGATACGGGGATTCGGAGCAGGAAAGCGTGCCTGGCGGCGGGATAGCTGCGGCGCCAAGGCTGGGGCGGAGTGTCCGGAAATGGGACTGGGTTCGTTTGGAATATCGAGGATAGCGGCGGTGTGAAACGGGCGTCCCTGGCGGCGGAAAACGAGACGAGCCGGCGAGGGGAGAGTGCCGAGTGAGGGCGTGCGGGTGGGGCGACGGCGTCCGGCTGATCGGCGCGGAGCTTTGGAAAGTGTGGCTGCGAGGTGTGGAAACGGGAAGTGAGGTCCGGCGAGGATAGGAGGCTTCTGAGCGACGACATGGTTGCTGGTAACTAAGGTACACCAGTGTTATCGGAGAATCTGGGCGGGCTGAGCGTAAGTCGGAGTATCTATAGGCGAAAGAAGTTTGACTGATCTGTGACTGAGAAGGTTTCATTGGTTGGGAGTGCCTAGGCTAGGTAGGTGAGCGGTGTTGGTGCCGGTTCGGAGATCCGCGTTACTGAGCAGCGTAGTGCGGACGACTACAGGCCAGCAATGCTCCACACCTTAGATTGAAACCCCGAGCTGATCAAGTATTTTCCATCGGAGGTGAACGTGGTCTCTAGGAGCGCGCGGATCGCCAGATGCGAACCGGCGATTCGGTCGTGCATTAATGTTGCGACCTTCCTGCCCGAGCCAATCTCGAACACCAGGACCGACAGTTCTACCTCCGACGGCTTATTGACGCTAGGGGAGCTTTTTGTGACCGCTAAAAGCCGCCGGTCGGGCGAGAGCGCGACGCTGGTAATTGGGCCAAGCACGAGCCTTGCGACCGACGACCCGTTCAAACCGTCATAAATCTGTACGAAGCACTTCTGTGGATCTGGACGGATAAGCTGCCGCTCGGCGATGGACGCGGCGACAAGCGTGCCGTCGTGGGACATTGCAAGTTTCCACGCCCTAAGGCCCGGCTCGATTTGCCGGCTCCAGACGGTTCCCAGGTCGCTGGTTTGCCGATAAGTGAGTTCGCTGTCGTAGAAAAACACAAAGGCCCGTCGATCGCCGGAGACCGTCGGCCCTACCTCGCGATGGTCGAGCCCCGCGGCCAGCGCTGGAACCAGCGGGACCCGCTTTATTTCCCGGTAAGATCCCGCTTCAACCTTGACGAATGCCTCGGTTAAAGCGGCTGCGGTGTTGTACGCGGAACCCAGTAGATTTCTATCCTCAACTGCGGCATAGTGAAAACTCGCACCGCGGGCGTTCAAGCGCACGGTGATCTCGTCGACCTTCTGAGTTCGTATATCGATAAGTGCCCGTTGCGCTGTAAATTTCCCGTCGTTCCCCGTGATCGGCTGTGTTTCCACATAGAGAGCTTCACCATCCGCAAAGAAGCTCCCGATCAGGGGCCGCTCACGGAGCGCCAGCCCGCCGATCGACTTCCAGGACCCTGTTTCTATGAACGTCAGGCCATCCTTGCCTGATTTAGGGGACGTCCGCTCAGTCCACTCCCCGGTGTAGGTAAACGTTCGAATCGGGTTGCGGTCGAGGTAGAGGCAGATGCGCTTTGCGTCCGGGGAGACGTCGGTGAGCATGGCGTGCGGAAACGAGCTTATCAGCTTTACGGCAAGATCGTCCGCCGACGGCACTGAAGTCGACTGCGGGCGGCCTGCTATCGTGCCGATTGGCAGCGCCGCCCCCGTAATTGCTTTCAGGAAGGCCCGGCGCGGTGTTAATTTCCGCCAGTGCATGGACTCCCCAAGCCCAACGCGTTCGCAACGGAGAAGGGGTTCGTGTCGCGACTCGTTATCTTGTGCACTCCGACCTGCACTCCATGCCCGATCAGAGGTAGAAGGCCGCCGTTCGGATTGAATTGGTCTATGTCAATCTCCGCGATCCCAGTACCGTTTAGTGTACCGGTGTTGACTTGCAGTCCCCAAAAAGGCGTGTTCTGCCGATAGTTGCCTGTGAATCTCCCGCTTCCGCCGGGCAATTTGTGAGGACGCCCGACCAGCCCTGATTGGGCATTGCTCGTAAAGTTGTTTCCGAGGCTCTGGATAAGGCCGGTGAGATCTCCGGTGAGCACCACCTCTGAATCTGTGCCAGGCCCGGCGCCATTGAGCCCCGCCATCTGAATTGTAGCTGTCAGACCATTAAGGTTTAAACCAACGCTCGCAGCATCGTCGGTTACGTCGACAAAGAGCTGTTGGGCAGCCGCTCCCAGCGAAGACCAAGCCGCCGAGCCGCTCGGTCCGCCCAGCAGGGACTGCTGTGCGCCGGTCAGGCTGCCGAAAGCACATGGATTGGAGGAGCCGCCACCACCGCCGCCGCCGGGGTCCCCTGGAAGGCCGCTCTCAGGTGCCTGCGTCCCGGGCGCGCCGCTGCCCGCCGAGAGGGGATCAGGTGGAGCTTCCGCTGTCACGGTTGTTCCGAAGCACGGGGGGTCGTCTTCCGGTGAGCAAAACCCGCGAGGGTCTGTCTTGTTTACAGGGTCTCCGCCTACGTACGTGTATCGATTCCAACTGTTAGGATTGCCCGAATTCGCTGTTGCGATCCCGCCTGGGTCGGGGCTCCAAAATGCTCCCATATTGGCGTTGTAATATCGCTGCTCCGCGTAATCTTGTCCAAACCCATCCCGCATATACGTTGCGAACTTCTCCCGTCCATCCGGCGTGGTCGGGTTGG
>JBEKNN010000470.1:0-5200 GCA_049522755.1 Bryobacteraceae bacterium | reverse complement strand
ACGCGGCACTGAAGGATCGTCTGGCGACGGCGAATAGGCATGGTCCAAAGGTTTCGGAATTCTCTGGGGTTTGGGCTTACATCCCCTTAAGCGAGTTTTCTCCGTTGCTCCCCAATACCCTATTCCCAGGCCGTTGGGGCGAACGGACCATCCAAACCGCAGATTTAGTCTGGATCATCGGCGCTTGGCCATGGCTGCCATGGGGCAAAAGGAAACGAAGGTGGCTGACTTGTGCGCCGAGCTCGGCATTACCCGGCAGACGCTCTACCGGCACGTCGCGCCGGATGGCACGCCGCGTAAGGACGGCTTGAAGGTCGTTGAGGGTGCAAAAACTCGAAATCCGCGCGGAAAGAAACAGTAACACCGCTCCTTACCCCGGTTTTCCGTCCAATTGCTACTCAGACCCCGACATCAATCCTGAGATTCGAGAGCGAATTCTGAACGCTGCGCAGCAGCTGTTCGAGGCTGCTGGACGGTTGGAGCTACCGACGGTCGATGCCGTCCGTCGGCTGTCGAAGACCAATATGAACGATGCCTCGGCGGTCATGAAGGAATGGCGCCGGTTACAGATCGTCTCCGCCTCGGCTGCGGTGGTGTCGGTGCCCGATCGGGTGCAGCAGGCGAGTCAATCGGCGTTGAGTGCGCTGTGGAACGAGGCGCAAGAGCTCGCCAACGAAGCCTTGCACGTGGCGCAGACCGCCTGGGATGCGGAACGGGCCGAAGCGGAGAAGCTGCGCGTCGAATTGTCGTCGGCGTTCGAAACCCAGGGCGCGGAGCTCGAGGCGTTGCGCTTGAAGTTGGCGGAGGTGGAGAAAGAGGCCTCGACCGTGGCGGCGGCGGCCGAGCGGTCGCGGATGGAGAGTGCGCAGCAGGTGGCGGCGCTGACGGACCAGGCGCATACGGCGAGTGCTCGCGCGCAAGAGATCGAGAAGCGGGCCGAGGACCTGAAGACCGCACTGATGGCGGCGCAGGCTTCAGAGCAGCGGTTGACGGCCGAGATCGAGGCGGAGCGGCGTCAACATGGGGTGAAGCGCGAGCAGTCGAATGCGGTGAGTACGGAACTTATGACGGTCAAGGCCCGGGCGGAGGCGCAAGCCGGGGTGCAGCTCGAGCAGGTGGAACGATTGAAGCGGGTGGAGGCGGATCTTGCCGCCGCACGGGGTGCAGCGGCAACGGCTCGGGAAGAGACGGCGCAGTTGCGCGGTCAGGCCGAGGCGCTGCAAGCTCAGCATGCACAATTGTTAGCGATCATCTAAGAACGTATTAAGTGCTGTATTTCGGGCAGACATCATTTGGGAGGAGGGGAGGATTCGAATTTCAAAACGTTGGGCGAAGGGCAGAGACGGGGATCCCAAGACTCAAGCTTCGGATGCTTATGTACCCCTACACCCGGTTCTTCGCGTAAGCCTGGAGGATTGGCATCAGCAGACCCCCTACCCGAGGCAGGACGACTTCGTCTTTCCGTCGATGAAGAGTTTGGGCAAGGTCCCGATCTCGACCTCAATTTTCGTGGCGGACTACCTGCGGCCGGCAGCATTGGCTGTAGGGGTTCGAATCCCAAACGGGTGCGCTTCGGGTTCCATAACCTCCGCCACAGCCTAAGCAACTGGCTGGTCAACAAACGCAAAGAGAATCCAAAAACAGTGCAGGGCATCCTTCGTCACGCGAGAATACAAACGACTTTGGATCTTTGGGGTCATCCGTGGTGTTCAAACCTTATCCTGGCGGGCTTCGAGGCTCTCTAACGGTTACCGCCAGCGTTCAGATCGAATCAAAATCGAGGCCGGCCGAGAATAAGCATCACGGTAACCTTTTCTGCTACAGCAACTTGCAGTAGGAGTGACAATCCAACACGAATCCTTACCGGGGGTGATCCACGCCTCATGTCCGTTCGTCTTCGGAATGAAATTCCGCTTGGTGCTTTCGAAGAACATACCAGCTTCAGCATGGAGGGTGTCGAGGTGTTCCTTCGCCCTGACCATCTTCGCGTCAACGCTCTCCATCCACGGGAGGGAATCAGGAAGTGACATGATTTCAGAAGGCCACGTTCCGCGATTTCGGTCAAGTTGTCGCTAGCCCACCAGCCCACTTGACTAAAACCGGGGTCTGAGTAGCAATTGGACGGAAAACCGGGTTAAGCCTTCCCGGAGCAATGGCTATTTTTGCCCAACGCCTCGAAAAGGTAGAATTAGCCGTTTCGAGAGTTGGGCAAACATGACCTTAAGGGGGGTGTACGCCCAAACCCCAGAATATGCTCTGCTGAGCATATCCCAGAAAATTCCGCCCGAAAACGTCGGGCCGCGGTTTTCGGTCACTGCCGCAATCCGACACGGTTTCCCGCACGTTTGGCCCGGTTTTGACTGCCGCCTCTGGTCTGTGTCTCGCGTGTCGGAAAACAAGTGTTTCCCGACACCATTGGATAGATTGGCATGAAGAACCGCGTAATCACCGTGCAGGGCGCCCAGGTTGGCATCACGACTCGGCGCGAGCAGGGCTAGATTTCGCTTACCGACATGGTCCAACGCCAACATTGATGTCACCGGGGGCAATCCTTCTCCAGCTCGATGCTGTTTACTCATGGGTAACTGACGGGTAGCCGACGATACACCCGGGATGCGATTTTGAACTGCAAAAGTCGCGGACGAGTGCCTCGGCCGTTATCAACGACAGTGTTGAACCACATTCAGAAGCCACTAGGAACGTCGCGCAATCCGGTCATCTTGGTAACGGGTTGACACGCAGAGTGGAACAGAGTTACAGTCGTTTATCGATACATCGATCATCGAGCTACGATGCCAAAACGAAAACTTGATCCGCTACCCTCCGCCGCGTTCCAGATAATGCTTGCTCTCGCTGACAGTGATCTGCACGGATACGCAATCATGCGGCAGATCGAGGAGCAAAGCGGCGGGCGGCTTCGCCTTGGTCCTGGAACTTTGTATGGTTCGATTCAGGCGCTCCTTGAAGGGAAGCTGATCGAGGAGGTTGACCGTCCTGAGGACGGCGAAGTACGTCAGGAGCGCCGCCGCTACTACCGGTTGACCGTAGCTGGCCGCAAGTTGGCGCGTTCGGAGGCCGAGAAGATGGCCGACGTCTTACGCGTCGCGCGAGACCGAAAAATCCTGAGGGGGGATTATGTCTGAGAAGATGTACACCGGCCTTCTTCGTCTGTATCCTTCAGGCTTTCGCAGGGAATACGGAGACGCGGCGTTGAGACTGATTCGGGACCGTTTCCGCGATGAGACGGGCTTTTTCAAGAGAATCCGTCTATGGCGGGACCTCGCGACAGACGTCTTAGTCGGTCTGCCGCAGGCCTACCGGAACTCCTATGCGGAGACAGAAGTTGTATCGCTTTCGCCTAATGCCGAGGGCATTCCATCCTTCAAGGTTCTAAGCGAGGTACCACTTCGGCGTGGATCGATCTTTGTCGGTGGCATTGTGTCGCTGTCCGCAATAGCGGCCTTTGGTTTTGTGCTGAGCCAGCCGATTGCCTACCTGCCACTCCCAGGTTCGAATGCAAGGATGTCTCCAATCGAATCTGTAATGCAGCGCCTCAACCGGACAACGGACCCGAATTCGGCGGTGGACAGTCGTTTGGATGTCGCCAAGTTTCTTTCCGCGGGAGCGGGAGATTCGCAGGCACAATCTTCGGCGACGCAAGCCGCGAGTGTTTCGAAGCCGAACACGACAGCTTCATTACACGAGAGCAAGAATGCCACCGTAGAACTGGATCGAGTTGCCCCCCTTCAGAATCACAGTCCAAAGGATCATTCCAAGAAATGGGGAAAAGCACTGGCAGCATTCGAATCTCCGCCGCAAGACGAGAAACAGCGAAATCTTGGCGCGAATGCGAAAGTACTTGCAGATGAATTGAATGCAGAAGTCCGGAATGGCAGCCGAGACTCCCATACTTTTACGGAGCAGGGTCTAAATTCGCTCAGTCCAGGAGGTGCAACGGCGGGCTGCAACCTTGTTAGCGTCTCGCAAACCGCTCAACCCGAGCCTGAACTGCTCCTCTTCCATGCGTCGGGCCCACTGCTTTCCTACGAGGTCGCCACCGTCAAGCCGCTCGCTCCCGACGTCGCAAGCAGCGTGGTCAGGCTGCCCCCTGGCGGCTCCCTTAGCCCGCTGACCATCCGCCGCTACATCATGAACGCCTACGGCGCCGTCTACCCTCCACAGATTGTGGGCGGTCCGGACTGGCTCAACAAGGACGCTTACGATATCAAGGGCAAGGTCCCGGACGAACTCGAGTCGGCGCTCCAGAAAATGACCCGCGAGGAACGCATCGACAAGACCCGCATCATGCAGCAGTGCCTCCTCGCAGACCGCTTCCACCTCAAGGCGCATTTTGAAACTCGCGTTCTGCCGGTCTACGAACTTGTGCCTGCCAAGGGCGGCCTCAAAATTACCGAGGTCCACGCTCCACCGGAGACCAAACCCGGTGACTCGCCGATGCGTTCGCGAACTGACGATCCGCTACCGCCTGGCTCGTCGACGACCGCAATTAACAGCAACGGCCTCCGCGTGCTTAACGCACGAGCCATCAAAATGCAGTTGCTGACCCGTATCATCGTCGGTGACATCGGGGATCGTCCCATTGTCGACCACACGGGCTTCACCGGCTACTTCGACATCACCGATCTCACCTGGGCGCCACTCGGCGATGCCGGATCAACTAGCGAGCCCGATGGTTCCTCGATCCAGGGTGCGCTCAAGGAGAAGTTCGGTCTAAGGGTCGTTCCCACCAGGGATCCGATCGAGGTTCTTGTCGTCGACACTATCGACCGCCCCACGCCAAACTAGCTGACCGTGAGCTTCCCGCAAAGGGAGGCTTTGAGCAACCCCCGGAATTCTCAGCCGCACGGTCCTCAGTCGACGAAAAATCACCAACCCGTCACGATACAGGGTTCTGGATGATTGACCGCCTATCCGTCAGTTAACCTTCAGTAAACAGCATCGAGTTGGGAACAGATTGCCCCTGATGACATCACTCAGATGCGTTCCCTGATTGGCGTCACTTCCGTCAAACGATTGGCGAGGCCGTCAGAACGGTGATGGCCGCCACCCCAAACGCGGCACTGAAGGATCGTCTGGCGACGGCGAATAGGCATGGTCCAAAGGTTTCGGAATTCTCTGGGGTTTGGGCTTACATCCCCTTAAGCGAGTTTTCTCCGTTGCTCCCCAATACCCTATTCCC
>JBEKNN010000469.1:0-5201 GCA_049522755.1 Bryobacteraceae bacterium | reverse complement strand
CGATCCGGAAGGCGTAGCTGATTACCGCAACCGGGCCATCCGCGCCGCCGGACTCCTGGTCGTCGGCGGTGGTTAGAGAGCGCCCCAGCACGGGCGCAACGCCGAGCGTTGGAAAATACTCGTCGGACACGTAGACGCCCTCGATGGGGGTGGGCTGTTCGCCGAACTCCACGTTGAAGCGTGTGTTCTCTTGGGCGAATACCGACGAGAATAACTCGGACCGCTCGCGAAAGAACTGGAACGTGTCGTAGGTCCGCTTGTTCAGGGGGCCGCGCGGGGTTTCCTGGCGGATCTGGACCAGCTCTTGTGGATTCGCAACCGGGAGCGGTTTCAGGATGAGGGCTCTGATCAACGTGAAGATGGCCGTATTGGCGCCGATGCCGAGAGCGAGCGACAAGACTGCGACGGCGGTGAACCCGAGGTTCCTTCGCAATACGCGGAGGCCGTAGCGGAGATCTTGAAACAGGATTTCGATTGCGGGAAGCGCGTGCGTTTCCCGGTAAGTCTCTTTCGTCCGGGCAATGCCGCCGAAGCGCCGCAGAGCCGCCAGACGGGCCTGCTGAGGCGTCACGCCTTTACGGAGGTTTTCGCCGATTTCCATTTGGAGATGAAACTGGAGCTCTCCATCCAGATCATGTTCCATTGCCCCCTGGCGAAAGAGGCCGCGCAGACGCTGCAGAAGCACGCGCAATGGAATCATGACGCTTCTCCGGAAGGCTTGAGGAAGCGGGCGATGATATCCGAGATGCGCTCCCAGTTTTCGCTTTCGGCGGCAAGCTGCTTCTTGCCGGCCCGAGTGATGGTGTAGAACCTGGCGCGCCGGTTATTGTCGGAAGCTCCCCACTTCGAGGAGATCCATCCCATCTGTTCCAGTCGCAGCAGCGCAGGGTAGAGCGTGCCCTGATTTAGTTCCAGGACGTCGCCGCTGATCTGTTCGATGCGGCGAGCGATTCCCCAGCCGTGTTGAGGGCCAAGCGTATCCAAAGTACGGAGAACCATCAGCGCCAGGGAGCCGTGCAGAACGTCCGTCTTGTCACTCGCCATGAGAGCACCTTTTGGTAGCCTACAGGAGTTTACAACGGTTCCCTGTTGCGAGTCAACAGGAAGTCTCTGGCCGCGGAAGCGCTGTCATGCCTCGCGAAAGACAGACGGCATAAACCGACCGTCTGTCCCACAACGATTGTTTACTGGACTGGCACGAGCACGGTATTGCTCTGTTGGCCGTTGATTGTGATGCTCAGCCCTGCATTCGTACCGGAAAGCGATGGGTCGGTGAGCGTGAACTGTACCGCGTCCACGCCGATGCTGCCTGCCAGCGCGAAAGTGGCCGAGGGCGCCAGCGTGCCGCTGCCCGCTGAGACGCTCACCGGGTCCGTCGCGGTATAGACGGGCGCCGCGGGCACTGCAAATCCTTCGGGCCGCGCAGGGTTGGTGGGTCCAAAGCCCGTACCGTAAACGGTGAGCAGTTCGCCAATCTGGGCCAGTGAGGTTTGCGTGACCAGCGTGCCATCGGCGTGAAAGGCCAGCGCGAAGGATTGGCCGTTCACTATCTGCTGGAACAGTCCGGGGGCGTCTTGGACAACCGTGAAAGTCGCGGTCACGTTGGCGGTCCCGGCGGAAACCACAGTGAGGGTTGCGGCGCCGGGTTGCACATCCGCGGGAAGTTGGAAATTCATCTGCGAGGGCGAAACGAAGAACAGCGGCAATAAGCGCTCTCCCAGCATCACCGAAACTCCGCCCAAGGTCTGCGGAAGCGGGCTTGCCGGCGCTACCGCCGTGCCTGCAGCCAGATTCCCGCCGAATAACGACGCGACCGATCCTGGCGCAATGGCATTTACGGGCGTAGTTCCGGCGCCATTTTCAATCCCTGTGGGCGCAACGTACGGAATCTTGGTCATCATGGCCAGCACCGCGCGCGGCGCGCTCATGACCACTGAGCCGGAGGAATTCGAACCGGTCAGATCGCCGGTCATGTCCTGAAACTTGAAGCCGGTCTGCGGGGCGGCGCTGACGCTCACCGTGGTATTGGAACTGTAGAATCCATCGGGCGAAGCGGGCTGGGCAGTCCATGCGGCGGAGTTGGCGGGGCTCGAACTCAGCGCCAGATAATTCATCAAATAGTAGTTGGCGTAAACTGTGATCGGGTTGGCGCTGAGAGTCACTATGAGGTCGGTGGGACCGCCCGTTGACCCGCCGGTCCATCCGCTCAGTTGTTGCCGGGAGACGGTTCCCTGGGGAACGGAGGCCGGCGCGGCGACATCGATTTGCGTGCCCACCGGCTGCGTGACATTACACGGAGTGGCGCACGCGGAACCGTTCACAGTGACGGAGACGCCGGCAAGCGTGCTGTTGACAATCAAGTGGCCCACGGGCGTATAAGTAGCTACCATGCGGATGCCCCCGCCCACGGAGTACGCGGGTACAGTCAGCGATTGCGCGGCGGCGCCGCCGTTCGACCAGGCGGAGAAGCCCCACACGTGTCCGGTGGAGTCGGTCTGCTGCGCGGGCGCTGAAACCGTGTGCGTGGCGCCGGCGCTCCAGATGAAATTGTAGGGCGGCGCATTGGAGGCGCCATCCACGGTGAGATTCAATTCCGGCGGCGAAGTCTGAAATACAGCCCCCACGCCAGGGCTGTAAACGGCCGTCAATAGAGCTGGAGTGGTGATCTCGGCGACCGTGTAGGCATGGGTCGCCGCGCCGCCGTCGCTCCACGAAGAGAAGACCCAAGGGTTGCCGGTGATATCCACTTGCGGGGAAATGACGCCTACGGTGTGCACGGTATCGAATCCCCACTGCAGCGTATAGGGCGCAGTGATAGTCGAATAGTCCGCCAGAATCTGCAGCCCCGCGGGAGAAGTTACGAAGTTGATATTGCGCGCAGGGGCGAAATGCGGATAAACCGAAGTGGGCGCGTTCATTGTAACCGTACTCTGGAACCCGATAATGGTCTGGTTGGTGGCCGTGTACCAGCCGACGAAGACATAGCCATTGTTCGGAATCGCCTGAACTGTAACCGCTGAACCGGCGCCCACATAGATCTGCTCATTGCAATTCGTGGCCGCGCCGTTCACATACACCGTACCGGGGCCGGGGTCGCCCGTTCCATCGCACGGATAGAAATTCACGCTCAGCGCATAGAGCGCGTTGAACATCGCGGTATACGCGGTGATCGCGGGGTCGGACGTAACCGTGATGGAGTTGCCGGCAAATGAGCCCCCAGCCCATACCCAATTCGAAAAGACCAGCTGCTCGCCGATCATACTACTCTGGGCGGTATTGCTCACAGAAAGCACGTGCTTGCTTCCGGCCGGCCACAATGCGCTGGTGGGCTGCGAATAGTTCTGCCCATCCACGTTATAAATGGCGCCGTTAGGGTTTGTGCCGATCAATGTTATGGAGCTCTGCGCCGAGGCCACGGAGACAAATGCCGCCGCCAGGGCGAAACGCGCGAATCGAGAGTACTTTTGCATTTTGACCAACAAAGCGCAGTATACGCATAATCCGCTCGCATTACACGACTAACTTTGGTAATTCGGATAGTAATACCTATATCTATCATTGATTGGGGGCCGGGCAATGCCGTGTAATTGGGTGTATTCGAAGACGGCAATTATGCGCTACAACTATTTTCTAACATCCCTTGTATTCGCGTTGGCTTCCGGATTGGGCTCGCCCGCGCCTGCCTCCGCCCAAGTGTTTGGGAGCGTGACGGCGATCGGCGGATCGGCTTCCGATATAGCGCTCGACGAGACGCGCGGCCTGCTCTATGTGGCCAACCTCGGGGCCGGCTTGATCGATGTGATGTCCACTACGGATGGCACAATTCACAGCTCCATTAATGTAGCGGCGCTGCATCCAGGCGCGCTTGCTATTTCGAAGGACGCGCAGTATCTACTGATCGCCAACTACGCCAACGGCGCCACTACGCCCCAAGGGACCAACGCGATCACGTTGATCCATCTGGCCGATAACTCGGTACAAACCTTCGACACCGGCGATCCGCCGCTGGGCGTGGCGTTTCTGGGCAACGGCTTGGCTCTGATAGTTACGACTACCAGCATTCTCTCGTTCAGTCCGGTATCCGGCCAGACGGCGGTGATCGAGACGTTCGCCAATCTCGCGAATACTCTTCCCGTGCAACAAGCCACGTTTCCCAGTCAGATTCTGGAAACCGCGCTGGCGACATCCGGCGACGGCAACACGGTGTGGGGCATCGCCGGCGCAGGCACCGGCAGCCAGGTCATTTATCGTTACAACGCGCTCACGAGCACCATCTACGTCACGGTCTATGTATCTTCCCCGGCGCTGCTGCCGCGCATCAGCGTATCGAACGACGGCACGTACGCGATGGTGGGTTATAGCCTGATCGGGACCAATACGCTCAATCCATCGGGCTTTCTGCAGGGACGTTACCCCGCCATACTCGCCTCGACTATTATTACCGGAAACGCCGTCGATTCGATACACGGCATCATATACGGTCAGTTCCCCGATGCGAACCAACCTACCGGTCCCGCCGGCTCCTCCGCAGCGGCTTCCTCCGCCAGGGCGGCGCTGCTCATCATGGATTCGGATAACTTAACCGAACACTACCGCATCAACATGCCGGAAGATATAGTGGGACGGGCGATCCTGAATGCGGCGGGAACGGTCTTATATGCCATCTCCGAGAGTGGCGTGATGACGCTGCCGGTTGGAAATCTCAATCAGTACCCGCGCGTGGTCGCAGGGCAGGAAGACGTCCTGATTGCGACCAACTTCTGCAACCAAAGTAACGTGACGCAGCCGCTCACCATTACCGACCCCGGCGGCGGGAGCACGCCTTTCACAATTACTCCGAGCCAGGCCGGCGTCAGCGTTTCGCCGGCGTCGGGAACCACGCCCGCCACGGTGCAAGTGACTGTAAACCCCAACGCATTTGCCGGTTCCAGCGGCACCACCGCTGTCTCTTTGGCGCTCTCTTCCAGCAGCGCGGTGAATCAGCCGAAAACCGTGCGCTTGCTGTTGAACAACCCGGATCCCAGCCAGCGCGGTACGGTGATCGACCAACCCGGCGTGCTCAGCGATATTCTGCCCGACGCCGCCCGCAACCGCTTCTATGTGCTGCGGCAGGACATGAACCAGCTTCTGGTGTTCGACGGCAGCTCGAACAGCCTGCTTGCGACCCTGCGAACCTCCACTTCGCCGACAATGATGTCTTT
>JBEKNN010000468.1:0-5241 GCA_049522755.1 Bryobacteraceae bacterium | reverse complement strand
AAACTGCCGGAGGCATTCCGCAATAGCAGACGGCATTTCAGCCCCATAAGCGGTTCGGCTTTTTCGATGTAGAGATCGCGCGCACTGACGGAATCGGCTTGGCCGGCGCAGGCAGGCCGGGGGCCAATGAGCGCCGGCATAATTGCCACGACGATTATTTGTATCGATCTGGTGTTCATGGGTTCATCGCTTCAGTGCAGTCCCGGCTCATTCCGACTTATGGAAAGGCGAAAAGCTCGCCGCAGCCAACAAGCTGCAATGGCTTTTAAAATCGGCCCGAACTTCCCGGAGTCGCATAAAATCGTGGCCTCCCAGCCGATGTCTCATTCAGAGTGCTAGTCGAAGGTGAACCACAACCTGACCGAACGCCCCATGGCCGCCACCATCGGTTGACCGAAGGCCGGCGAACCGGCGACGGAGCCAACGCTTAAGTAGTTTCTGTTCCCCAAAAGATTGTCGCAGCGTAACCCCACAGTCATACCATGTATCGCGTGGGCGAACTTCTCTGGGACCGCAAATCTGCGGCTGGTATAAGCCGAAAGAGAATTGAAGGCGGGTCCATTTCCGCTGTTCCTCGGCCTTCCTCCCCGATCGTTAAACAGGCCGTCGCCTTCCGGATCCGCCGCCTCGGTAATGTTGTACGGCGCCGAGCCGTGCCATGAGTCGGTCAGCGTAAGGTACACCGATCGGATCAGCTTAAAGGAGCCGGCCAAAGTGACGTTCTGCCTTGGCACGCCCGAGCTGCGCGCCCACTCCGCCGCCAGATTGTTCTGCTGCTCGGGAAAAGAGAACGGACCGTCAGTATTGTCATAGGAGTGAATCCACTCGTGAGAAAGGGTCAGGCGCTCCGCCTTCCAGGCATAGCTAAGTTGACTTTGTATCCGTTGTGCGACGTGTGAACGATTGGATGCGATCACGTCCATCCATCCATCCTCGCCGGCGAACCGCTGCGAACCGAGGAGCTTCCAATCCCGCGTGTCAGTGTACTCAATCCCCGGGGTGAAGCGGCCCAAAGCCCGGTTCAGAGTGATTTTCCCGATGAGCTCTCGAGGAAGCGCCAGCGACGGCGAGAGGCTCGTCAAGACCAGCGGCGCACTCTCCAGCGTGGGTTGCGAGGCCGCATCCATCCCCGCGCCGTCGATCAGGATCGGCGTAAGGTGAGTTCCATCCCCCTGGATTGCGCGTATGAATACATTACCGGGGATATTATGAACGAACATCCCGGCGCCGCCGCGGATGACGAATCCATGCCATCCCACCGCGGCGGAAAGACGCGGCGAGACGAAAACGCCGGCTGACGATTGCGCGTCCGCGCGAACCCCCGCATTGACCGATACGTGTGACGATTTGAATAGCCTCTTCTGCAAAAACGGAGACACGTTGAGCTGCCCGAAATGCAGCGAGCCATTACCTTGGAAACCAGTCCAGATTGCCGTGCTGGAGCCGGTCAGGAATTGCGCATAAGAATCAAGATCCGTAAAAGTGTAGACTCCTCCGGGATTCGGCGCGTCGTGGCGGGTGTCGTCTGTTCCCGCCACCGTAAATCCCGCGGACCACGATTGACCCGAGGCCGGCTCGATGACGCTTTTCCAACTCCAGGCGAGGTGGGTCGAATCGCTCTTCAGAAGAGCCGGGCCGCCAGTCGAAAAATCGCCGAGCACATTCAGCCCGGGTTCGGTGTTGCGAGCGCTATTTCCGGCTTCCGAACGTACAATTACGAAACCTCCACGGTAGGCAAGCGCCTTTCGCACGCCATGGAAAGTAAAACGGCCTTCACGGTTCCCGAAGGAGGTATCCGTACCCGCATCCATCAGCGTCAGGCCACCGACACCCATGTTCCGTCCGACAGACAGCGACTCCGAGTAGGAGAAATGCAACTGCAGTTCCTTCGCCGGATAGTAGTAAACATCCGGAGAGAGCGATAACGAGCGGCTTCCGAACGTGCCGCTGCGATCGGAATCGAGACTCGGGAACCCGATACCCGACAGAATGGCCGTCACGGCCACCGGATCTACACTTTCGGAAACACTGGCGACGAGCGAGACGGCGAGAGGCAGGTGCGGTATGGCGCCTGAGAGGCTGCCGTTTATCGAGTGAGAAATGGCATTGGGACCTGGCGCCAGAACATCCCGGCCACCGAATCCAAGAGAATCCGTGCCTACGTTAAAGCGAAATTGCCGGGCCGGAGCTCTGGTGATAATTTCGATATGGGTGTAATTACCATTGGAATATTCCGCGGAAAATGTATCCGGGTTTACGATGATGCGAGCGATCAACGCCGCCGGGGGCAGTTGGCTGGCCGGCAACCCGTCCACGTACAACTGTGCCGGGGCGTCCGCGACGCCGGCCAGTAACTTGGCATAGCTCACCCACACCCTCGGGTCATTCGATATCTTCCTCAACTCGGCGTCGTCGATCGAGACAGTGCCTATCTCGGGCGCCGGACTCGGTGCGTCTTCGCCATCCGCCGTCACCCTTATGCTGTCCCGGTGCGTCTCGACGGCAAGCTGCACGCGCAGAACCGTGTCGCGTCCAGTCAACTCTTCTTCAAAGGCGGCGAAACCGGCATGCACAATATGAATCCGACAAGATCCCTCCGGAAGAGTGGGAAAGTGAAACCTCCCTTGACCATCCGTCCCACCGGACCGGTTTGCCCCCGCACACGCGATCTTGATCGTTGCGTGAGGGATTGTGAACCCGCTTGCATCGACAACTATGCCGGACAGTTGGGCCGCCGGCAACGACAACCGCCCGATCAAAGCCCACCCGGCAATTCTGAAAACCTTTAGTCGCATCGTCAATTTCACCATGACAAACGCTTGCGAACGATCTACAAATCCGGTAGCGCGCCGACACACGTTGCACCAGTCGAATCGGACAATACCCTCTTCACGTGCAATAGACGGCGGCGCGCTCGACCCGGATTACTCTTTACTACCGGCAAGACATGCTTGCTACGGCAAGCACGGCAGCTTACCTAATGGCACGATCCGTTTGCCGGAGTGGCCAGGCCGAACGACGAGGCCAAGCTTTGAAAGTCCTGCCAGTCCGTCAAGATCGCGGCGGGTACTGGGCTGCCGACGCAGGAACAAAGCTCTTGCAAGATGTTCGCCTCTTGGTTGTAACTGCTTTGGCAGGACGCGGTCTTAAGCGATGCGGAATTGGCGTCACAGCTGTTGACCGTTGCAATCAAGGTGCTATATTGAGACTCAATATTCGACAGGCTGCTGCAACTTCCGCTACTGGAACTACCGGTTTTGAACAAACCGGCGCCATAAGCGGCTCCAGCGCCGGCGACGCCGACCGCGCCGATGATCAGCACGGCTTTCGTTCCGGCCGACATGCCATGAGACACTGCCTGGGTGGCAGTGCTCGCATTGTTCGGTGTGCTCTGCTGGGTGGACTGCTGTTCGGTGCTCTGCTGATTGCCCGGATTCTTACCAGCCGCCCGCGCGGCCGCTACCGTCGGGAAGTTCGTCTGGTGGATGGTTACGCTCGCGCGGCGATTGTCGATGGCTGCGAAAACCCCGCTGCTCGCGATGGCGAATCGTGCCGATCTGGCAACGCGCGTAAGCGCGGTGCTCGACAGCCGACAGCCGCGAGGCCGGGCGGGGCGTTTTGTGCTGGCGCTGGCGTGCGCCGCCGCGGCGGTCCTCGTAATCACGATGTCGCCCCTGAGGATGGTAGCGGCGCCGCAATCAGCCTCTGCTCAAAGTGCGCCGCAGAGCTTACCGGCGGCGGCAACACCACAATTCGATGCGGCCTCGGTGAAACTGGTCGACGCAAATGTAAAGGGTTCGCATTCATCGAGAGATTTCGATCCGAAACGCCTCGCCATGGTCAGTACCCTGCACCGGTTCATCATACAGGCTTATGGCATTACCAGTGGCCAGCTTAGCGGCGAGCCCGATTGGTTCAAGATGCCCTTGTACTCTATCGATGCCGTCACCTCCGCTCCCGCCAGCGAAGCTCAAATGATGCTAATGCTGCGCGGCCTGCTGGCTGATCGCTTTCAGCTCAGGCTTCGCCAGGAGGATCGGGATTTGCCGGTTTATGCGCTGGAGGTTTCTACCGGCGGCCCGAAATTCAAGGAGTTGAAACCAGGCGAAGATCCGCCTGATGAGAAGTCGCCGCCTGGCATGGTCGCTAGAAGTTTCCACTCTATAAAGGCCCTAATGAACGCACTGAATGGCGGCGGCAGCCTTACGCAGGACCGCCCCGTAGTAGATCGCACTCATCTCACTGGGGAGTACAACATCCAACTCATAACCGAGATAGAAGATCAAACCGACGACCTCGACCGCCGCACCGTACAATTCCCCAACCTCTTCCACGACATGCAAGCGCAGTTGGGCCTCAAGATGGTACTGGACCATGTCAAGATGCCCTATTTTGTGGTTGAGCACGTGGCGGCGCCGACGCCGAACTAAGTGCCGGAATCACTCCCGCGTGGGCATCAGCGTAGCGACCGCTTCGCCGCTCCCGGCGGAGTCCCGGTGTGGCTGTTGAGTGACCGAGCAGACCACCCACCGTCGCCTTTGGTTGGTCGTGGATACCTCCCGTTCTCTTCAACTGGCTGCCTGGCGCTGGCTATGGCCGTCGCTTTACTATCTGCCCGTAGCTCGGCATTATTGCCCTCGTCTCCCACCGCGACATTTCCGCGCTTGCCTCCCGGACCTTGCTGACGCAATATCGCTGGCGTGCCTGCAGGGGATGAAAAACATCGGCCTCACATGGGTCGTTTTTGGCAAGCACAGGTGGGTCACTTCTGCCAAGCGCCGAGTGCCTTCCCCGACTATCATCTGGAAACATAACGCCCTGTCCCCGCATCGGCGGTGGTCAGGTCTTCAATTAGCGGGACGGCGACAAACCAGCCAAGTGATTTCGCGGAACCAGAACGGTCACGCGCACTAGGCCGAGGAGATCCTCGCTGGGCCGCGCGTCTGCCTGGCCAGTTATTCAGGAAGCAAGGCTCGTGATTTTTCTTAAGCTGTATTCTTCCCAGTGCTTTAGCAACATCAGCGCATAATAACCGCGCGTTATCATGCGTACATGAGCGTTGTGGTTCAAGCCATTCCCGATGCCGAAGTCTTCCTCTCCCTCGAGCCTGAGGAGTTGGGCGCGAAGCTGCTTTTTATCGCCAAGCAGCACGGGGACATGTTTTCGCTGATTGGTTTCGAACATGAAATCTGGGAGGCCGAAATGCGCGGCAGCCGATCTATCCCAGAAACCGGAAGGCGG
>JBEKNN010000467.1:0-5247 GCA_049522755.1 Bryobacteraceae bacterium | reverse complement strand
GAACGTATGCCGGCCGTGTAGCCATGTGATTCTGTCGCGAAATTCGTAGACGGGCGATGTGCGGCCCTGGGGGTCCTCAGCGGTACTGGTGCCAAGGAGACTGGTAACCGCGGTGGTGGTACCAACCATAGGCAAGGCCAGAATGTACGGGATGCCATCCAAACTGGGAAGGATGCCTTGTTCCCCCAGCGGGCTGGCGTTCCATGGCGCGAGGAAGTATACGCCGTTCTTGGTAAGACCGAGGCGCGCTTCGTTCACGATGTTAGACGCGATGGTCGATATCAGGGCGACTGAGCCAACTTCGCCAGTGTCTTTATAATCTCCGGGGGGAGAACTTGGCAGCGGCTGGGCATCGAACCCGTTCGGGTAGTTTTCCATGTCGCGGTCATAGCTGGCCGTCAGACGCTCTCTCTCGCTGAAGTTATGGTCGATGCGCACCGTGAAGGAGTAGATATCGTCGGAGGACGGCACAACGAAGTTGTAACCGGCGGTGTTGAGGCCATCTCCGGTGTTGAAGGTGTTGGGCAGCGGGAGCAGCGCGAGATTCTTTGCCACGATCCCCGAGGTATCGGGCGCCAGGCGATTCGGGTCGAGCCCGAAGAGGCTCACTGATTGCAGTGGACCGGTGGCGCCGGCTGGCGTTATCGGGTTGCCGTTGATATCCACCACTGGCTTGGCGGCCTGCGAGTTTGCGTTGGTAACGCCCGGGTAGAAACGGAAGATTCCCTGGCGCGCGGTACTGGTCAGCACGGTAGCCGTGGATGTGCTCTGATAGTGTTGAATGTTGGCTTCAAACAGCCCAAAAAAGAAGGTCTTGTTCTTCTTGATTGGCCCGCCCAAACGGCCGCCCACCTGGTTCTCCACTTCAACGCTGCGGGGAATGTCATTGCGGTTATTGGCCCAGGAATTGGCGTTCAGGTCCGTATTATGGGCGAAATCGTATACGCTGCCGTGGTACTGATTGGTTCCGGAGCGCGATACGAGCTGCACTTGGCCGGAGCCGCGGCCGTACTCGGCATCCGCGGGCGAAGTTACCACCTTCATTTCCTCAACACGGTCGACGCTGGTGGCGATCTGTGTAGTGCCAATGGATTCGGTGATGAAATTGTCCTGGATGTTGGAGCCATCGAGCGTGATATTGAGCATATCGTTGCGGGCGCCGTTAAAATTAGTGCCGACCACGCCGGCCTGAGTCGCCACAAAATCCATGGCGTTGCGGCTGTTGACGGGAAGGTCCTGAATTCTCGCCGAGTTCAGCACTCCGCCCTGCGAAGCCGTCAGATATTGCACTCCTTCGGCGGTGGCGGTGACCTGCACCGATTCCGAAGTGGCGCCCACTTCCAGCTTGAGATTCTGTTGAACGTGGTCGCCCGTGCGCAGTACGAGCCCAGCGAGGACGTATCTCTTAAAGCCCGTCTTGTCGGCGCTCAAAGTGTATGTGCCGGGCGGCAGAGTGGGAAACTCGTAGACACCGGCGGAGTCGGATCTGACCGTCTTCGAAACACCGGTATCGGTATTGAGCGCGGTAACGGAAGTATCGGGCATAGCAGCGCCGGTCGGATCGAGAACGGTGCCGGTGACAACGGCATCGGTTCCCTGAGCCGAGGCGAGCAATGCGAAAAGAAACACGCCAAACAGCAACTTCATTCGATTAGCTCCTTTTGTGGATGCGCCTGGACAGGAAGAAATGCACGCGACGAGGCGCTAAGACGAGTTGCGGGATACGTCCCCCCAGCATCCCCAAGCGCAAGTGGGATTATCATATTGCGGAATCGCAGGTGTGTCAAGAGGCTTTTCTTTTTGCGTTGCCTTTCGCGCCTTTGGTCGCGTCTTTAACGACATGATTTCGCGAGTTTGTGTGGCGGCCGGGAATGAGGGGCTCGCGATCGGGCTTGCGCTACTCCGACGTACGGGGAAACACCGGTGGCAGATCCAACATGGCAGCGCATGGCAGATCGTTATAATGCTCCTTGACACCCACCACTACAACAACACCCATCACAGCATTCCTGTTTCCGGGACAGGGCTCGCAATTCGCCGGTATGGGCAAGGCGCTGGCTGACGAGTATCCCGCGGCGCGAGAGGTATTCGACGAAGCCGACGACGCGTTAGGGTTCCGGCTGTCGCGGATCTGCTTCGAAGGGCCGGACGCGGAGTTGAAGCTCACCGTCAATACGCAGCCGGCTTTGTTGACGGTTTCCGTCGCGGCGCTGCGCGTTCTGCAATCGCTCGATTGGGCGCCTGCCTATGTCGCGGGCCACAGCCTGGGCGAGTATTCCGCATTGGTGGCCGCGGGCAGCCTGGACTTCGCCGCCGCCGTACGGTTGGTACGCAAGCGCGGACAATACATGCAGGAAGCCGTGCCCGCGGGCGTGGGAGCTATGGCGGCGCTGCTGAAACTGCCCGAGGGCAAGCTGGATGCGGTACTGCAAGAGGCTGCGCAGGGAGAAATAGTGAGCGCGGCCAATCTCAATTCGCCGGACCAGACGGTGATCGCGGGTCATGCGGCGGCGGTGAACCGCGCGGTGGATCTGGCCAAAGCGGCGGGCGCGCGGCGCGCCGTATTGTTGCCGGTGAGCGCGCCTTTCCACTGTGCCCTGATGAGGCCGGCGCAGGAACGGCTGCGGGCCGATCTGGACGCCACCGAATTCCGCGACCTTGCCTGCCCGCTGATCGATAACTGGGAGGCGCGCGAGATTCGTACGGGCCCCGAAGCGCGCGAGGGATTGTACCAGCAGGTTCCGAATCCAGTGCGATGGGCGGAATCGATACGGACGTTGGCGGGATTGGGAGTGACCCGGTGCATTGAAGTGGGCGCGGGCGGCGTGCTGACGGGGCTGCTGCGGAGCATCGATCCGTCGATTGAGGGCCTGAAGTTTGGAGAGCCTCGGGATCTGGAGGCGCTGGCGGGTATTGAGTTTCGCTGAGGATAGTGACTGCGGTGGGTTACGAGGAGCGCGTCATCGGCTGCTTCAAGGGCTTGGCGACTGGCGATGCCATTGGCAAGCAGACCGAGATGCTGACACGCGCGGACATTCACAAATGGTACCCGGGGGGAATAACGGGATTCCACGGCCGGCCTGGAGATGTCATCCCGCGCTACCTTGGCAAGCGGTATCAATGGCGTATCGGCGAGACAACGGACGATACGGAACAAACCATCGCGGTGGCGAGAGCTATTCTGCGGGAAGGCGGCGCCGGCCATGAAGCGATCGGGAAGGAACTCTTGCAGTGCAGGAAATCCGCTCATCCGGGCGTTTCCCTGTGGAGCTTTTTGCAACACGGCGACCCGGCCCGCATCGCCTCAGAGGGTGATGGGTGCGGAGCGGCCATGCGCGTCGCGCCTGTAGGCGTGATTTATCCGACAGCCAGGCTCGATCGGCTGATTCATGGAGCCTATGAATGCGCCATTCCCACGCATGGCGGGCAACTGGCCATTTGCGCGGCTGCGGCTGTAGCTTGCGCTGTCTCGGCGGCAGTCGAAGGCGCACCAGCTACCGAGGTGATAGCGGCGGCTCTGATTGCTTCCCAAAAGGCTGAAACGTTTCGACCCTCGATGCGAGCATCCACAATCAGTGCATCCCTGGAGAGGATTTATTCGGATCTTAGGACGCGGAAGCGGTTGGTGGCTGACGACATCGCAGAGCAGTACTGTCCGGATAAGACGGAGAACATAGTCTCCGTTGCGATCAGCCTGGCTCTGATCACCGGGTCGGCCGAGGAAACCGCGCTGCTCGCTGCAAACATCGGCGGAGATTCAGACTCGGTGGCGTCTATAGGTAGCGCTATTGCGGGCGCGCTTTGTCCGGAGCGGGTAAACGAGGGATGGTTCGAGGTGGTGAACTCGGTAAACGGAGATGCCATTGTTGAAATGGCGGCCTCTCTCGCGGCCATGCGGAGTCTCTGGTAGACCGGGCGAAATATTGTGGGAACCCGGTTGGCAAGGGGCGACCGCTCCCTGACGGTCGCGGCTCTGACTATCGGCTAGATACACGCAGTCGACATAGAGCGCATTCTACACGGAGGCGCCGCGGGTTCCGTTTTCCAGCAGGCCCGAGTAGATCTGCTCCATGCGGCGGGCGGCGGTCTCCCGCGAAAAATTCGCGTGCACAAAATCATGCGCGGCATCCGCCATGCGCCGGCGTAGATCCGGATTGAGAATCAGCTCGCGTAGAGCGGCGGCCAAACCGGCGGCATCCCCGGGCGGAAAAAGAAGGCCGCGCACGCCGTCCTCGATCAGCTCCGGATTTCCTCCCACACGCGACGCGATGGGGCAACAACCGCAGGCCATGGCTTCCATCAGGGAATTGGAGAGGGCTTCGCTCAGCGAAGGCAGCACGAAGATATCGATGTTCCTGAACCAGTCGCCCACGTGGCTGGTGGTGGGCTGGAAGACGCAAGCGTCCAGCACGCCCAGATCGCGCGCGCGGCTTTGGAGCTGGGGCAGCACCGGTCCGCTGCCGACGATCGCGAGGCGCAGATTGGGCGCCAGGCTCCGCACCGCGGCAAAAGCCTCCACCAGCGTCGGCAGCCCTTTTTCAGGCCGTAAAACGCATACCGTGCCGATCACCAACGCTTCCGGCGGGAGGTTTTCCGGCCTCACGAAGTCGGCGCGGTGGAATCGAGTCAAATCGATTCCGTTGTAGCAGAGATGGATTCGCTCCGGTGGAATGCCCGCATCTTCCGTCAAATGTCGCCGCAGAAATTCGCAGTTCACCACGACGCCATCCGCTCCGCGCTCGGCAAAAATCAGCGCTCTGCGCAGCCACGGGGATGCGAGATCGAGATGGCAGCGCTGGCTGGCAAGGGCCACGGCCCTGGTGAAATACCGGGCGAGCGGGATCGCCCAAGCCGTGAGCGGCAGGTCAAAAGTGTGGACCAGGCGGATATTGTTGGCGCGAATATATCGAGTGAGCTCCCAGGCCGCGGCCAGACTGCGCGGAGACTTGAAGGAGCGGACAGGGACTTCGACGACCGGCACGCCGGCGGCGCGCAATTCGTCGGCGCGGCTTCCCCGAACGATGAAGGCGCCCACGTGCGGCTCAAACCGACCGCGGTCGAGCGAGAGCGCAACCTCGGTCATTTGCCGCTCGCTGCCTCCGTGGTGGAGTTCGCGAACCATGAGCAGGATCCCAGGTTTCATTGAGGTTGAGCGGCGCGTTCTCAGAATAGCAGGCGCTCGGCGAGTGACCGTCGCCTCTATGCCGATCAACTCGGAATTCAAAGCCCAGAGGACTCGATGCTCAG
>JBEKNN010000466.1:0-5315 GCA_049522755.1 Bryobacteraceae bacterium | reverse complement strand
CATTCCCGGCGACGCCGCTGACCTACCGCCCGCCCTGGCCGCGAAGCGGGCGACGGCCGGCACCGTGGCCTATGTCTGCACCGGCATGGCGTGTTCGGCGCCGCTCACCGACGTGAGTCAAATCGCGCGCGAACTCGCTTCGCGCATCCAGCGGAGTACCGAACGGTGACCTTGCGGCACTCGCTCTGGTATGTCAAAACCGAAATTCGGCCTGTAGAGGCTAACGAAGCCCATAGGACAGGCGTACCGCGATTTTCCCGCCGGCATGGATTATGGCCACCACTGTATCGCTGCAGCTAAACTTAGCGCCGTTCATTCGGTAGGTGAGTCCCGATGCAAAAGAAAATTGACGTGCATGCCACGACGATAGTCAGCGGTTCCCGCTATCCGGCGCCCTACCATGAACCGTGCAAGAATAGATTTCGCCGCGTTTTGGGAGACGCCGCGGGTCTTACCCATTTCGGAGCCAATCTTACGCGTCTTCCCGCGGGAACCTGGTCGAGTCAGCGCCACTGGCATAGCGCAGAAGACGAGTTCATCTACATGCTTGAAGGCGAACTGGTGTTGGTGACGGACTCCGGCGAAGAAATGATAAAAGCCGGCGATTGTGTGGGATTCAAAGCCGGGAATCCGGATGGGCATCACTTGCAAAACCGTTCCGCCCGCGACGCCTTATATTTGGAAATTGGTTCGCGTCGCCCGGACGAGGACGATGTGACTTACCCGGACATAGACCTGAAGGCCACCAAAGGGCGCGAAGGGTATGCTCACGTCAACGGCGAACTCTACCCTGATGCAAAGCCGCGCAATCCGGCAACGGAGCTATGACGAATGGGGCCCTCTGCGCACTCGCCTACCTGAGCAGCCGCGCCGCCAAACGCCGCTTCAATTCGCCGTGCACGGCGTCGGAGTAAGCCGGCGCCCCGGTCCAGTCGAGCGCAAAGGGCTGTGCCGTGCGCGTCGCCTCCGGCTCCGTGGCATGGCGCGGGAAAATATGCGCATGAAGCGCCGGCTCGACATTGCCGAACATCGCGTAATTAATGCGCGTAGCCACGGTGACCTCCATCAGAGCATCCCCGACCGACGCCATGTCTGACAAGAATTGCCCACGCAAATCCGCCGGCAGCGCATTCAAATGCGGCACCACCGGATCCGGCAGCAGCAGGCAGTAGCCGCTCAGCACCTGACGCTCGCCCATGACCACCCACCCCGAGCGCAGTCTCAGCACAGCCGCCGGATAGTCGCCGGCGCGGCAGTGATCGACCAGGGCATGGATGGCGGTGGACGGCGTCACGGCCCCAGTGCCTTCGCCACCGTTGCAGCATCCACCGGTCCCGCCGCATTGCCGAAGTTCGAGCGCAAGTAGGAAAAGAGCGCGGCGGCGTCCGCGGGCTTCATCCACCCAAACTGCAGCATCTGCGTGGAGTAACGGCCCGCCGGCATGGAGTGAGGTCTTTGCCCCTGCATGACCCACCGCGCCAATTCGACCGGATCGCCGGTCACCACGGCAGAGCCCGCCAGGCTCGGATACACGCCGGGTATTCCCGCTCCGTTTTGCCGGTGACAGGGCACACAATTGCCGCTGTAAATACGCTCGCCGAGCTGGTCCGCAGTCGGCCCGGTGTTCCCAGCCGTCGCGCCCATGGCCGATCCCGGCACAGCCGAGGCGCCCTGGGGCTCGCCGGGACTTTTCGGGGAACAGGCGGCCAGGACACCCGTCAGCACCAATGAGGACAATATGTATCTTCGCGGCATGTGCTAAATGCTAGCAAAAGACGCAACGGAGCACCCCGATGTTGCAGCTGCCGCAGCGTTGCCGCAAATCTACGCCACAAACAAGGCGTCCGCCGTTACGCTGTTCTGCACCAGTTCGACCTGGTAGTCATTTCGCTCGACTCCGTAGGTGGTACCCATGGTCAGGAACAACGCCTTGCGCGTTCCGGTTACCCGGCGAAACGTCTGTATCTTATGGCGCAACAACTTGCTGCAAACATAAATTCTCGAATGCATGTCGCGCGGATCGGGGCACTCGTCGAGCTCACTGAGGAGAGAACTTCGAGGCAGGTTTCCTAATCCCCGCCGGCGTCGACATCGATGGCGCCGAGGTGGGTGATCCGACGGAGCCGGTCACGGAGAAGGACTCAGTCCCATTGCCGATGAACCGATCGCCATCTGTAGTGATAGATGCGGGCGTTGAGGTGACAGTGACGGCGTAAGTCGTCGGATCCATCGTGAACACCAGTGTCCCAAAATTTATGCCTGGAGCAGTGTTGATCGTCCACCCGAATACCGCGTCGAAAGATGGGTCATCACCGGGACATAGCGAGCCGGCGCAAGGACCCGGATCCTGTGGGTACATATAGATGAGAGGGCAAAATACCGTGGTTGGACCGGGCTGTGGGCCAGGCAGTCCGTTGTTGCACGTGGGCGGTAGGTATCCCGGTAGGTTTCCGACGATATTGAACTGCCCCGGATTTAAGGGTAACGGGTATCCGGAAACCATGGTGGGCGCCGGATCCGCCAGGGAAAATATGGTCGTGTCGCCGTTGGCACCATCAATAGCAGCATTGTAAGCGGTCAGTATCGCTCGAGAACTCCCCATCAAGCCGCTGAAAACAAAGTTTTGCGGCACTGGGGTCGCGTCCACCGTTTGGACCAACGGATGTACGTCAGCGCGAAAGAGCATATTCAGGGTCGCGTCTATCGACCCCGTTCCGTTCCCGCTCGCACCGTTCGCGATCGAAAATAGGTCACTTTCCTGCCAGGACAGTCTTCCGGTCCACTCCGTCAGCGGTACCGGATTGCTGGGAACCCCATCGACATCGAACACTTGCACTTCCCCCGACGACCCGTTTCCGCCGGGTGGCAGGGACACCGTGATGCTCGCCGTCGTCCAGGACGTCGGCGTGAGCGGATAGGTTCCTGAAGTATCGGTGATTTGAACCGTGCCCGCAGCCGCCGGGAAAGTACCCAAGATGGTGAGAGTGGCACCCGTTGGGCTCTCAACGACCTGCATCGTTGAAATCGAGGGCAGACCCCAGATGATCAGATCACTATTCGCTCCCCCGCCGTTCAACGGAGTAAACACCAGAGAGGTGGTGCCCGAGTTGGTACTTTGGACGAGGGTCCCCAGAATCTCTTTCGGGTCGGGGTTGGGCAAACGCTTAGTGGTTGACATGGCGGCAATCACGTCGGTCAGCGGAAATGGGCGTTGAGGCGGCGTTTGCTCATTGATGAGGGGCAGAGAACTCGGATAAAGCACCTGCCCAGTATTAGGGTCCGCAAAACTATAATTTAGTGTCCCCAGCTGTGTCTGGCTGGGTAGTTGCTCGCCCAGCAATCGATCGAGAAGGTAGGCGTCCGATTGGTCCGCATCCCAACCTCTGGCCCTGGTGTTCCAACCGGAGTAAAGACCGACGTTTGCTGCCGCGAATTCCGTAGCTAACCTTTGTGCAATGTAGGGGTGTTGTCCGGAGCAGGAGTCATTGGCAAGGTAGGCACCGGGATTGAATACGAGGTGCTCAACAAGAAAATCCGGCGTAAACCAAAGCCAAATATTGTACGAAAAATCATAAGTTTCTGCGTCTTGAACGCTCTTCACTTTCAAAATTCCTGCCGCGCCTACGCGGTGGGCCTGGATATCGTTAAAGTATTTGATGAAACTCCCATATGAAGACTGCTGATTTGATGTCCAATAATACTGGCAATTAATGTAGCCTTCACCGCAACCATTCCAGTCGCCGTGGGTAGCAATATTCAAGTAGTCGATCGGATGAGAATTGCCGAGAGCTAGGATGTTGTCGAGAGTCACCGCAAGTGCGTCCACCTCATAAGACGAGCTCGGTAGACTCGCGCCGTAAAACGCGTTCGCGAATCCGACTTGGTGCGCCGTGTTAAAGGCACCCCAATCTAATACGTTCACTAAGAAAGCGATCTCGTGAGCCGTGGAGGCCCCTGAGGGTGGTCCTCCGTCGTCGTCGAGTACGACGACCGGGATGGGTGGCGGCTCATCGCCTTGTGGTTTTGGAGTCCGTGACGCATGCACGACTGCGGACGGAGTAACAACGCCAGGAAGGTCGAGGGTATCTCTTGGGTCGTAAATCAGAAGCATTTGGGTACCGTCGCTCAAGGTGCCCAGCACGCTATAGTCCGACACGGAGGCGTGGGTCACCACTTGTGAGGCTACAAGCTGTGCCGCGACCGCCGCTAAGTCACTGGCGATGTCCGTATGAGGCAAGATCGCCCAAGTGGCCTCGCCGTTAGCGATAGCGGCGTTGGCGAGGTTCATCGACGCCATCGCCGCAGCAGCAGTCGAACCCCCGGCGCCGGTCGACACAACTGCCGCGCCGCTTGAAATAACCAGACTCACGACAGAGCCGGAATCGACGCTGGTCCCCGCTGCCGGACTCTCGCTGACGACTAACCCTGCGGCCACCGTCGCGCTTGACTGCATGGTGACGGCCCCTACGGCCAAACCCGCCCCAGTGATCGCGGTGCTGGCAGCCGCCTGTGCCAGGCCAAGCACTCTCGGAACGACGACTCCCGCCGCTACGCACCTGATCATCACATCCACGTTGTTGTCGGTCATCGTCCCAGACGGTTTTGCCGCTGTGCACCTCTGCGGTGGGCTTACCGGTTGCGCGGTGATGGCAACGCTATAAGTCGCACCATTGGTGAGGCGCGCCAGGGTGGTTTGTGAGTTTGCGGAGATGCTGATTGGCGCTCCACCGTTGAGTGTGACCCGTAGGCCGGATCCCGTGAGTCCGGTCACGAAGACATTTAATGCGTGAGAGGATGATGAACCGTCGGTCCCACAACTCGATAACATCATCACGGCGCCGAAAGCGGCTACAAGCCACACGTAGCAACCAAGACTCGTTACGTTTTGGTGGGCAGCTCTTCTGGGGAAGAATTTAGCCATCAACAGCATGCATGCGAATAGAAGGATCCGCGACATCGGTCGCGATACCTGTTTGGGCGCAGATGATCGCCTTGAGCTTGAAAGACATAGATCCCCAGTTTTATTCCCCTAATTAGGTAAAGGCGCAAACGCGGGCCGTTTCGTATCAGGGGGTCATTGCGCTTCCACTTTCCATATACCCGTGCCAGGTGAATTGAACCACGCGTGCGACCACCCGTGCGGAGCAAGCCTGCCCACCATAGCAAGCCTGCGTGTAATGGCCTTATGTTGAGGTCAAGCTGAGGAGCCGCGCGCCTTGCCTGGCCAATCGGGCCGCCAGTATGCCTCTGCGCAGGGCCCCCGGCCCTTGACAGGCCGCCCAGCCAGTGTGCCGCGCCGCCCGCAAACCGCCCAC
>JBEKNN010000465.1:0-5317 GCA_049522755.1 Bryobacteraceae bacterium | reverse complement strand
TGCATCGTCCCGGAGCTTCAATCAATGTGGCTTCAATCATACTGTAAGAATAATACTTTGTGGGGCGGCCGATCCTGGCTTGCAGCCGGCTTCTTTGCCTCGCGATAAATCGCTTCCAGCCCCGGCCATCTCACTCAAACCGTCTTACTCAAACTGCAGATGCGACAAATCCGCCGGCGCCTTGGGAAACTTCATCTTCATCCCTTCCAGCGTGTGAATCAAAATATCCGACACCGCCAGATTCCGGAACCACTTCTTATTCGCCGGAATCACGTACCACGGCGCCTGCGGCGTGCTGCATTTGCGCAGAGCGTCGTTATACGCCTCAATGTACTGGTCCCAATATCCGCGCTCTTTAACGTCGGCCTCGGAAAACTTCCAGCTCTTGGTTTTATCGTCCAGGCGCGCGCGGAACCGCTTGGCCTGCTCCTCTTTGCTGATGTAAAGCAGAAACTTCACTATGTGAACCCGATTCTCGCTCAACATCCGCTCGAAATCGTTGATCTGCTGGTAGCGCTTCGACCACACCGCCTGCGGCACCAGGCTGTGTACCCGCACCACCAGCACATCCTCGTAATGCGACCGGTTGAAGATGCCGATCTTGCCGTATTCGGGCACGGCATTGTGCACCCGCCACAAGTAATCGTGGCGGGTCTCGGCGCCTTCCGGAACCTTGAACGGGGTGACCGTGACGCCTTGCGGATTCATGCCGCTCATGACGTGACTAATGGTGCCGTCCTTGCCGCCCGCGTCGATGCCCTGCAGCACCACCAGCAGCGCCCGCTGCGATTCCGCGTAGAGTTGGTATTGCAGCACCGAAAGGCGCTTGCAGTTCTTCTCCAGCAGCTCTTCCGAGCCCTCTTTTTCCATGCCGTGCGTGTCGGCTGCGTCGATATTCGCGAGTTTGAATCGCGCGCCGCCAGTGACGGCCAGTTCGTGCTCGAGATGTGGCATTTTCCTCATTCGGCCATCATTCTACACTGAATGCATGTTGGTGCTCGCCTCCCAATCGCCGCGGCGCAGCGAGATTCTGCGGCAGGCTGGAATTTCCTTCACAGTCCGGGCCGTCCCCGTGGACGAAACGCCGCTTCCGGGCGAGCCGCCCGAAGACTATGTACAGCGTCTCGCGGAATGGAAGGCGCTCGCCATCGCATCCGCGCCGGACGAAGTGGTGCTCGGCGCCGACACCACCGTGGTCGTCGATAACGAGATGCTCGGGAAGCCCGCCGATGCAGCCGACGCGCGCCGCATGATTACGATGCTGGCCGGCCGCCGCCATCGCGTGATCACCGGCATCTGCCTCAAGCGCGGCGCGGAAACCGTGCGCGATTGGGCCGTCACCGAAGTCTGGTTTGCGCCCATGAGCGCAGTCGAAATCGACGCCTACGCCGCCAGCGGCGAGCCCATGGATAAAGCCGGCGCCTATGCCATACAGGGCCTGGCGTCGAAGTACGTCGAAAAAATCGAAGGCTGCTATTTCAATGTGATGGGGCTTCCGGTGGCGCTGGTCTATCGCCACTACCGCCGCTTCAAATACTTCACGAACAGCGCCGCGTTGCCGCGCTCGTTGTAGAGCAGCTCGTCCACCATATTGCGCGTCATCAGGATGCCGAAACCGCCCGGCCGCTGCCCATGCTCCTCGCGGAATTCCACATGCGCCACCGGCGAATCGGCGGGATTCGAGATGGCCGCGTGCGGCAGCAGATCGAGTGAGAATCCTTTGCCCGGATCGTGAACGTGTACGATCACCGCGCGCGCGGTGCGCAGAATGGAGACGCGCACGCGCTTGCGCGGGTCCGATTTCGCCCCATGCTCGATGCCGTTCAGCAGCAGCTCGCGGAACGACGCGGCGATATCCTCGCAAGTGACCGGCGGCAGGTCCGCGTGCAGCTCGCGGAGGAACTGGGTGGCGCGCTCGGCGGCGGCCAGCTTGCTGCGGATGTCGATGGTGATCCACTCCGGCCGCGCGGAGATGACGCGCAGGTCGTCCAGCCACGAATCGGCATCGAGCGCCTGCTGCACCATATCGGCCACCGGCTGGCCGGCCAGCGGCTTATGGAAATAGCTGTACGCGTGGTCGCGAATGGCGCGCACCACGTTCATGGGGTTTGCATCGCCCGCCAGTATGACCTTCGTCTTGGGCAGCAGGGCGCGCACGCGCCGCAGCAGCTTCAGATTATCGAATCCGTTGCGCCCCTGGCCGGCCAGCACCAGTTCGCAGGGACAGCGCCGCAGCAGCGCCATCGCCTCAGAGCCGTCGTAGACATCTTGAATGCTGCGGTCCTCGCGCTGCAGCACCGTCGTGAGCAGTTGGTGCACGGCAGGGTCGGCATCGATCAGCAGCAGGGATCGCGGGCTCACAAGGTCTCCACTTTATAATGTGGCACACTCCGTAGGGTGTGCTTTAGCTTGCCCTCTCGCCTTGCCCTTCCAGGCCCCCTCTCAAGGGTGCTTTCCCGGTAATCTCGTCTTCCCATCTCGAGCCAGACGGTGGACAAGGCCGGCGGATGCGACGACGATCAAAAAACGTGGAGCGGCTGGGGGGACGAGATCTTCGCCGATCTATATTCCGTCCTCGCCTCCCCCGAAAAGCCGACTAACCTAAGAAGGCGGTCGGCACGCCGGATAGCGCGCCCAACGGCACAAGAATAATGCTATTTTGCTTGCGGAACTACACTCGACCGATGATAGAATCGGTCGAAGCGATGGGGGTCGAGGTCTTGGCGATCACCCGCGTGGACCGCGCTCGGTGGAGGTTAAGCGTGCGAAGTCACTTGACGATCGCTGCCCTCGGGTGGCTTCTATGCGTACCGGCGGCGGCCCAGCGTCCTACTCCCGAGGAGCAACGGCGCACCCTCGATACCGCCCGGGACATCGCGATTCATTACACCGCCATGCTGCCGGATTTCATCTGCACGGAACAGGTGCAACGGACGGACAGGACTAGTCCGACAAACATCAAGGCTGACCGCCTCACCATCCAACTTAGCTATTTCGGGCAGAAGGAGAAGCAAAAGCTCGTCGCAATGAATGGAAGCCCGACGGAGCGGCCTCTCGAATCACTGGACGGCCTTATCACTGGCGGGGAATTTGGCAGTCTGTTGCTGGGTGTTTTCGATCCGTCGTCATCCGCCGATTTCCAGTGGAAGGAATCATCCAACGTTCGCAAGCGTGGTGCGGCCGTGTATACTTACCGCATCGCCCGCGCCAAATCGCATTACATGCTGGGCAACCGCGCGGAGAGCGGAAAGATCGTGGAGATGGCGGCCGGATACCACGGCGAAGTAGTCTTCGATAACGAAACATCGAGGGTGCTGCGTCTCACAGCTTCCGCCGACGACATGCCGAAAGACTCCGGTATCCTCCAGTCTTCCGTCGAAGTGGACTACGACTCGGTCACCGTAGCTGGTCACACTTACCTGCTGCCGTCGCATTCCGAGGCTCACATGGAGAGATCGTATCGGCAAATCACGAGTGTGGTGACTTTTGCCAACTACCGTAAGTTTGAGGTGGATTCTACCATCGACTTTGGCGCTCCGAAACACTGAACCGGGGGGAGCGATAACACGTGTTAACGCTCTCGGAATGGCGCTCGTTGTCGGCGCTGTCGATAGCGGGCCGTCACGCCACTGACGAGAGCAAAGTTGAAAAAATGCGGCCATCCTTCATCTGCGCGGCGCTGCTCTTAGAAATGGTGGCCTCGGAGAGGGTCGAACTCTCACACCCTTGCGAATACAGGAACCTAAATCCTGCGCGTCTGCCAATTCCGCCACGAGGCCAGTGCGCATACGGCGCGTGAATCATCGATTGTAATAAAAACACGACGCAAAGACAATTTCGCCAGACGATTTGTTGATCGCGCCGGCGGATCTTCCCTGGGCTTTCGCGCGTGTGGAGTTTCATTTCGCCAGCGATCATCGAGGGCGCTTTTCACGCTGTTCTCGTATTTATCCAGAATGCCTGGCGACCACGGCATCAGCCACTGTCACATCTCCAGCGGGCTCCGACCACGACGGGAATCGACGTATCGCGTTCGCCTCGTTGCGCGGTTGACATTTCGTCAGGATTGCTTGGCGCGCCTCGCCGATTGCAGATATTCGGCATGTGTAGGGTGAACTCACCTTTGCGAGCACGGTCGAGTAACTCTGCTGCAGCTGGGACCTGGTGGTGCGCAGGCGCGGCGAACGCGAACAGCCAGTTGGACTCGACGAAGACGTGCGGCATTACGAGTCAGAAATAGCGGGGATGCGCCGCTGGCACCTCGCCGTTCATGACAGCTGGGACGACGTATTCACGAAACGTTCCGCTGATATCCGGCGGCAGCGCCTGGGCTGGCTGTTGAGCGAGGCGCTGCAGCCATTGCTGTACGAAAACCTCAAACAGCGCCGCCTCTGCTGGCGGTGATTGCTGCCATAAGCCCTTCGTATCGAAGTCACCGACTCGCTGAATCGATTGTGGTGTTCGGGTGGTATAGAGATCGCGGTAAACCCAGATGTGCTCGGGCGTGATGAGCACGCCAGTAGGGCACTGCATTCCACTCATATATCGTTTCAGCCGCTCTTCTGAAAGCTCGATATTTGGCAAGCTTGCTTTAGCCTCGACGACGAGCATGACCCCATCGGGCCCGGTGACGATAATGTCCGGTTGGAATGCCAGCATGTTCCCCTACACGCAAAACGGTACCAATGTTCGCGACCGTCGGCGCATAGTGCGCATAGCATGATCGAGAATCTTATTTGGGAACGCAAATCCTGGCGCAGGCGCCATGACAGAGGGTGTTGCCGTCTCTACTCCTTCTACTTGGCCACATAACGCGCCAATTGCGGAAGTACGGTCCAAGGGAGTCAAGTTCGAGGAGATTCAACGCGGACGGCGCCGGCGGATTTGCCCGGCTGGCAATCTCCCAGCCGTTTTGAGGGGTTCGCGGGCAATCCGTTCTATACTCAAGAGGCAAGAGGGAAGAGGAAGGAACAAGGAAGTGCGCTCCGCTCTGCACTACGCTCTGCACTACGCACGTGTTTATCGGTTCGGGGTTTTCGCCGCGGTAGTGGCCGGATCGTTGGCGGTTTCGGCTCCGGCAGCCGAAGTGATGCCGGCGGCGCAGCAGAACGCGCTGGTACAGAAGTATTGCGCGGTGTGCCACACCGATGCGGCGAATAACGGCGGCCTTTCGCTTGAGCATTTCGATGCCGCAGAGGCGCCGCCGAGTTTGACGGCCATGCTGTTGAGCAAGCTAACCGGCGGCGTGTTGCTGGAAACCGTGCGAGAGGCGCCCTCGAATCCAGGCGCGGCTGCAGTGGTGGATAGGAAAATGAAG
>JBEKNN010000464.1:0-5358 GCA_049522755.1 Bryobacteraceae bacterium | reverse complement strand
CATGGGATGATGGATGCTCTCCCGCCAAGAAACCTATCTCTCCTCCCCCCGCCTCGATGCGGATGCCCGGCGCCGGCCGGCCCGATCCCGCTCGTGCATCTTACGAGCTAAATGGACCGAGCTAAATGGACCGATCCATGTTGAAGATCACCTTCTTCTTCACGTCTTCCGGACCTAGAACCGTGAACTGCTTCACTTTTTGAATGAAATCCTTCTCGCCGTTCGCGCCGTCTTCGGGCATTCCCACGGTGTGCTGCCGGTAATCGTAAAAGAAATCCATCATTCCCTTGTCGGCGCGTTTGAAGAAGTCTCCGCCGACGTCGTTGCCATTTCCTACAAAGTCGGAGTAAATGCCTACTTGCCGCTCTGCCTCTTTGGACCGTGACCACTTCGCGCTAAGCGTGGGCAGGTCGCGTTTGTCGAGAAAATCCCTGGAATACCTCCGGTAACCGTTCCCATTGGTAATAATCGCGATCTTGGTCCATGCCATGATATACCAGATCATCGAATCGTTATCGAAACCCTTATTGTTCTTGTCGCCCCTTGCGTGCATGGCTATGTCCGCACTAAGCCTCGTGTCAAGCTCGTCGAGATATGCAATCACTACGTCGTTTGCCATGATGAATGTGCTGCCTCCTGGGTTTCCTACGGCCGCCACCGCTCCGTCACTCTTAAACCGGGTGACTTGCCCTCCCATTTCGATAAGGCAGAAAGCGCCAAAGTATTTCATCCGGCGTGTATGGTCAGCGTCTCTGTAAGATGGCGATCAATGAGGCTCTGGTAGCGGTAGACAGATGGTCATGGAAGTAGATGGACATCATGTCGCCGGCTCGTCTGATCGACAGCCTGCTGAGAATGCTCTTGGCGCGCGGAATATCGATCTCCCGAAAAATTCCCTCTAGCGTCTTGACGCGTCCGCCAAAGCCGGCAACATCGTTGGCGGCGTATCGCTTGGCCAGCAGTTGGGTGATGTAATCGTCGGTTATAGGGGGTCTCGTCTCAGAGACGACCGACCTCTCGGGAATTGTAATCTCCTCGGTAACAGGCAGTCGCGGCGCCATCATCTTGCCCTGAATGTCTTCGATGATGTAATGATACCGATAGTCGTCTTCGTCCGCGCCGTCTTTGTACCAGTCTTCGACAATTTGCGCCTGCTGTTCCGGGTTATAGCTATCCCAGTCCTTCATGTTTTTCGGGTCATATTTGTAGGCGGAGCCTAACGCCTGATGCCCCGCTGAAGAAAACACGTAACTCCATGCCCAATGCGAGTGTTCCCCTTGCCAGACATGCGTCAGTTCGTGGACTAGCGTCTGCTTGTCTTTGGGAAGAAAACTCATGCCGTAATAGCCGTCGCCGGCATGTATGATGTACTGCCTGGGGGAGGTAAAGGGCCTGGGGAAGGTATATTCCCGGCCGTCCACTCCCAAGCCGTCGGTTATATAGACCTGACTATAGGGAACCGTATCGCCGAAAACCGATTTGGCAATCTCGGTCTCCTTGTATGCCAGAGAACGCGCGTTTTTCGACAGTCTTGCTGCCCCAACTGCGTCAATTCCATCTTTGATCGTATCGATTATGCCCATCTGATTTTCCTCCTATGCGCCTGGTCGAAGGCGCCATGACCTGCCGGTTGGGAGCGTGCCGGGGTCGGTTCTGCGACGGCCAGCGGCTGTGCCATGGTTTCTCCTGCAAGAGCGATTCGGCGCTCTACTGGGATAAGCGAAAAACGGGAAAATATTTAGCGAAAAACGGGAAAATATTTGAGGCTGCGTACTTCAGCTTTCGCTGTTCGATGAGCCCCTGGGCAAGCGAGGACCGGTCGCCCTTGGACTGCGCCTTACCTGCCGGCGAGATTCTTCCATTCGCCCGATTGAATGAAGCTGGCCCAGTAGAATGGATGGCCGCGGCCTTGCCGCTTGAGCATCGCCAACTGCGCCTGCCGCAGCGCTTCCCGCCTCCCCAGGCCCTGTTTCAGCCCCGTGTAGTAAGCGGTCATCACCTCGCGCGTGACGTAGTCGCTCACCGGCCACAGCGTCATCACCAGCGTCTCGGCCCCGGCCAGCACGAAGGCGCGCCGCAGCCCGTAAACGCCCTCCCCATTCTTCACCTCGCCCACTCCGGTGTCGCACGCGGAGAGCGTCACCAGCTTGGTCCCCCAAAGGTTCAGGCCGGACGCCTCCAGAGCCGTCAGAATGCCGTCGTCATCCCCGCCTTTGGTCAGGTTGGCCCCAGCCAGCGCCAGGCCGGAGCGCAGCAGCGGGTTCTCAATCTTGACGCTTGCGTGGATGGCGCGCGTGCCGCTCCCCGGCGCATCGGCTGCCGGCGGAGGCGCGCTCGCCGCCTCGTCCTGCAGGAAAAATCCATGCGTCGCAATGTGCAGAATCAGCGGCGCGTCAGCTTGCTTGAGCGCGGCCTTGGTTGCCTGCCGCGCGGTGAGAACCGTGGCTTCGGGGAAGCGGATCTTGATGGCCCGCGCTTCCTCCGCCGTTCCGCTCAGCGGGGCGAAGTATACACTCGACAAGTCATCGCCGGTGGTAACGCTGCGTCGCTTTCCACCGGACGTGCGAGTTTGCTCCAGATCGGCAGTTGCGGGCCGGTCCGCCAGCGGCTCGCCGAAGAACGGGTCTGCGACCACCAGCGGCCCGCTCTTGCTTTGCCGCGCCACCTGCATCCGCAGCAAATCGCGGCCGCTGCTCAAATAGCTGATCGAGTAGCGTTCAATCAGGTAATGGCCCTGCCCGTCGATCAGCGCCTCCATCGGAACAAGGTTCAGCGCTCCGTCGGGCGAAACCAGCAGTTGCGTCGCGTTGCCGGTCAAGGCGCGCAGCGGTTGCATCACCTTCTCATCCAGGGCGCGGGCCGGTTGCCGCACATCCGCGTGCGGATCGCGCAGGGCTTGACGAATCGCCAGCACCTCAGCGTCAATTTCTTTGGCCGGGCCCAGGTCTTTCCACTGCGCTTCCCCCTGGGACCGAAGAATATAAGCGGCGTATCGGGCTTCGCCGTATGCCAGCATCTCATTCTCGCCCTTCGGATCGAACGGACGGTAGACCGCAAACTCGATGAGCGCGGCCTGGGGCGGGATGGCCGCGCGTACAGCGGCCAAAGTTACCGCCTGCGATTGCGCGCGAAATTCCCCGCTGCGCCCGCTAATTGCGCCCTCCGCTTTTTCTTTTTCCTCCTGCAGGGCGGCGAGCCGCTTCCGATGCTCGTCCGGCGTCGTCTTTCCCGGACCGCTGAGCGATAGCGCCGCCACCCTGGCGTTGATTTGGCCCAGATCGTCAAGCAGTTTGCGGTCTTCGGCGTTCAGTCTCTGGCGCAATGCCGAAAGGCTGCCCGACATCGCGTCCAGCACTCTCCCCTTCCGCTGCAATACCACTAACGCGGCCAGGTCGCACGCCGCTTGGTTGTCCGGTGCTTGATGAATGCAAAGCGAAAGAGTGCGATCGGTATCTTCGGATGTCGATCGGACGTATGCCAGCTTCTCGCGCTCCGAGCCCAGATCCAGATTCAGCTCGATATTCTTTTCCAAAGCGCCGTCGTAGCGCGCCTGGTATTCCGCCGCGTGAGCGATATCGCCTGTCGCCGCATAAGTTCGCGCAAGATTGACCAGAGCCAGCAGCGTGAGACTATGGTACGGACCCGCCGCAGTCTCTAAGACGTCCAGCGCTCGATGGTCCAATTCCAGCCCCTTCGTATATTGGCCTTCGGAGATGTAAACGTTCGCGATATTGATCAGCAGCGCCGCCGTCTGAGGATGACGGCTCCCCAGCGCCTTCTCTCTCACTGCCTCGGCCCGCCAGAAGAGTTCCAATGCCCGGTCATATTGCTTCCTCTGACGGGCGATGATCGCGAGGTTCTGCACAGGGTTGGTTACATAAGGATGCTCCCGCCCGTACTTTTGCTCGATCAGCGCGAGCGCGCGCTCTAACAAAGGCTCAGCGCGCTCATTGTCATTCAGGAAGATATAAAGGTCGCCCAGATTGTTGAGCAGAGCGATGTGCGTAAAGTCATCCGCCGTAAGCGTCTTTTCGGCAATGGTCAATGCGCGTTGAAGCTCCGGTAACGCTCGCTCCATGTCCTTCCGCTGCACGTGGAGCTGCGATAGGTGCAGCAGGCAGTCCGCGACCCTGGGATGCTCGCGCCCCAGCGTCCGTTCGGTAATGTCAAGACCCTCCTGCATCAGCCGCTCGGCGTCCGCATAGTCGTTTCTATCCATGTCAAGCTGACCCAAACCTGCCAACGCCAGGGCGGTCTGCGGGTGTTGCCTGCCCAGGGCCGTCTGGTCGATCGCAATAGCGCGTTGGTAAGTCTGTTCAGCGTTCGTGTAGTCGCCCTTTGACCGCTGATCGGAAGCGAGTCTCATCAGCAAATAGCCGACATATGCGTTGTTACCTGGGTTGTTACCCGCGCCATTCGGCCCCGATGCTTTCTCGCCGAGCGCCAGCGCGCGTTCGGCCAGTTGGATCGCGTCATCGTACTTGCCGCCCACGCCCGCCGCAAGCGCCTGCGTGTTCAGCTTGTGTGCTTCGAACAATGCGCGATCCGGATCGGTTGCCGGTCTCATTTCCGTAACTCGAACCTGATAACCGCCCAGCGAGTCTCTGGGATATCTTGCCTTGATGCGGAGTTGATAGGTCGCCGGCGAATCGGCCACCAGCCCCACCTGCTCCCGGCCCTGCTTCCCAGTCTCGGAATCGAACTCGGCGATTAGCTTGGCGTCTGCGCTCCGGACTTCCACTAATACATCGATTCCACGCTGTTCCACTGTCACTCCGGCGTATTCACCCGCCTGCAGCGTCAGGCTATATAGATGTTCCTGCCCGCCTTGAAGGTCACTCTCAACGGCTTGGCCCGCGCCGAGTATGGTGGCTTCTTCTCCAACCTGGGCCGCAAGAGCAACCGCCGTAACGGCGGCGAGGGTGAGCACGCCGCGGATCAAGCGCATACCTCCACCACTGCCGGCGCAAAGACCCGACCTGGGCCGAAGCTCATTCAATTACAACCTTGAAAGGGTAGCTCCCGATAAGTTCAGCGGGTCCGTTGGCCGGAACGCCCGTGAGTTCCAAGGTATAGTTTTGAGGCTTCAGCAGGCCGGCGGGCAGGCCGGCGGATACCACTCTGTTCCCGCCGAGAGAGCTGGCCGTCAGACTCTGGCTGCGCCACACGATTTGATTCGTCACCGGATCTTTGAGAGCGGCCCGGTATTGGGGGAAGTCGTCAAACTCGAGTTGCAACTGCAACAATGCGCGATCGATCCCCGGCGGTACGTCAATCGAGGCAACACGGCCGGTCCCCCTCGTCTGAGCCAATAGAAGGATTGCGACCGATCTGGGCGCGCGCGCCGGCGCTCCCGTC
>JBEKNN010000463.1:0-5372 GCA_049522755.1 Bryobacteraceae bacterium | reverse complement strand
CCACGCGCCCGGCCGGTTTCCCCTTCGACCGCCTCAAGGGAATGCCGATCCTGATCTGCCACGGCGACCAGGACGATGAAGTGCCCGTTGCCAGTTCGCGGAACATGGTGAAGGCGGCCAAAGAGGCGGGGCTCGATCCGCAGTATCTGGAGGTACCCGGCGCGACGCACCTGACCGTTGTGGCGCTGGTGGAACCTAAGGTTTTCGAATTCTTCGATCGGCATCCGCACAAAACTTCGGCGGCCGCCGCGACCGGCGTGAAACCGGCAGATGCACGCGCGGTTCGGCGTTGACGCGGGAGACGTTGACACAGGAGACGTTGACACAGGAATTGAATCGCTCGCTTGCTCGGGAAGATTTTCTTATTCCCGTCCCGCGTACAATTCCTCAATCTGCTCCTTGAAATTCTCCATGGCCCGCGTGCGCCGCACCTTCATGGTGGCGGTCAGCTCGCCCTGCTCGATGGAAAACTCGCGCGGCAGCACGCGATATTTGCGGATCTGCTCGAACGGCGCGAGCAGCTTATTGACGCGCGCCACGGCCTTGTGGATTTCGGCCAGCAATGGCGGCGCCTGGGTCGCTTCCGCTTCGGGACGCCCCTTCCATTCGTCCATGCCTTTGAGAGTGTGCGCCGCCGCGATATTGACGGTGAATAGCGCGGTCACGAAAGGCAGCCGGTCGCCGATCAGAAGCACGTGGTTGATGAGCGGCTCCATCTTGAACAGGCTCTCGAGGCGCGAAGGGTAAACCTTCTTGCCGGTGGAGGAGACAATCAGCTCCTTCTTGCGGCCCGTGATGAAGATGTATCCCTCTTCGTCGATATGGCCCAGGTCGCCGCTGTGCAGACAGCCGTCGCTCAAAACTTCGGCGGTAGTTTCGGGGTCGTTCAGATAGCCGATGAACAGGCACGGGCTCTTGATCAGAATCTCGCTGTCCTCCGATAGCCGGACTTCCACGCCCGGCAGCGGCTTGCCGATGCTGCCGGGCTTCGGGCGGTCGAGCGGATTCAGCGACACCACGCCGCCTTCGGTCAAGCCGTAGCCCTCGATCAGCGGCATGCCGATGGCTTCGTAGAACTCGGCGAGATCTTTGCCCAAGGGCGCGGCGCCGGAGGCGGCCACGCGAATCCGGCCGCCGAAGCGCTCGCGCACCTTGCGGAACATAAGGCGGTCCGCCAGGCTCAGCGGCAAACGAATGCGCAGCGGAACGGGCTTGCCCTGCCTTCGATGGCGCGCCGCGGCGAGGCCCAGCGCCAGCGCGGCATAGAATGCTTTACGCGCGACGGCGGGGCGCTTGCGAAGCTCCGTGCAAATGGTGGAGTAGATGCGCTCCCACATACGCGGCGGCGCCAGAAGAATGGTGGGGCGCACTTTGCGAATATCCTGCGGCAGCTTCATCAGGCTTTCGAAGAACGTCACCGGCATGCCCCAGCGGAGCGGGAACATCTCGATCACTACGCGTTGCGCGATGTGCGCCGAGGGCAGGAACGCCACCGTGGAATCCTCCGGTCCCAGCGGAAGCACGGCCGGCCCCATATCGATATTGGCCACAATGGCGGCATGCGTCACCAACGCCATTTTGGGCTCGCCGGTGGCGCCGGATGTCAGATAGAGAATTGCGGGGTCGGCAGGCGTAAGCTGCGCGCGCAGTGCGCCGGCCAGTTGGGGATTATCCGCCATCGCTTTGCGCCCCAGTTCGCGCAGGGCGGCCAGGGAGAGCGCGCCTTCAGCCTCGCCGGTGAGCAGAACCCAGTGGCGAACCGCGGCGGCCCGCAGCGTCTCGAAGGTTTTCGCGTCCTCGACGAAGACCGCCCGCGCGGCCACCGATTCGATGGTGCGGATCAAATCCTTGGGCGGATAACTGGGATAGAGCGCCGCCGCGATGGAGCCATTTGCCAGGATGCCGAGGTCGGCCAGATAGAATTCGAGACGCGTCTCGGAATCGAGCGCCACTACGTCGCCCTTGGCGATGCCGAGCGCGTGCAGGCCCGCGGCGATTTCGTCGGCTGCCTGCTTATAGTCGTTCCAGGAATAGGTGAGGTAGCCATCCTTGCCGTGCCCGACGGGTTGGCGCAGCGCGGGCGCGGACCCGTGCACTCGGGTGGTTTCTTCAAGAACCTGATAGAGAGTTCGGGCGGTCACTCCATGCACTTTAGCATGGGGTCCTGCGGGCGCCGGCTACCTGGCGCGGTCGAGGTCGAGCAGCGCCTGGGCCATGTGGTTGACGGCGTGTTCCTCGTCGCGGCGATTCTCGTCGGTGCGCTGCAGCGGGGCCAGCACGGGAGAAAGCTCCAGGTGAATCAACTCGTGGACCACGGTGAATTCCATATCCTGGAGCATCGCCTCAAACGGCAGAGTGTAATCGGCCGGGTCGAGAACATGGATGATGGCGGTCTTCTTATCGGTATCCCAATGGATGTTCCCCAGCGTTTTGGGCTTCAGCGCGGCAGCGCGCGCCAGGGATACGGTGACGTTCCAGTCCTGCAAGTTCAGGCGCTTCTGCCACTTCCACAGCTTCTCAGCCGTGAAGCTCTCGGCGAATAAGGTGCGCAGGCGCGCCGTCACCGAGGGAGCAGAAACAGTTTGGGCCAAAGAGGCCGTTGTCAAGGAAAGAACCAGTCCCAGAAGGGGGAGTGATCGATGGAGGGAGAAACCGCAGCCCAACATGTGTTCTATGATACCAGATTTCATGGACGACGGTGCTCGTTTTCACTTAGAGGCAGGTCTGGCGATGGCGTCCGCTGGCTGGCAGCTTGGACGAGATACTGCAAAGCTTGGCGCGCCAATTCCGGTATTCCCGGGTTGGGATGGCGCAGCAGCGAGACCAGGATTTTGACCCATCGCAGTTCATCCGGCTCAATTCCGATCATGGACACTGGTTTTGACAAAACAACGCCTCCGAGATTCTTTTCGACTGAAACCGCCGCTTTTTCAGCCGCCAAAAATAGCTCACGATCCCGCCCCCTGGGGCGATAAGAAAACTGTGAGCGCGTTCCTAAGACATGCGGAAGAGATCTTTGCGGCGGCCCGTACGGCCGGTCCGGAAGATTGCGACATGGCGATTCTGGTGAATCGCGATGGCGGAATCCACATGATCGCGGGCGCGGATTGGGAACTCGAGCCGATGCGCCTGCATTACGGCGCCAGCGCAGCCTATCGTGTGAACCGCAATGGCGGGCAGGTGAAGCTGGAAGCCCGGCGCGCCAATGAAAGCTGCACGCTGGTGGCAGAACAGCCGGCACGCGCCGGGCGCTACGGCCTGGCCGATTTTCCGCAGTACCTAATGATCCAATAGTCCGAACCGATAAGTGGAGTGAGATTAGATTATGCCGCGCAACGCACACAACGCCTACCTGGAAAGCCGGATCCTATCCGCGGAACCTGTGGAACTGATTTGCCTGTTGTACCAAGGGGCGATCTCCGAGGTGCGGGAAGCCCGGCGCCATCTGCAAGCGAAGGACATTCGCGCACGGTCGAAGTCCATCACGAAGGTTCACGACATTCTGTCGGAGCTGACGACGGTACTAGACCACAAGCAGGGTGGGCCGATCTCCAAGAATCTGGCGCAGCTCTACGATTACATGATGCGCCGGATCACCGAGGCGAACTTCAAGCAGATCGACGAACCGTTGGCGGAAACGTTGGGGCTGCTGACAACGTTGAAGGAGGGCTGGGACGGCGTACTGCAACAACAGACCAGGCCGGCGGCGGCGCCATCGGGTAATGTGTGGGCGCAAGCGGCAACGCAGGATGCACTGGGCGGATCGCAGGCCTGGAGCTTTTAAACACCGCGCATATTGGTGGGGTATGCTTTAGCTTGCCATCGCGTGAGTGCCGCGAAGCGGCGCGCGCCGTGTCCGCACCTTACTGCGGACACGCTTTGGCGAAGGCGATGCACGCGCTTAGATGAGCAACACGAGGCCTGGCAGGAACGCTTCCGGCGGCAGAAACTGACGGGTGCGCAGATGAAGTGAAAGAGCCCGCCGCAGGATTCGCTGCCCCACAAAGCGACCGCTGACGCAACGTCCTTCGCGCGACTCTGTCGTCGTGACTCCAGCTACTAGCGCTTGCTTTCGCGCGTGAGGCCCGCCGATATCATCGTAGACAGCCCCAGGCCGCCCTTTTGAGCGATCATCCCGGCCAACTGCTGCTCGGCGAAGCCAGTCGCGGCGCTGGAGGAATCGTCGCTCGACCCTAGCCAGCCGCCGCCTTGATGTATGCTCCCGAGCATCTGCGCAAGCAATAAGCCTTCGAACTGCTGTGCGGCGTCGTGAATCTTCGCTGGGCTGTCCGTCTGTTTGAGATTGCTGCTCGCGAGAAGCTTCGGGTCGGCCTGCGCGAGTGAAATTCCGTCCATTTAGATCACCTCGATTTCCGCTTCCAGCGCGCCCGCGGCGCGGAGACTTTGCAGTATAGCGATGACGTCGCGCGGCGTCGAGCCGATCGCCGCCAGCGCGCGCACCAATTCTTCCACCGTCGCGCCCTGCTTCAGCACCACGTTGCGCGATTTCTCTTGCGTCACGGCTACTTTATCCTGCGGCGTCACCTGTGTGGTCCCCTGCGATTCCGGCTGCGGCTGCGAAACGGCGGCTACCGTTTGCACTTCCACGTTTAGCGTGCCGTGCATAATGGCGACGGGCGAAATGCGCACTTCTTTGCCCAGCACAATCGTGCCGGTGCGCTCGTTGATAATGACCTTCGCCGCGCGGTCGGGTTCCACCGTAAGCGTCTCCAACTCGGCGAGGAATTCCGTGGTGCGGGTCGCATACTCGGCCGGGATGGTCACACTCACCAGCCCCGAATTCTCGGCATGCGCCGCCGGCTTGCCCTCGCTGCCGAACTTCTTGTTGACGGCTTCCACAATGCGCGCCGACGTGGTGAAATCGGGCTCGCGCAGTTGCAGCCGCGCCACCGTCTTCGGTTCCACCGACGGAGCGGCCCGCTCCACCATAGCGGCATTCGGCGCGCGGCCCACGGTCGGATGATTCACCGTTTGATTGGCGCCGCCGCGTCCTGCGGAAAAACCTCCGGTCACCACCGCTCCCTGAGCCACGGCATACACCTGCCCGTCGGCGCCGCGTAGCGACGTCAGAATCAGGATGCCGCCTTGCAGATTGGCGGCATCGCCGATCGCGGCCACCGTCACATCGATGCGCGTGCCGGGCTGCGCGAACGGCGGCAAGGTCGCCGTGACCATCACCGCGGCGGTGTTCTTCACCAGGATGGCGGTGGGCGAAACTGCCACGCCCATGCGCTCCAGCATGTTGGTGAGACTCTGGTTGGAGAAAATGGTGGTCTGCTTATCGCCGGTCCCCGCGAGGCCAACCACCAGGCCGTAGCCAATGAGCTGATTCTGGCGCACGCCTTCGATAT
>JBEKNN010000462.1:0-5390 GCA_049522755.1 Bryobacteraceae bacterium | reverse complement strand
ACCCGGCGTGCTCAGCGATATTCTGCCCGACGCCGCCCGCAACCGCTTCTATGTGCTGCGGCAGGACATGAACCAGCTTCTGGTGTTCGACGGCAGCTCGAACAGCCTGCTTGCGACCCTGCGAACGTCCACTTCGCCGACAATGATGTCTTTTTCCGCCGATACGAACTTCTTGCTAGTGGGGCACAACGATTCGCAATTGGTGAGGGTGTACGACCTAAATGCGCTGGTGGAGGCGCCGAATTCACCGATAGTCCTGCCGGGTGGCCACTTCGCACGCTCGATCGCGCAATCGAACGCGTCCACGCTGGTGTTGGCGCGCAACGAAGGCCCGCCGCCCACCTGCGTCACGGGTGGCAGTACCGGCATCATCGATACCGTCAACCTTGCGGCCCAGACGGCCGTGCCCCTGTGCACGCTCGGCATTTACCAGAATTCTGTATTGCCCACCGCAGTGCTGACGCCCTCGTCCAACGGGAGCACGATACTGCTGGCTTCACCAGACGGCAACGTGATGCTGTATTCCGCCGCGGCGGATACGTTCGTGACATCGCGGAAGGATCTGACATCGCTTTCCGGGGCTTTCGCAGCATCCAGTTATAACTCATATGTCGCCGGGAACAATATTTTCAACGCCTCCTTAGTGCCGTCAGGGACAATGGGTCCGAACAGCACCGTGTCTTCCGGCTTCGCGTTCACCGGATCGGGCGGGTATTTGGCGTCGGCGCCTTCCACAACGGGAGTGGGCATCATTCAACAGATGAGCTCGCTGCAGAGCGGTTCGGTCAGTCCGGTAACCATGGCGGAAGCTCCGCTGTTGCCCACGGCGGTAGCGGCTGTGACAACCACGGGAACGGGGACGGGCACTGGAACCGGCACGGGCACTGGAACCGGCACCAGCACCGGCACCGGCACGACCACGACCACTAGCACTGGAACTGGAACCGGAACAGGCACGGATGGCTCCGGCAGCACAAGCACCTACGCTGCGGCAAGTTTTACGCGCACCGTGGCTCCGCTGCCTTCGGCGGGAACGGTGGTCGTGCTGTCTACATCGGGCTTCACTGTGTTAGCAGCCAGCTACGGGGCCGCGGTGGCGCCGCCGCAGATTTCGAGCGTTGTCAATGCGGCGAATGGAACCTCTCCGGTTGCGCCCTTGGGCTTGATCAGCGTCTACGGACAACAAATGAGCCCGGTGAACATGGCGACCAGCCAGATTCCACTACCGACCGCGCTGGCGGATTCCTGCCTGAGCGTCAACGGATCGCCGGTTCCGCTGCTGTTTGTTTCCAGTCAGCAGATCAACGCGCAGTTGCCTTTCAATGTAAGCGGCAGTTCCACGCTAACTATACACACGCCGGGCGGAATCAGCAATAACTTTGACTTCACGGTGCAAGCGACTGCGCCCAGCGTCTTTATGAGTGCGGCGGCGGGACCGGAGACGGGATTGGCAGCCATTGTGCGCACCAATAACAACCAGTTAGTGACTCCGACTAACCCGATCAATCCCAATGACACCATTGTGATCTTTCTGACCGGAATGGGTCAGACTACTCCCCAGGTAGTGGCAGGCTTGGGCGCGCCCCAGAGCCCCCTGGCAGTGGCGAACGTGGCGCCGATAGTTACTCTGGGCGGCGTGGCGCTGAACGTAACTTATGCGGGTCTTTCGCCCGACGAAGTAGGCGTGTATCAGATCAACGCGTCCGTGCCTGTCGGAGTCCCGACAGGGGTGAGCATTCCCCTGACCATCAACCAGGGCGGCGGGGCTACGACGTTGAACGTAAGAGTTGTGAATTAGGAGCTATTGTCTATGAGAAGCCTGGTATTTTCGTTTGTGATCCTGGCCGCGGCGACCACCGCTTTTGCCCAGCAATGGGAGTTCGGCGCGGAGGGCGGCGGCAGCCTTCTAAGCGATGTTTCGGCCACCGGTTCGGCGACCAAAGCCACCGCAGGCTTCGCACCCGGCGCAGCCTTCGGCGCGTTTATCGGCGAGAATCTTTACAGTCACCTGACCGGTGAGCTGCGTTACGAATTCATGCAGAGCGACCTTAACCTTTCGAGCGGCGGTCAATCGGCGCAGTTTACCGGCGTGGCGCACGCCATCCACTTCGATATCCTGTATCACACCAACAGGAAGGAATCGCGCACGCAGTTTTTCGCGGCCATAGGCGGCGGCGTCAAGCTGTTTGAGGGAACCGGCGCTCCGGAGGCGTATCAGCCGCTGAGCCAGATCGGTTACTTCACCCAGACGCAGGTCATCAAGCCGATGGTGAGCGTGGGCGGCGGCCTGACGTATCAGCTGGCGCCGAGAATTTTTCTGCGGTTGGAAGTCCGCGATTTCATCACGGCGTTTCCGACGCAGCTCATTACGCCGGCGCCGGGAATGAAGTTCGGCAGCCTGCTGAACGACATAGTGCCGCTGATTGGGATTACTTACATTCATTGAGACAGCGTGGTCGGGGCCAGGATGTGCGAACCGCGAAACTAGCCCGAAGGGTGACTTGCTCCGGGTCGAACAACTCAGCGAGAAATCATAGATCCTGTCAAGCCCGGTTTGATCTACCACCGGGCAGCCCAATGATGGAGGGTTGGCCGCCGGTCAGGACTAACCCGCTACCGCGCCTTGGCCTTCATTTGATCCGCTAAGACACTCGCCTGATCCGCGGTAATTTGCGCCTCTCCGGCGAGGCTGAGCCAGAGAGCCCCTTCGCCGCCGTCCAGGAATTGAACGCTCCGTAGCGCCACGACGCTGCGGACAGCCGGAGGCAGACTCTCCGTCAGCTTCGTCGATTTCTCGATGGCGGATACTATGGTCTTACGGATCTTTTCTTGCAACGCCGCGCCAAAAGACCCGGAGCGCAGCGCCTCGCCAAGTTGTCCGTCGGCGTCGATCGACAGTACTTCGGCCCGCAATTGCACGGTTTCGCTATTCTCAAGCACCGGCGTGAGCCGCATCCGGATTACTCCGTTGCCGCCGATCAACTTCTTGACAATTTCCTTTCCAAATGCCTTCGCGCAGCCCCACTTTTCGTAATGAACGTTGGCCGTCAACAAGCTGGCGGGCGCGGCCTGGCTCAGGGTAGCCTGGTCGACCGACAAGCGATCGCCGCAGCGATTGTCCTGACTCAGCTCCGCCCGTAGAACCGGCGTGATCTGCCGCTGTAAATCGGACAGATCGGCATCCAGCTTCAAACGAACAACTTCTCCCGTCCCGCCGCCCGCTGCTACCTGCATGGTTCCGGAAACGATGACGGCGACAGGCTGGTCTGCAAACGGTACGGTCGTGGTAACTGGTGGAATACGGAACATCAGTTCCGCGGGAAACGCCGATAACAGCGTAATCGATAAGGCGCTGACACCGCGCGCGAGATACCCCATAACAAAAGCTTCGCACGATGCCCGGCCAGTTGGCGAGCGGGTAGTAGAGACTTACTCCATCACTCGCAACTGAATCCGCGACCCGTCCGCGCCGCCGAAATACACGCGCTCGAACGCCTTCTGGAAATCGTTGGACAGCGCCTTGGGAATCTCCATAAACTTCTGCGGATTGCGGTCCGTCAGCGGAAACCACGAGCTCTGCACCTGCACCATGATCCGGTGTCCCTGCCGCCAGGTGTGCGCGATATCCGGCAGATAGAACGTGATCCGGTCCGGCTTGTTGGGCTCAAACGGCGTTGTCTTCTCGAAACTCTTCCGGAACTTACCGCGGAACGGCTCGCCGCGGATCAACTCCTGGTATCCGCCCATCGGGGTGCTCACCGCCGCGCCCGCCCCAGCTGCCGGCGCCGCATTGTTATAGTCCGGATAATCGCCCGGGAACACGTCGATCACCTTCACGTCGAAATCGGAGTCCGTCCCGGACGTCGAGACTTTCAGATCCACCTGAATCGGCCCAAACACCGGCACGTCATGGTCCAGCGGCTCGGTCTTGAACACCACCACATCCGGACGCATGGCGGCGAACCGCTGATCCTCGGTCATATACGAATTGAGTATCCCCTGGACGATGCGGCCCACGTAGGGCACCGGCTTGTTAGGGTCCGACAGGTACTCTTCGAATCCCGCTTCCGCGGGCCGGTTCCAGGCGAGCTTGCCATGTGCGTCCAGGAACAGGTCGGTGACCTTGGCTTCGCGCGGCGGCCACGCATCGAACTTGCGCCACTGGTTCATGCCCGTTTGAAACAACCACGCCTTGGGAAACTTGCCATCGCCGCGCCCCTTGAGGTAGTAGACGAAGAACGGAAACTCGATATGTTCCCGGTAGTACACCCCGGTTTTCGAGCCGAAGTTGATGTTGCCCAGCGATTCGCCATCGCCGCGCGCGAAACCGCCGTGGTTCCACGGACCCATCACCAGCATGTCGGCCGGCGGCGTGTTTTTCTCCATGAAATCGAACTGTCGCAACAGGCCCTGTGGATCTTCGTTGTCGTACCAGCCGCCCACCAGCATCACCGCCGGCTTGACGGCTTTCAAGTGTTGCCAAATCGCCCTCGACTGCCACTCTTCGTCGTAAGTGGTATGGTCGATGTTCATGTTCCACATGGGCTGCTGGTGCTTGAAGTACTTCTCGTCGGCGTTGGCCAGCGACCCCAGGCTCAGGTAGAAGTCGTAGCCATCCGGCGTGCCGTAGTCGAAGGGCAGCGTGCGCGGAGGCGGCGCGGGGTCGCCCTCGCGATTGCGGAACCCCATGTAGAAGCTGAAACGGTGGGCCAGCATGAAGGCGCCGTTGTGGTAAACATCGTCGCCCATGTAGTAATCCGTGACCGGAGCCTGCGGAGCTACCGCCACCAGGGCCGGATGCGCGTCGATCATCCCCGCCGTCGCGTAGAACCCCGGCTGCGACACGCCCCACATTCCCACTTTGCCGGTATTGCCGGGAACGTGCTTCACCAGCCAGTCGACGGTGTCGTAGGTGTCGGTGCTTTCGTCGGTGTCTTTCGGCCCCTTCTTCACCGGCTTCTGCGGACGAATGGTGACGAAATCGCCTTCGCTCATGAACCGGCCGCGCACGTCCTGGTATGCGAAGATGAACTTCTCGCGCTCAAAAAGCTCCGAGGGCCCCAGACTGGTCCGGTACAGGTCGAGACCATACGGGGCCACATTGTAGCCCGTCCGCTGGATCATGATCGGATACGTCCGGCCGTCGGTGAATACGTCCTTGGGCACGTAGACCGACGTGAACAGCTTCGCGCCGTCGCGCATGGCGATGCGGTATTCGAACTTGGTGTAGTTCTCGCGGATGAAGGCAGCGCGATCGACCGTCGCGGCCACGGCGCCTCCACGGCCGCCTTGCGCGGCGGCGCCTCTCCCCTGAGCCGAAGCTAGGTGGGCCAGCAATAGGAAACCGATCAGGATGCGCATGGAGGAGATTTTATCTCAGTAGCGTCGGG
>JBEKNN010000461.1:0-5422 GCA_049522755.1 Bryobacteraceae bacterium | reverse complement strand
TCAGATGATCCCCGTGTCGCAAAAGACGCGCTCTCATTTCACCGACTGAGGCAGGGGAAAGCAGCCCATGCCAAAGTTGGTCGACGCCTGTAGTAATCGTGATCGATCACATCACGTAGGGCAGAAACCCACGCAATTTGACCTGCACTGCTGGCGAACCTTCGAAGGTTGGCGGCCCAATTGCGAGCCGCTCACTCGAATCAACGCATCAACCGTGTATCCTACAGAATCGCGGCGATTACGTCGCGCCGCCCATGCCCATCTGACCCGTTGGATTCACCGCATCGCCGGCGCTCGTCTTTCGAGGGCTACTCGTACCTTAGCGCTACCATCGGATCGACGCGCATGGCCCGGCGCGCCGGAAGATAACAGGCCAGCAGTGCGACCAGCGTCAACACCATGGCGACGGCGGCGAACGTCAGCGGATCTTGCGCGGTGACGCCGAAGAGTTCGTCGGCCATCAGGCGCGTCAACCCCAAGCCGGCGGCAATGCCGGCGGCCACGCCAACCAGCGCCATCTTTGCGCCGTCCTCCAGCACCAGGCGCAACACGTCCCGGCGTTGCGCGCCCAGCGCCATCCGCACGCCGATTTCATGGGTGCGTTGGCCCACCACGTAGGAAATCACGCCGTAAATCCCGACGCAGGAAAGAATCAGCGCCAGCGCCGCGAATATGCCGAGAAGAATCATCGAGAGCCTGCGCGCGGCGAACGAGCCGGCGATCACTCCCTCCATGGTTTGCACGCCGTAGATCACATCGCGAGGGTCCATTTGCTTAACTGCGCGGCGAACCGGGTCCATGACGGCCGCCGGATCGCCCGCTGTGCGCAGCACCACGGCGACGCCCCCGGCGACGAGCGGCATCAACTTCTCCGGCAGCTGCATGAAAGGATAGAAGAACTGCGATTCGACGGCCGATTTTTGATCCGTGCCCAGCCCCCACTGCTTCACATGGCCCACCACGCCGACGATTTCGGCTTGCACATTGAATTGCTCCAGATGGATTCGCTTCCCAATGGGATTCTCGCGCGGGAACCAGGTGCGCGCAAAGGCGTCATCGATGTCGATCACCACTGCCCCGTTCTCATTGTCTTGCGCAGTGACAAAACGCCCGCGCTCGAGAGTGATTCCCATGGCCCGCTCGAAACCGGCTTCCACCAGGTAATACATCGCCTGAGGCATTTCGTTGTCATTGGCAGGCTTCGGCTGGCCTTCGACCCAGAAGGGCAGGAACGAGTCATGGATCATCGGCCGTGAGCCGAGCGTCACCGAAACAGCCTGCACGCCCGGGATGGCGCTCATCTTATCGTCGAACCGGCGCAGGCGGGCGCGAGTCTCGGCGGAGGTAGTCGCGGCGGAGGACGGCATCGACAAACTGAAGGTGATGGCGTGGCTGGGATTGAACCCCGGATTCACGCGCAACAGCGCTGCGAGGCTGCGCAGCATCAGCCCCGCGCCGATCAGCAGAACCAGGGCCATGGCGACTTCGGTCATTACGAAAATTCCCTGCAATCGGTGGCGCGCGCCAATCACGCCGCGGCCGCTTTCCTTGAGAATCTCCATCACATTTACTCGCGAGCCTCTGAGCGCCGGAGCGAGACCGAAAACCATTGCGGCGAGCAGCGAAAGCCCCAGCGTGAAGAGCAATACGCGTCCATCGAGGGAGATTTCTTCGACGCGCGGCAGTGTACCGGGCAAAGTGTGGAGCACCGCTTTGGCGCTGCAGAAAGCCAACAGGAGCCCGAGCGTTCCGCTCATGCCGGCCAGCAAAACGCTTTCGGTGAGAAGCTGCCGGACGACGCGCAGGTTACTGGCGCCAAGGGCCGCGCGAATCGCAAACTCGCGTGCGCGGCCCATCGAGCGCGCTAGAAGAAGATTCGCGACGTTAGCGCACGCAATCAGCAGCAGGAAACCGACGGCGGCCAGAAGCACCAGCAGGAATGGCTGGACGTTGCCGACCATATCTTCCTTCATGGAAACCAGCGTGATGCCGGCTTCCTTGTCCGCGGCCGGGAAGGCGGCGGCCAGATTGCGCGCCTCCACGTCCATGTCGGCCTTGGCCTGCGCCAGCGTAACGCCGGGTTTCAGGCGGCCGACAACATGCGCGCTTACCGAGATACGCCGATCTTGAAACGACGGATCGTTCCATTGGCCGATCGGAGTGTAGATGTCGCGGTCGCTTCCGTAAAAGCTAAAGCCGGGAGGAATCACGCCCACCACGATATATGAAGTACCATTCAGCGTCAGCAGCTTTCCGATGACATCGGGCGAAGAGCCGAACTTGCGCATCCACAGGCCCCCGCCGAGAATTACCACCGGCGCGGCGCCTACCTGATCGTCATCCGAGCGGAATGTGCGGCCGAGAATGGGTTGCACGCCGAGGGTGGAAAAGAAGCCGGCGGAAATCATGTAACCGGCAAGGCGTTCCGCTTCGCTTGTGCCAGTGACGTTGTAATTCTGGTTGCGGTATATGGCCATCGATGAAAACGTCCGCGTGTCGCGCTGCCAGTCGAGGAAATTCAAATAGACCACCGGGCCTTGGTCGAATCCGGGCGTCTTTCCATATACAGCCACAAGCTGCTCGGAGTGCGGATACCGCAGCGGGTTGAGCAACACGCCGTTGACGACGGAAAACAGCGTCGTATTCGCGCCGATGCCCAGCGCGAGAGTGAGGACTGCGGTGGCTACGAAACCGGGCGATTTTCGTAACAGGCGGACGGCATACTGAAGGTCCTCGGGGAAGTCGCGGAGCCAATTGGGCATGTGGGATAGACGAGTCAGCGGACGCGAGGTTTCGTTGGGCCTGCAGGCCGGCGCGAGACCGCGTCCACTTCCCTGCCCTCCCCAGATCGCAGTTGTCGACGCCTGCTGTGGATCCTTTTGTGGACCCGATGTCCGCATCCGAACGCGTCAGTCGCGGCCCGGCACGACATCAATCTGCAGTTTGGGATCGGCGGCCGGGACCGGCGTCTCCGGCAGGCCGAGCTCGCGGCGGACTATGTTGCAGCCCTGGGCGATGGCGCTGGCCTTGTAAAAAGCAATCTCGCGATTGCAGCCCTGGCGGCCGAACCCGCAGTCGCTGGACACGATCAGCCGGTCGGGCGGGATGTACCGGAGCGCTTTGCGGATTTCACCCGCGACGTCTTCGGGCCGGTCCGCCTGAAGCGCGCGGTGGCTCACGGCGCCAATGGCGATCTTCTTCTTGAAATCGTGCTTGAAGGGCTCGAACAGTTCCAGATCCTGCTGATGGCGGTCCTTCATCTCCAGCGTCCAGACGTCGCCGCGGCAGCGTTCCAGATAGATCTCGACGGAGTTCGCGTAGCTGGTGTCATCCATCACGCGCTGCATGTTGGGGTTGCCCCAACAGGTATGAATCCACAGCTCGACATCGTCGAGGCCCTGCACTTCGCGGTTGAAAGCGTCCACCATGAACTTCACTTCGTCGTGGTCTTTACCGAAAGTGTTGGCCATAAAATGGAACGTGGGCTCCTCAATCTGGATGCAGCGGCAGCCGGCCGCACGCAGCGCCAGCAGTTCCTTGTTCATGGCCTCAGCCATGTCCCAAATGACTTGGCGCTTGTCCTGATATCGGGGCGTGTGGATGTCGAGGAAAAGCGCCATTACCTGCGAGCAGCAGGTACCGAACTTGACCGGCTTACGCGTCTTTCCCTGGGCAATGCGCCAGATCTTCGGGTAATCGAGCGGCCGGTGCTCGATCTTGTCCACTACGTGGGGCCAGCGCCAGCCGGTATAAATCTCGTTGAGGAGCGTGCCCGGCGGGTAGTGCAGCCATGGGGCAGTGGTCTCTTCCGGCTGAAGGTAATCGCCCTCAAAACCGGCCCAGCGCTGCAGCGGATAGTGGTGCCATGCACGCCCCGCCATGTCCTCGTCGACATGCAGGTCGCCGTGGGTCAGGATGTCCAGCCCGGCGCGTTCCTGGTCGCTGATGAGCACCGCCATCGCGTCCTGGAATTTTTCGCGGAAGCGGACGTCCAGCATGCAGGTATCGAGAGGCCGGCCCCACATGCTGACGTCGAACCAACGGGGCCGCGGGAACGATCCGGTGGTGGTGCTGGGGAGCACGAGTCCGGCAGTTGCACTGAACATCGGATACCTTTCAAAGGCTCTGCTCAGCCCCGAGGCTACTCCTGCTTATACAGCGCATTGAAGAAGAACTTATACGCCGCGTGCGCCTGCCCGCGCCACTGCGGCTTGAAGCCCAGTAGAATCACGTGGCCTATGCCCGCTTCCGCATCGAGCGCTGCAATCTTGCCTTCGAGCCGGTCCGACCGACCGTTGTGCCAGATTTTTTCGGTGGGCGTCAGCATGAAGAAATTATAGCGAGGTTGACGGGCCTTTTTGTGGGGCAGGCGCTTTCGCCTGCCACCCGATTGTTTCACGGCTTCTGACGGTCGCAGCTCCGTAACTATCTTCAGACACACGCAGTGTCGACTCAGAGCCGCGACCGTGAGGGAGCGGGATTTCGCTGGAGCCCAAGGCGGAGCTGACCTGACGGCTACTGACAGAGCGACATGACGCCTTGTTTTGGTCCGCAAATGCAGCTTGCGGCGTCTAAGGAGTCTTGAGCCCTCTCACGGAGACGGTCGTCGATTCGATCTTGGGTATAGATCCAGAGTTGTTGACAGGCTGATCTCTTAATTTCGGAGACCTCGGTCAGAGCAAGACGCCTCAGCTTCTCAATGACGTAGCCTTGGATTCTCTGGTCGGGCACGCCCCTTTGGATTTGGCTGGCAAATTGAAGGCCGTTGATTTCGCCTTCTCCTCTGGTCAGAAGTATATCGGCCAGAGCTTGACTAAGTGGCTGCTGTGGATCGGCTCTGTACCGAGGGTGGGAGCCGCTATTCACGAACATCGTGCAGCCATCCCATCCATCACAAGCCATCCTAAACGATCCGCCGTCCCTGCGAAGCCATAGAATCCGCCGCGACGGTTCCCGCCCAAATCCCAGCGGCCACGGCCCATCAAAACCTCCTCCGAATTCGAAATAGTAAACGGAAATCGTTGGCTCGCCGAGCGAACCCCTCAGAATATTCTCAATCCGCACTTTGACTCGATGTAATTGCATCGGATAATCAGGATCGTGGCGTGAAGGAACCGGACGCCCGATTGGTACATCGGAATCAGCCAGGCCGATGACGACCAGCGGGGCCGAACGAGCCCGCGAGTTAGACTGCTCATCATACTCAGTTAACCGGGGCGTCCTGGAGCAGCCTGTATCGAGAGCGATGGGCAGGAACGGGACAAGCCAGGCCTGCATCCGCGAAGTCGAAATGAGCATGATCCTTGGTGCTTTGACACCGGTAGCCGCCGCGCGGTTCCGGCGGCTAAGGACGCGTTCACACGAGTGTGAACGCTGCACGCACGAGTGCGCCGCGGTCCCCTATGTTACTCCTGCTTATACA
>JBEKNN010000460.1:0-5425 GCA_049522755.1 Bryobacteraceae bacterium | reverse complement strand
GAGATGGACGGACCTGTGATCCGCCGGGCTCGGATTGCGCTGGGCTCGGTCGCCATGCGCCCTTGGCGCCTGGTGGAGACAGAGCGTCGTCTTGCCGGACTGCGCAGCGATTCGCCGGAAATCATTCCGGCGGTGCAAGCCGGATTCGCGGACGCGAAGCCCCTTTCCATGAATCGGTACAAGATTCGCCTCGCTCAGAACACTACGGTTCGCGCGATCGAAATGGCGGTGCAAGCATGAATCGAGAACCCGACAATGCCATCGCTCGCTTTGATGGCCCTGCCAAAGTCTCCGGCAAAGCCCTTTACGCCGGCGATCAGTTTCAGCCTTCGCAGCTCTATGCAGCCTTCGTTACGTCTCCTATTCCTTGCGGGCAAGTGGAGACCGTTTCGAGTGTTGCGGCTTTGGCTAAGCCAGGCGTGGTGCGCGTGCTCACCGCGGCTGATATGCCGCGCGTCCATTCCGCGCTGCAGCAGGTCTCGGTCCCCCCTCTGGCAAGCCGCTTCGTACCGATGCAGGAGAACGAAATCATGCACGAGGGGCAGCCCGTAGTCATTGTGCTGGCGGAGACTCTCGAAGCGGCGGAGGAAGCTGCCAAGCTTGTGCAGGTCCGCTACAGCAGGTCCGCGTTCTCGGTTGCGGAGACGTCTTCCCCCGCCGCCGTAATGCCAGAGAAAGGCAACTATTCGAAGGCTGGACCTCTGGCCTTTGCGAAGGGCGACACGGGCGCCGCATATGCCGCAGCAGCGACTCAGTCGACCGCAACCTATACCCAGCCTTCACGCCATGCCAACCCAATGGAGCCTTCTGCGATTCTTGCGGTCTGGAATGCAAACAGGCTCACGGTCTATGACTCGGTCCAGCATCTGCCCGCCGTTCAGAGTGCACTTGCGGCAGTCTTTGGCCTGCCTTCCACCAATGTCCGTGTGATCTCTCCGCACACCGGAGGAGGGTTCGGCGCCAAGGCTTTCATTTGGTCTCACGAAATCCTCGCGTGTATAGCTGCCAAGGTCGTTCAAAGGCCGGTAAAGCTCGTCCTGAATCGCCAAAACATGTACAGCATCGTCGGTCCCCAGCCCCAGCTTACGCAGGAGGTTTCCCTCGGTGCCAGTGCAGAGGGAAGGCTGCAAAGTCTCGAACACAAGGTATCGAATGTCACGGGTAAAACAGACGACTATGTCGAGTTCGCGACTGCCTCTTCGCGTGCCTTCTATGCCTGCGATAACATCAAGGTTAGCCAACAAGTCCGGCGCGGCAACATGGTACTTCCGACCTTCATGCGCTCGCCTTGGGATGGACCAGGCTCCTGGGGACTCGGGGCCGCGATGGACGAGCTCGCCAGGACATTGAAGATCGACCCGCTCGATCTCCGGCTCAAAAACTACGCTGAGGTCGAACCGGAAAGTGGGAAGACTTGGTCCTCCAAAAAACTCCGGGAGGCCTACAGCCTCGGAGCCGAACGATTCGGCTGGAGAACGCGCCCCGAGGGGGGAACTCGCGATGGGCATTGGAGGATCGGATACGGAATGGCTGACTGCAGCCAGGGGCAGGCCCGTTTCCACTCCACCGCCCGCGTCCGCTTGCGCGCGGACGGAACCGCCCAAGTCGAATCCAGCTTCTGTGACATCGGAACCGGACCCGCGACGATCTTTCCGCAGATCGCTGCGGAGGTGCTTGGCTTGCCCCCCCAGAGAGTCAAGGCACTCGCTGGCGATACCAATTTGCCTTATTCCGGCCCCACCTATGGTTCGGGCACAACGATCAGCACCGGCGCAGCCGTTCAACTTGCAGCGAAGCGAATCCGCGAACAACTGGCTCGGCTCGCGGCATGGCCCTCTGCGGACATTGAGCTGCGCGACGGACGCGTGTTCCTCGGCAAAGAATCGCGTTCGATAGAAAAATTGCTAAAGGACGCCGGTCTTGCAGAAATCGCTTCAGACGGCTCCTTCGATCTTCCCAATGGCGCGCCGGTCGATATGGGGAGCCCGCAGTACCCGGCGCGAAGCTTCGGTGCGATCTTTGTGGAAGTCGGGGTCGATGACGAGCTCGGTCTGCTGCGGCTCCGTCGAGCAACCGGCGTCTATAGCGCCGGCAAAATCATCAACCCGAGAACAGCACGGTCGCAAATGATCGGCGGCATCATCTGGGGTTGGGGAATGGCCGCGATGGAAGGCAGCTCGTTCGAACAAACCCTGGGGCGCTGGTACTCGAAGGACCTTGCGGGTGTGCCTCTTCCCGTGAATGCGGATATCCCGCCGGAGATTGATGTCGCCTTCGTGGATGAATTTGATTCCAATTCCGGTCCCATCGGCGCGAAAGGCATCGGTGAATTGGGAGCGACTGGGGTGGCCGCAGCTGTGGCGAATGCTGTTTTCGACGCCATTGGACTACGAGTTCGAGATCTCCCCATAACGCCATCGAAGCTGCTCGGCGCATAGGTGGTGAAAAGCGCCCTGGCGTCTCTCCAGGAGCCGCTTGCTGCGGCAGGCAAGTTCATCTGAGACCAGCGTGGAGATTATTTGATGCGCCCCTGAAAAATTATTACGCGGCGTAGCATACGTCTTTATGTCGGAAGTAATTCTGGATGCGTGTGGGTTGTTTCTGGATGCTGCGGAGGCTGCCGACTGCGGTTCGGGTGAGGGCTTTGGCTGTCTTAGCTGGGGCTGCGGTCGTGACCCTGTGCTTGAGGCGGGCGTGGAGGAACTCGTCCGGGTTCAGCGGGCGAATATCTGGGCCGAGAGGCGCGGCGGCGCTTTTGGCTAGTCGTCAAGAGAATTCGTCATATTCTTTGGTTCCCTCAATTTCACAAAATCCACATTGTCTCAGCGATGCCACTCTCCTGTATTTTCAATCACTTCAAAATGGCGTTCTACGTGCACCCCTTGACACGTGCAAGTATTCACGCGATGCTTGCCGGAAAGGCGAGGGGATGACATGCAAAGTTGTTCGACTGATCGACCACGACCGCTTAGTTCTGCTTCACATAAGCGGCCATCTTCAAGAAATGCACATAAACATGATCAACGACCTTCTTACGAAAGAGACCGATCCTGTGGTTCTTGATTTAGGAGAGGTAATACTCGCAGAGCGCGAGGCGGTCAAGTTTCTTGCAACCCTCGATGCGAGGGGCGTTGGACTCAGAAATTGTCCGGGGTTCATTCGCGAGTGGATGCGCAAGTTGTAGTGGACGGACCTACCGATATAACGCTGTGGACGTAATGAGGAAGCCGTAGACGGACTCTTCTAGCAAGGGATGACGAATAAATCATTCGGGAGCACATTCGATGGATATATTAACTTCGTCAGCCTATGCAGGGGTAAACCGGCGCCAAACTCCACACATGCCGGCTTATGTCGCAAAAGGATCGCCTATTGGAAACATGGCCGATACCCCCGATATCTTCTTGGTCGCTGCAGCCAAAGACGGAGACCATCAGGCATACGCAGAGCTGTGCCGCCGGCATTCAAAACAAATCCGTCGGACGATTCTACGGATTACTCGCGACGTTGCAGATGCTGAAGACATGTTGCAAGAAACCTTGTTGAAGGCATATGTCCATATCGGGAGATTTGAAGGACGGAGCGCCTTCTCCTCGTGGCTCACTCGAATCGCGATCAATTCCGCGCTGATGTTGTCACGGAAGAAACGCTCGCGTTATGTGTACAGCCTTGATGGCGGTGTTGATGGGGACGACTTTAGGTTACCTGAACCCACGGAGACCGCGCATAATCCCGAAGAATCCTGCATCTTGAATGCCTTCGGAAATGAGTGCGTCCGCGCGATTCGATATTTGCCGCCGACTCTTCGAGTCGTAGTGCAGATCCGGTATCGAGAAGACGCTTCCGTAGCTCAGATCGCGGAGATGCTAGGTATCTCCGAATCAGCGGTAAAATCGCGTCTTCTTCGCGCCAGATTGAAGATCCGCGCGCATCTCGAAAAGACACAATATCTGCCTTCTGGAATCGACCCGAAAGCTCTGGGCGGGTGTTCAAACGTCCGTCGGATTTATCGAAGCGGTGCCGCATGAGTGAAAGATATTGCATTCTCTGTGTCGACGATGATGTCCGCTGCCTCGAAGCCAGGGCAGCTCTCCTCGAAGAAGAGGGTTACTCCGTGACCGCCGTGAGCTGCCCGATGAGGGCCTTGGAGTTTGACGTGACGAAGTTCCACCTGGCTGTGTTGGATTTCGACATGCCAGCTCTGAACGGATTTCAGCTCGTCCTGCGTTTGCGTGCAGCACACGCATCTTTCCCGATCGTGTTGCTCAGCGGTATGAGCCGGGACGTTCCGAACAACATGCGCAAAGTGTTCTCAAGCTGCCTCGACAAAGGAGGACCGATACCTATTTTGCTGAAGACCATACGTTCTCTCCTGACTCTGAGCACGGACCCACTAGAGTGCCGGATAACGGACAACGATGCTCGGCCCCTGTACCGGAGGCATGGACTCTAACAATTTGAACCGAGAGACGGGTGAGGCACTGACAAGAACGATGGAGCCGCGCGTGATTTGAATGCTTTACAACTCTCAACAAAAGGACATTTATGTTTGCGGTCATGGGAATTACAGGGCAAGTAGGCGGCGCGGTAGCGAGGACATTGCTTGCAAAAGATTGTGGGGTTCGCGCTGTCGTTCGCGACGCCAACAAAGCAGACTCTTGGGCAAAACAAGGATGTGAAATTGCAGTAGCGGATATCTATGTAACGAAGTCGCTTGAGACTGCGTTCCATGATGCCGAAGGTGTTTTCGTGATGCTTCCCGCCTACTTCGACCCCTCGCCCGATTTCCGTGAGAGTCGAGTGGCAATCTCCGCTTTCCGCTCAGCCCTCTTTGAAGCCAATCCGCCGAAGATCGTCTGCCTTTCTACGATAGGAGCACAATCGGCGCGCGCGAATCTCTTGGGGCAGTTGCGAATCCTTGAACAGGAACTCAACACCCTTCCAATGCCCGTCACGTTTCTTAGGCCTGCATGGTATATGGAGAATTTTATGTGGGACATTCCTCCAGCTCGTGAAACTGGTGTGATTCCAAGCTTTCTCCAGCCCCTAGATAGGCTGTTCCCGATGGTTGCCACGGAGGACGTAGGCAGTACGGCTGCAGAACTCCTGCTCGATTCATGGGTCGGGCTTCGCGTCGTTGAATTAGAAGGGCCGACCCGTGTCAGCCCCCAGCAAGCCGCCGAAATCATCGGAAAACTGCTCGGACTCCAAGTACGAATGGAGACAGTTCCCCGGGATACATGGGAGTCACTGTTTCTCTCCCAGGGGATGAAGAATCCGACCCCACGCATTCAAATGCTCGACGGCTTCAACGAAGGATGGATCGAGTTTGAGGGAGATACGCGCAAAGGCAGGCTCACCCTGAAAAATGTTCTGGCTTCAATGATCGACAGGTAAAGTCCTCGGTAAATTCAGAGTTTAGTTT
>JBEKNN010000459.1:0-5442 GCA_049522755.1 Bryobacteraceae bacterium | reverse complement strand
GGCGCCTCCTGGAATGGCACCACCTGGTATGACCGTACTAACTACTTCGAGATTGTCACGGCGACGGATGAGAACTTACGCTGGGCCATCGAACTCGAGGCCGAGCGCATGGAGAATATGCGGATCGAGAAGGCGCTGCTCGATACCGAAATGACCGTCGTCCGCAACGAATTCGAAATGGGCGAGAACAGTCCTACGAATATCCTTTACCAGCGCACGCTGGGAGCGGCTTATACCTATCATAACTACGGCAAACCAACCATCGGCAATAAGTCGGACATTGAGAATGTACCAATCGACCGGTTGGAGGCGTTCTATCACAAGTTCTATCAGCCGGACAACGCGATCCTAACTATTGCCGGACAGTTCGATAGCTCGAAGGTTTTGGCCCTGGTGGCGCAAGCGTTCGGCGGCATTCCACGGCCTACCCGGACGCTGCCGAAGACTTATACGGTGGAGCCAACGCAGGAAGGCGAACGGTCGGTCACACTACGCCGTATAGGAGACATTCAGGCGATTGTGGACGTCTATCACACGCCGGCGTCGACGCATCCGGATAGCGCCGCGCTTGAGGTTCTTAGCTCCGTCCTGGGCGATAACCCGTCGGGGCGCCTCTATAAGGCGCTGGTAGACAATAAGAAGGCGGTCGCCGCGGGCGCGGGATTGCAGGAACTGCACGATCCGGGCTTCCTGATGGCCAATGTGATCCTTCGCCAGGATCAGTCGATCGACGATGCGCGCGATCTGCTGCTGAAGACCGTGGAAGGCGTGGCCAAGGAACCGCCTTCGAAGGAGGAAGTGGAGCGCGCGAAAACGCGGATCTTGAAGCAGTTCGATTTGAACCTGACCAATTCGCAGAACATCGGACTCACTATCAGCGAGTATGCGGCGGCTGGCGACTGGCGGCTGCTGTTCCTCACTCGCGACCGCGTGAAGAATGTGACAGAACAGGATGTAGCGCGGGTGGCGAGCCTTTACGTGAAAGAGTCGAACCGCACGCTGGGCGAATTCATTCCCACCAAGACCCCGGACCGCGCGGAGATACCGGCGACGCCGGACGCGGCGGAGGTTCTGAAGAATTATAAGGGCGGCGCGGCGATCTCGGAAGGCGAAGCGTTTTCACCCACGCCGGCCAGCATCGAAAGCCGCGTGGTGCGCCAGAAGCTGGCGGGTGGCATGGGAATGGTGCTGCTGCCGAAGAAGACGCGCGGCGGAACGGTGATGGCGCGGGTGCGCCTCGATTTCGGAGAGGAGCGGTCGCTGATGGGCAAAGCCGATGTTGGGCAGTTTACGGCGGCGCTGCTAATCCGCGGGACCAGGAACAAATCGCGGCAGCAGATTCAGGATGAGATGGACCGCCTGAAGGCGCGCATCAACGTGTCCGGCGATGCGACGACGGCTATCGCCACCATCGAGACCACGGAGGAGAACCTGCCCGGCGCCTTGCGCCTCGCGGCCGAGATTTTGCGCGAGCCATCTTTTGCCGAGAGTGAGTTTGAGCAAATCCGGCAGCTTCGGATCGTTTCGCTCGAAAACGCGAAGAGCGAGCCGCAGTTCCTGGCGCAGCTGGAATTGCAACGCCACCTGAGTTCCTATCCGCGCGGCGACATACGATATGTAGGCACGCTGGATGAGCAGATCGAAGACATGAAAAAGGTCACTCTGGACGACGTGCGCAAATTCTACGCGCAATTCTATGGCGCATCCGACGGCAAACTGGCGATCAGCGGCCAATTCGCGCCGGCGGAGTTAGAGAAGCTTGCAGCCGACCTGTTCGCGAACTGGAAGAGCCCCAGCACTTACACGCGGTTGACTTCCAACTATCAGAAGTTCGACGCGATCGACCGGAAGATCGAGACGCCGGACAAACAGAACGCGATGTTTATCGGCGCGGTAGTTACTAAGATGACGGACGACGATCCCGACTACCCGGCCATGGTGATTGGCAACTACATATTCGGCGGCTCGGGCAGCTCGCGGCTATTCAAGCGGGTGCGCGACAAGGAAGGCCTGAGCTATGGCGTAAGGTCGGGATTCCTGGCCCCGGCCAAGGACGACCGCGCTATGTTCAGCGTCAACGCGATCAGCAATCCGCAGAACGCGCCCAAGGTGGAGGCCAGCATCAAGGATGAGCTGGCTCGAACGCTGAAGGATGGCTTCACGGAAGACGAAGTTGCGGCGGCGAAGAAGTCGTGGCTGGAGGAAGAGATGGTGGGACGCTCGCAGGATGCTCAACTACTGACCATCCTGATGATGCGTGAACGGTTCGGACGAACCTTGCAATGGGACGAAGCGTTTGAGGCGAAGGTGGCCGCGCTGACGCCGCAGCAGGTATCGGAGGCTTTCCGCCGCCATGTGGACGCGGCCGCACTTACTTATGTGAAGGCAGGCGATTTCAAGAAGTCTGGGGTCTTTCAGTAATAGCGTTTTTCAGTAATCGGGGCAGAGATCCCGCGGGGTGAGGCTAAAGACAGCGCTTGAAGTGTCCATGGGGCCGAGAAGATTCAATTGCAGATTGACACTCGAACGCCGAGCGCTCGGAGCGGCTCGGGGCCGGGCAAGCTAAAGCATACCCTGCCTCGGAAGGCCGGGAAGCGGACGGTACGGCTTGAGCGTAACCAAATAGCCGTCCGTTGCCACCGTGGGGAAGTAGTCGGGGAAGCCGGTATCGGGGATTGTCTGTGCACCTGGACCGATAGCTCCAGCGACGTGTATCGAGTTGCCCGATCCGGCGGCGACGGATGGCGTGGCTCCTGCGTATAGGTAAGTCGAAAATGTCAGCGTGGATAAGGCTGAGTCGAATACCGATACGAACGATGCGAACTGACGCGTTGGGGGAGGTCCCTGAATCGGCGAGACAAGCGGAAAGTTGGCGGAATCGGTTTCACCACTGACATAGACCTCGCCTGAAGCACTTAACGCGAGGCTGGTTGGGTGGTCGTAGCAAGACCCGCCGAGCAAGGTAGAAGCAATCGCCGTTTTGCCATCGGGACTGAGCTTCACCACGAATACGTCGTCCACGTAGTAATACGAAAATGTGCCAATAAGGCCGGTGCCAACCGTAAGTGCGGGATACGGACAACCGCCGGCGAGAGACGTCTGATATGCGCCCTGGGTGATAGGAAAATCGCTGGCGCTGGTGTAGCCCGCCACGTAGGCGTTGCCTGCGGCGTCCACGGCGACCGCAATGCCGTAGTCGTGCTCGCCTTCGGGGCCGCCCCCGAAGCCGTCGGTGGTGGGCGCAGCCTGAGTACCGCCGAAATAGGTCGAGTAAATAACCTGCCCCGATGGGTTGAGTTTGAGAACGAATGCCTTGGGCGTGTAAGTTCCCAGGTTGCCACTGTGGAAGGCGCCGGCAGTGACGGGAAAGGCCGCGTAGAGTGAGCCAGTGAGCGTGATGTTACCCGATGAATCGATAGCGATGCCCTTGCCGTTGCTATCGAACGTGCCGCCGGCGCTCGCCGAATAGAGCAGTTGGCTGGCGGACGAATTGAGCTCGGTCACGTATCCAATGGGCGTCGCCGACGTGGGAATTCCCCGCGTAGTTACCGGGAAATCCGTCGAATTCGAGTTAGCTGTCAGCCAAGGATTGCCTTGGGGACTCATGGCGACGCCCAAGCCGCTATCGGTGTTAGAGCCACCGAGGAAACTCGCAGCCAGTAACTGCCCGGCGCCCGAGAACTTCGCGAGGAATGCGTTGGTTGCGCCGTTAAGTGCGCCCTGGAATGCGCCTTGAGTGACTGGTAAGTCGTAAGAGGACGTGCTGCCGGTGATCCATATATTGCCGGAGGCGTCGAGTGCGATGCCTTGTCCCACATCGTTTCCCATGCCGCCGAAGTAAGTCGAAAAGACGAGTGTTTGACCGTCGGGCAGGAACTTGGCGAGGAATGCGTCCGAGGTAACCGGCGCCACCGCATAGGCTATTCCGCTGGAAGAATTCGAAAAGACGGGCTGGATAAGCCGAGAAGCGTTGGTGGGTTGCCATGTCTGGCCGCCATCGGCGCTGCGGAATGCGGCGGCGAGCATGATCTGCGGGTTCGCCGGATCTACCGCCAAGGGTCCGGTGACACTGCCGGGGAACGGATAGGAAGTCCATGTGGCGCCGCCGTCGGCGCTTTTCCAGAATAAGAGCGGGACCGTGTTATTGGTGGAAGCCAGCGTGTAAATTGAACCCGAGACTTTCGGGTCCGGGACGACGCAGCAACTGCTGAAGGGAGTGTTCAACGGCGTCCAGGTGGCGCCGCCGTCGACGCTCTTTTGGACGCCGAACTGGTTGGTCAGGTAGTTGGGTCCGTAAATGATTCCAGGCGTCACCGGATCGAAGGTAAAGCTCGGACCGCCCGGGCCAGACACGGATGTATTCGCAGGCCACGGCATACTGGAGGGCGTCCATGAACCTGCTCCGTTGGTGGAGACGTAGCCGCCGCTGCCTGCCCAGGCGTAGAGCACGCCGGAATGGAACGGGTCGACGGCGACGGAACTGATGAAGCCTTGAGAAGGAAGACCGGCGCTCGCGTTGGCCCAGGTCTGGCCGCCGTCCGTGCTCTTGAAGACTCCGCCGTTGGTGGTGGCGCTGGCGTAGAGAGTGGAAGGCTGCTGGGGATCGACAGCGAGTGAGGTGAGACTGGTTTGGAAGGACGCGAAGGTAAGGGCGACACACTGGAACTGCTGGCCGGCGTTCGTGCTTTTGCAAACGGTGTTCCCGGAGGCCGCGTAAATGATTTGGGAGTTAGTTGGATCGGCCGCAATCGAGAGCGACGTCAGCGGAGTGACCACAAGCGGATTCCCGAGCGGAGTCCAGGTGGCTCCTGCATTGGCGCTGTAGATCATTTCCGTACCGCTGTTGGCGGCTTGGAAGGCATTGCGCAGCGGGAGATCGAAGGAAGTGGTTGTGCCGGTGACGTAGATGTTTCCGGAGGAATCCACGGCGGCGGCGTTGATGGAGTCGTTGCCGGAACCGCCGAAGGTAAGACTGTTGGAGGTGCGCTGAGAATGAGCTGCGAAGACGATTAGGAACGCCAGGGGAAAAACGCGAGTGGGCACCGATATTATTATCGCGCCGTGTCTCAGCTTAGGTAGGGCATGTTGAGCGTGAACGGGCAAGCTAAAGCATACCCCACCTTGTTTAGAAATCTTCTTCTTCAGTCTTCTTTTTCTTGCCCTTCCTCCGCATCACCAGGATTGCGACCACCACGAAAAACAGAATGGCCGCAACAATCTTAACGATTGAATCGGACCCCATCGGCTCTCCTTTTCGGCGAAACAGGAAGTATAAACAATTCCGCGAATTCCCGCTACTGCTTCACTGTCACATTCAGCGATTCCGTAACGTGCCATGCGGCCAGGTGGCAGCCCACTGATTTGGAACAAGTTTCGGGATTGAGGGGACTCGGCTAGAGTTGTAACGGGTCTGGGAGGAGGAAAAAGATTGACAGAGGGCGC
>JBEKNN010000458.1:0-5444 GCA_049522755.1 Bryobacteraceae bacterium | reverse complement strand
GCCTCTTCGAGCTGATACGCGGCCCGCGACGTGGGCGCGAACCCCTCCACCGTGTAGCCTTCTTTCTCCGCCGCTTCGCGGAGGGCGGCTAAAGAAGTGGTCTTGCCGGCGCCGGCCGCGCCCTGTAGACCGGTGATCTGGTCGCGGCTGTCGAGGATCGTTTCCACTGCCTGCCGCTGGCTGTTGCTCAGATGCTCGAAGTGAGCCTGCTGCTGAACTAACGGCGCGTAGCGCTCCTGGCCCGCGCGCATGCGCTCGATGTTGTCGCGTTCGAGACCGACCATCTCCGGCGTGGTGAACGACCGGCCGATAGGCGCTTTCACTTCGATCAGGTCGCCTTTCTGCACGCGCTCTTCAAAGTGGCTGCGCACTTCCTCGAAGCTGGCCTGGCCCATCGACCGTTTCAGCGCATCGCGCATCAGGGCGCGTTCATCCACCACCGCCTCACGTTCCAGGTTACGGTCGCGGGCGAACGTCACCGCCGATTGCGCATGCCGCATCCGCCCGTCGTGGCTCTGGTCGATGGCGTGCATTTTTTCTTTAGCCGCCTGGACGATCTGCTCCGGTTGATTGCCGAAAGCCTCAGCCATTTCACGATGCCGCGCCAGCATCTGTTCCGGTGTCAGCGCCAGCTTCGCATCCCGCGTCCGATGCGCCGCGATCTGCGCCGCCCCCGCGCCGTCCACTCCCTGCTCGGCCATGTGCTCGCGGATTTGCTGACTCCGCGGGCTGCTCGCTTCCAGATACTCGGCGCTGTAGCCGCGGATCTCCGGCGCGCCGTTCTTTCCTGGCTCGATCTCATAACCCAGCGCTTTCAGCCGCATCGCGAGCTCGCTCTGATACACCGCCGTCCCGTACTGCTGGCTGCGATAGAGTTCCCGCGGCTGCACCGCGTGCGCCTTGCCGTCCGCGGTTTCGGTCACATTGAAAAACACCGCGTGCGTGTGAAGCTGCGGCGCGGCATAGCCGTCCACCGGCCGGGCGCTGTCGTGCTCGAACTTCGCCACCGCCCATTTCCCGCCGGTCTCGGCCGGCGCGTTGCCGTCGATTCGCGCCTGGACGTAGCGCTCCATTTCATTGAGGGCCACGCGCACGCTTTCCCGGTGCGCCTCCCGCACGCGCTCGTCGCCGCCCACCAGCGCTGTGAGCGAGACACTCTTGGGCGCGCTGAACGTCGCATCCCATCCGGCCCGGTGCTCCATCGTCTTCACGGTCCCGCCGGCATCGTTCACATACTCCCGTGCCTGCTGGTAACGCACGAGCTGCTCGGCAGTCTCCGGATGCTGCCCGGCGGCTAAACGGGAAAAGCTTTCCGCGCTGACTTCGCTCGTCAGGCCCCACTCGGCTGCGAGCTTGCCCTGCCACTCGCCCCGGATCTGGCTGCCTTGCGTGTAATAGCTCTGCTCGGCATTGGTAAATTCACTGGCGTGGTACGCCGCGGCCTGGCCCGCGCTCAACGGTTTTGAGATCGTCAGCATAGATCGCCTAATCGAAGAACCCGTGCTCCGCGGCGCGCTGTTGCTTGCGTTCGAGCTTCTGCTGTTTGCCGCCCTTCGGTTCCTCGGGCGTACGCGGCGGTTCGATGGCCGCCACCGTTTTCCATTCCCGCTCGATGAAGCCCGGCTGCACCTTCGGCCAGTCGAGATAGGGGAAGCTCATCTGCACGACATCGTTGCCGTTCTTCAGATACCGGTGCAACGCGGGCAGCCCGCCGATTTCCGCCGGCAGCACCAGCGGCGCCGTCCGTTTCTCAACTACGTACGTCTTGGTCTCGCGCCCCGCGCGCTGGCCCGCCCATCCCTGCGGCGTGGTCCGGCTCTCCCGCAGCCATTCCCGGTCCTGCTCGCCGATCGCGTCGCTGACCCACTTCGCCGCCCGTGGTTCGCTCGTCTTCAGAAAGATTTTGGTCCACGGCTGCGAGAGCATCGCCTCGGCCATATGCCCGTAAATCGTCTCCATCTGCGCCTTGCCCTGGATGCCGATCACTACCGGGTTGTTGCTCTTCCGGTTCTCGGTCAGCGCCGTGGCAAGCTGCGGCAGCTTCTGCAGGCTGGCCAGTTCGTCCAGCACGAACCACACCGGCCGCGATTGCCCACCCTCCTGGTTCATCAGCCGCAACACCAGGATGTCGAGCCACAGACTCAGCAGCGGTTGCAGCGCCGCCCGCAGCTCCGGCGTGCTGGTGAGAAAGATCCAGCCCCGCCGCTTCGCCGCCCACTCCCGCGCTGTCCATGTCGTCTTCGCTTCGCTTTTCGTCTTCAGCAGCCGCAACGCGTCGGCCACCAGGTTGAGCGAGGCCCGCACGCCTTCCCGCTGCGACGGCGCCGCCTGGCTGATCATCGACGCCAGTTCCGTGCCTTCCACCATCCGGTTGAGCGCTTCGCCGTCGCACATCATCGCCACCATCTGCTGCGCGTCCATCCGCCGCCGCAACATCTGCGCGAAAATCTTCCGCGGCGTCTGCGTGAAAAACGGCGGCTCGTGCGGCTGGTCCGGAAACACGCTCTCGGCGAGGCTCCGCGCCTCGGCCTCGTTCGTCAGCTCCTCGCCCGGCGACCAGTACGGCGACCGCGCATCCAGCGGGTTCAGAATGATGTCGCCGCGCTCCGGATGGTAGAAGCGTTCGATGTACCCCCGCGCCGGATCGTAGACGATCGCGGTCTGCTGGTCCGCCGTCAGCCGCCACAGCATTTGCCGGATGAGCGCGCTCTTGCCGGTTCCCGTGTCGCCCATCAGCAGAAAGTGCTTCGGCTCGTCTTCCTCCGGAATAAAGATCATCGGGCCGTGACTGTACTTGATCCACACCCGCTCACGCAGATTGCGCGGTTCCAGCGTGAGGAACCCCATCCCGATTCCATATTTCCGCTTGCGGTTGAACTCGTCTCGCGTGACCAGCTCCGCGCCGCGCACCCGTCGGCCGTTCTCAAGGATGTCCCGCGCCTTCCGGTCCTGCGGCCAGGCCAAGCACAGCCCCGCCACCATCACTCCGAGTCCCCACCATATGCCGGGCTTGGCCAGGTCGGTGAGTGTCTGCCCTTCGTACACCCAGTCCCGCAGGAACGCGGCGAAGCGCGCCTTGTCCACCGGGATCAGCGGATTCGCGAGACGCACCGCGCCGCGTTGCAGCGCTGCGTCCGACAGCCGGAACGGAATCGCCCCCTGCGGATAGCTGGCCATCCGGATCGGCGCCACTTCCGCCGGCACGGTCGGATGCCACCGCCCCTGCCGGTCCACCGTGTGCAGCACCAGGTACTTCTGAAACAGCCCGGCGCTCGACACCACGTAGTGCGCCAGGTAATACCGCTGCATCCCGTCCCACTGGTATTCGACCTGGAAGAACCAGGCCGCGAACATCGCGACGATGCCGAAGAAAATCGCCCCGCCGCGCTTTTGAAACCCGTGCCTCGGCCAACCCCTCGGCCGTGCTGAAATCCACATCCCGCTCATACGTTTTACTCTCCTCGACCGGCTGCTGTCTGAAGACGCGTCAGGGCCTTTTCCCGTTTGTCGCCGTCGGCCTTCTCGATGAGCGCTTGCATACGCTCCCGGTTCGGCGGCTCGCCGCTGGCCACATCGTAGAAGAGATTGAGCAGGATCATGCGGAGTGCGAGGAGTTCGGATAAGAGCGTTTCTTCGGTGGGCGTGGCGAGCGGCGCCGGCTGGCCGGATGCCTTGAGCAGCACCTCGCGGCGCCACTCTCCGACTGTCAACCCGCTCGCGGCGGCGCTGGCCTCCAGGCGCGCGTATTCCTCGTCGGAGATCTTGGTCCCGACCGAACGCGTCCGGCTTGTCCGTCCCTCGGATGATGAGCCGGCCAGGAGGCCCCTCGTGCGCTTCTCATGCCGATTCTACCGCTTTTGTGTTTTCAACGGTTACCGGCCGGCGCCGGAACCCGGTAACCTGCAGCACCCGCTCCGGGGTGACGTGTCACCCCTTCTGCCGATGCGAAGCATCGTGCTTTTCTTCGGGGCTTGGATACCGCTCGGTAACCCGGCTGTCGTTGGGGTGGCGGTGCGAGCCGGCTCGCCTCGGGCTCGGAAGCCGATCCGACCGACAGGAGCAACCGCTAACCATTAACGTAAAGGTATAAGCGCCAGCTACCTTGCAGCGGCTTCGAGACGTAATAACCTCCAGACCCCTGCCTGTCATTCTCCGAGGTTCGGTAACCATCGAGGCTGGCCTTTGGATGTTCTGCCGGATGCGAATTATACTCGTAACCCTTGTACGAATCCCCGTTAAGAAAGGACCCAATATCAACCCGGAATTCGACGCCGCCATCCGATTTAGTCACCAGTGCTAATCCTAGTTCTCGGAGCTGTCGCTGATAGTCTGCCCATCGCTGGGCCGTTAAACCAAGGCGCTCGATCTCGGAAAGGTCGCTCGGGACGGATAGCGTGCGGCCCGCATAACAAATCTCGTGAGGGCCAATCATCGTTAGCTTCTCGTCCGCTTGCACGTCGGCCAGAAGTGTGTCGAATTCCGCCTGATGCTGAAAGAACCTCTGCTCTAGTTTCGAGTCGGACGTGTGCCGCGGGCCCACGCTGCACGCGTTAGCCAGTAGAAAAGACATCACGACATAGACCGCTCTTTTGGCTTTCATTTGAGTACGACCTCCACGCCGATGTAGTTCAAAGTGTGCTGGCTCTTCTCACACGCTCGAGCAACGCCAGCGGGGTGTCCAACGGGGATTCCACCGCTGCCGCTCAACGCCTCGCGTCCAGCAATAGGCGTGTTGCCTACTTGTTGGGAGCGCACCCAGCCTGCACCGCAGTCTCGTAGTTGAAGCCTTTTTGTACGTCGACAGCATCGTTAATTTGGTCGCCGTATGGATACACAACACCCGGAATCCCAGTACCGCAGGCGCCGCCCGCAAGACAGATGCCGATCTGGGCGATACCGGCAGCGTTCTGTGTGAAGAAGTAGCTGAAGCCGAAGGACTCTAGGACAGCACCGAAGTCGAAGTTGCCGAAGACTCTCGCTGCTTGTTTGTTCTGTTTGCCGCTAGCCTGCTTCTTGTAATCCCACGCGCCGCCAGGCTCAAACTGGGCTGTAAAGAATCCAAAGAGCGCTGACATAGCGGAGTTCGGGTCGGCCTGCATCGCAGCATTGTAGAAATTGTGCGCGGTGGTTATGTTCTGCTGCACCGTTTGCGCAGCGTTGCTCCCCGGAAGACTTGGGACTGGCGGACATGGCGGTGCGGTACTGCTGTCGTTTCCGTCTGTGCTTCCGGAACTGCTGCCCGGCAGATCGTTACAAATCGGGTCCTCCGGATTGAGGTCGCAGTAGCTCTCTTCGCTCTGTTCATCGCACTCCCCGTCATCATCGTCGCAGTCCTCCAGCCCGTGCCGGTCGATCCGGCCGATTGGGTTGCCCTTCGTATACGCGTACCGATTCCAACTAAGCGGGTTCCTGGGATTCGCGGTCTTGATTCCGCCGGGATCGGG
>JBEKNN010000457.1:0-5457 GCA_049522755.1 Bryobacteraceae bacterium | reverse complement strand
TACGCGCCAAGGCAAAGATTCGAGAGACGCCGATTCCATACGAGGCGCCGACGCCGCAGGAATTGCCGGGGCGGCTGGACGCGGTGCTTCAGGTCGTCTATCTCGTCTTTAACGAGGGCTATTCGGCTGCGGCGGGAGCGGAAGTAACGCGAGCCGAGATCACCGGCGAGGCGATCCGGCTTGGACGGTTGCTGGCCGGGCTCCAGCCGGAGCCGGAAGTCAATGGGCTGCTTGCTCTGATGTTGCTGCAGGAATCCCGGCGCGCGGCGAGGACCTCGCCGGCCGGAGAGCTGATTTTGCTGGAGCATCAAGACCGCGCGCTCTGGAACCGCGAACAGATTGCGGAGGGAGTGGGATTGGTGGAGAAAGCCCTGAGCTCGCGTCGCTTCGGCCATTACACACTGCAGGCTGCGATTGCGGCCGTTCATGCCGAGGCGGAATCGACCGCAACGACCGACTGGCGGCAGATTGTTGCGCTTTACAACCAATTGGTACGAATTCAGCCTTCGCCGGTCGCATATCTAAATCGCGCCGTGGCCATTGCCATGCGCGATGGTCCAGAGGCCGGTCTGAAGCATATCGACGCGGTGTTGGAACATGGCGAATTGGCAAATTACTACCTGGCGCATTCAGCCCGCGCAGAGTTGTACCGCAGGCTCGGCAAGACCGCTGAGGCTCGGGCTTCTTATGGGAGGGCGCTGGCGCTGACCCGACAGGAACCGGAGCGGCAATTCCTGCAGGAACGGATTCGGCAGTTGAAATAAAAATTGGAGTGGCTGTCGATTTTCGGTTTCGCCAACGACTACAGGACAGAAGAACGATGAGCGACGATTCCTGAGTGAACAGGAAACGAGTCATCGGAAACAAACCACAGAAAACAAGGAGAAAAGATCATGCCACAATATCTGGTCGCTAACTACCTGCCCGACGACTTTGACCCGTCCACCGTAACCGAAGCGATGATGGAGGAGATCCACGCGCTCAACCGCGAAATGATTGCAGCCGGCGTGAGGAAGTTCGCCTGCGGAATTTCCGCGGCCGCCAACGCGAAGACGCTGCGGAAGCAGCCCGACGGCAAGGTGCTCGTCACCGACGGACCGTACACCGAGACCAAGGAGCACATGGGCGGTTTCTGGATACTGGAATGCGCAGACCTGGAAGAGGCGCTGGCGTGGGCGCGCAAGGGCGCCATCTCCTGCGATGCGGCGGGCGAGGTGCGCGAGCTTCTTTTCTTTCCGGCTCCGGAACAAGGATCCGGAGGAAGCAAGTAAACAACCTGGTCATTGCGGCCCCGGAACACGCGCTATGCTTTGGCGCCGGTTCCACCGATCCACTATGAGGAGAAGAACAATGAAATACATCTGTTTGGGGTACTACGACAAAGGTAAATTCGAGGCCATGACTGAGAGCGAGCGAAACGGCCTGTTCGACAGATGCTTTGAATACGACGATCACCTTCGCGCCAACGGGCACTGGGGTGGTGGCGAAGCGCTTCAGGGTCCGGAAACCGCCTTAACCCTGTCTTGGAAGAACGGCAAAGTGGTGACGACCGACGGTCCCTATGCCGAAACCAAGGAACAAATCGGCGGCATTCTTGTCCTTGAGGCGAGGGACATGAACCATGCTGTGCAGCTGATCGGCCAGCATCCGGCGCTGACGTTTGGCAGTATTTTCGAGATTCGGCCAGCTGGGGACATGAGCGAAATCATGAAGGCAAGCGAGCAGCGGCGGAGCCAGAACACTGCGTTCTGAAGATGGTTCTGCTTTGTCGCCGGCGGAATCGACGAAGCGCCGCCAGGTTCCAAAAAAGCCGCGGGCAGTGCGCCGGGGGGCAAAGCGCGAACTGTCAACTGGTGCGAACAGGCCAATGCGCGCATCGACAGTATTGCGGGAGAATGGTCCCCCACTCGTAGAAAGGTCGTGTTGAGCAGCCGCGCCAGCGCGCCGGATTCGGGGCCCGAATCGAATTGGAGTCGGGGAGTCTGGCCGGCTCATTTGGAGCGGCAACTCTTCCGAACTGGATCACCTGCGGATTGGCGACGATCAGCTCGGAACTACCCGGTGCAATCATTCCCCTGTTTGGCCCAAGAGTCTGGCGTTATCTCGCTGTCAAGCTCGGCTGAACGAACAGCACCTCAGTCACGCTGTCAGCGGCATTCCCGAAGGCTCGCCCGGAGCGGATTTAGTGGCGGCTTCACCCTGTTTTCGGTTGGCGCATAATATTGAAGTTGAGCTGTTCCTTGCTCTTGCATGTGCCTGGTGACGGCATGCATAATCCGAGAGGTAGGTGTCAAGTGGTCGCAGTAGCCCAGGCTACTCCGAGGCAAACAGGCAGTGCTAGAGGAGGTGGAAGCGCGAGTTGTTGGCCCTTTCCGCGCCGCGCCGCTCTTCATCGCGGTCGCCGAGCAACACCTGGGGTCGGACCCTCGCGGCCCGTTCCTCTCGCCGTCGCCGCCGCGCCGGTTTACCGGCTGCTCGGCGCCGACGGTTTCGCCGCCACCGAAATGCCGCCCCTGCATCGGCCGGTCATGTCTACCATCGGCTTTCACATTCGCGCCGGCCGGCACGATGTCACTTCTTACGATTGGGATCAATATATGAATTTCGCCGACAGGCACATGACTGGTTCGCCTCCCGTCGCCGGTGACATAGGGCGGGTCGACAGTCACCCCGAGGCGATGCGGGGCGAGTTCGCCGATTTCGACTTCCAGGCGGCGAACATCAGCGATGGCAGCAACTCGGGAATGATCTTCCGCAAGGGCTTCGGCCCGCTTGGCGCCAAGCCCAACGCCTGGTTCACGCAAGAGGCGATCGCGCAAGGCAACCATATCGCGATCCAGGTGGACGGAAAAGTAACCGTCGAGTATGTCGAGTATATTGACGACAAGAACACTTACACCAAGGCTATCTTGCCTCGCAAACAGCATCATCCGGGCAGCATCGTGAAGTTCCGGAATCCGCGGATGAAACCGCTCCCCTGATGTCTCGAGGAACTCACAGTGATACAGTCGCGTCCGCTCACTTGGCCGTTGCTTTTGATGACGGCCCTTTCCGTATCGATTGGTTGGGGTGTTCGCGGTCAGTTTGGCCATGAATACGGCGCCGCGTTAGCCGGCGCTCTCGGCGGCATGACCGTCTGCCTACTCAGCGGGCGGCAAGATTGGCTCCCCCGCATCCATTACTTTGCAATTCTGGGCGCGATCGGATTCGCCTACGGCGGCGCCATGTCGTACATGAAGACGATTGCCTATATCCACTCCTCGGATTCCGCCACGGTCCTGTACGGGTTCGCCTGCGTGTTTGTACTCGGGGCCTTGTGGACCGCGCCTGCCGCGGCGGGACTCGGTTTGGCAGCCTGCCTCGACCGCGACCAGCTGACGCGGTTGTTCCTCCCGATCGCCGGCATATTCCTGGTCTGGCACTTCGCGGACTTCCGCGGCGTTTATCGCAGCCTGCCGTGGCTTCGCTACCTGGGAGAAACCGCATTCACCGGCTTGCTCGCGATCCTGGTGGTGGCTGTGATGCTGCTGATTCGCCGCCGGCTGTGGGGCGATGGCGCTTTGCTGATCGTCTCCATGGCCATAGGATCCTCGATGGGACACCTGCTTCTGATCGAGCTGCTGCACCTCGATATGAATCCGCCGCGGGGTGACACCTGGGCAAGCAATGCCGGCCTGGCAGGCGGCATCCTTTTCTATTGCTGGCGGCGGCGCCGCGGCGCGGTGGCGTTCGCCACCCTGGGCGGACTGCTGCTGGGAGGCATTGGCTTCGCTGCCGGAGGCGCCACGAAGCTATTGGTGATGTCGAGCGGCTACGACACCAACTGGCACAGCATCATGGAACAGAGCCAAGGCTTCTTCCTTGGACTCGCTTTGGCCGTCACAATGGGCTTCCTGTCGGTTCGCACGCCCAAGTTGACCGAAGCGCCCTCCGTGCGGCGCTGGACGGAAGTGTTCAGCGTAGTTACTGTCCTGTGCCTGCTGCCCTATCTGAATCTCCGCCACGCCCCGGAGGAGTGGACCAATGAGATCGAAGGCCTCAAACCGGTGATCTACGGCATCCGCATCAACGGCGATTTCGTCTTCTCCCGCGGATTTCTCGGTTGGTTCGATATGGTCTTCCTGGCCATTGCCATCGCCATGGTTTTCCTGTTGGCGCTGCACCTGCGCCGCCCCCTCCCGCTGATTCCGGAAAGCTGGATGGGCAAAGGTCAGTTGTTCTACCTGGTCTTTCTCTGGACTGTGGTTTCCATCAACTTCATGGACGTCCTGCCTCGCTTCACCCCCATCCGGCTGGTGACGGAATGGTTTATCACCATCAACGCCGCTGCGTGTACCCTGCTGGTGGTAGTGGGGTGCTTCCTCCGCGACGGCCGTACCCTGCCGGGCCAGGCAGATGCGCGTTACGGTGGCTGGATCCGCAACCTGGTTCTGGCGGGGCTGGCTGGGGCCGTGGCGATGTCGTTTTCCGGATGGGCCATAAAGCGGGCCCTGTATGGCGACGGACCCGCGGGGAAGGTCAACGTCGATCAGATTCGCTTTGGCCCACGCAACACCAACACGAAAAGATAGCCTCGGAGTCATCCTATGACCTCACTGAAAGCCATTCTCGCCTTGGGATTGTGTTCCCTTTTCGCGGCCGCCGCGGACCTCCGCAATGCCGCCATCCTGGTGGCGCGCGACGCTCCCGAGCCGGAGCAGAAATCGGCCCAGATGCTGTCCGAGGAAGTGGCCAAGCGGACGCAGATCCGTCTGGAGGTTCTCTATGCCGCCCCCGCGGGGAATCGTCCTCTCATCGCACTCGGCACGGCGTCTGAGTTGGGCGCCCGCGCCGCTGGCCTACCGCCGGTGGTGGCCGGCGCCGATGGCTATCGTGTGAAGACGACCACCAGCGGGGTGGTGATTGCCGGCAACGACGTCCGCGGGTGTTTGTTCGGAGCCGGGTACCTTCTGCGTCATCTCCGCATGGAACGCCAGGTTTTGGAGGTGGACGATGCCTTGCAGGCCGCCACGGCTCCCAAGTATCCTCTCCGCGGACATCAACTGGGCTATCGCCCCAAGGTGAATACCTATGATGGCTGGACGCCCGCGCAGTTTGAGCAGTACATCCGCGACCTGGCCGTCTTCGGCGTCAACGCCATCGAGTTGATCCCGCAGCGCTCGGACGATGCCGACGACAGTCCGCATTTTGTGCTGCCCAAGATCGAGATGATGGTGGAAATCTCCCGCATCTGTCAGCAGTACGGCATCGACGTGTGGATCTGGTATCCGGCCATGGATCGGGACTATTCCAACGCCGCCACGGTGGAGTTCGCTCTCAAGGAGTGGGCCGATGTGTTTCGCCGCCTGCCGCGTATCGATGCCGTTTTCGTGCCGGGCGGCGACCCCGGCAATGCCGAGCCTAAATATCTGATGCCCCTGCTCGAAAAGCAGACCCGATCGCTGCACCAGTTTCATC
>JBEKNN010000456.1:0-5467 GCA_049522755.1 Bryobacteraceae bacterium | reverse complement strand
AGGAACGGCATGACAAGATACTGTCCGACTACGCCAACATCTATGCTCCATTCAGCGGCGTGGTCACGCAGCGTTACGCGAATTTTGGCACCTTAGTTCAGGCCGGCACCAGTTCCAGCACCAACGTGCTGCCGATAGCGAAGCTCTCCGAGGACGACAAGTTCCGCCTCGTGATTCCCGTGCCGGAATCGTATGTCAAGTTCATTCACATCGGCGATGCGGTGGATGTCAGCGTGCCTTCCTTATCCCGCCATTTCCCCGGCAGGGTGGCGCGCTTTTCAACCGACGTAGCTCAGGATACGCGAACTATGCATACCGAGGTTGATGTGCTCAACCCCAACCGTGTGTTGGTGCCCGGGCTTTATGCGGACGCGACAATTACGCTAGAGCACGAAAATAATGGCCTCGCCGTGCCCTTGCAGGCGATCAGTCACCAGACGTCCGGGGACACCGTGTTTGTCGTAACGCCCAACAACACGATCGCGATCCGTACCGTGCAGCTTGGCTTGCAGAGCCCGGACTGGGCGGAGGTCACCTCGGGTTTGAACGAGGGAGACAACGTGGTGGTCAGTGATCGCGCCGCGCTGAAAGCCGGCGCCGCGGTGCAGCCTCATACCGTTGAAATGACCGAGTACAAAGCTGAAAACCAGTAATCTCAGGAGTCGATAGACACTCATGCCCGGATTTTCGATTCGCAATCCGTACTTCATCGTGGTCATCTGCCTTGCGCTTCTGTTGCTCGGAGTGCTGGGAGTAGCGGGAATGCCGGTGGATCTCTTCCCTCCGATTAATATTCCGCAGGTAGTGGTTGCGACCTTTTACTCCGGAATGCCTCCGCAGGACATCGAAACCGACATCACAGACCCATTGGAACGTTTCTTCACACTCGCCAGCGGAGTTGACCACTTCGAGTCGCGGTCGCTGCTGGGAGTCAGTATCATCAGAATCACGTTTCAAACCGGTACCAGCGCCGATGCGGACGTAACCCAGATCTCCAACCTAGCGCTGGCCGATCTAAAACGCCTCCCACCTGGAACCTTGCCGCCCGTGGTATTGAAATTCGACGCGTCGAGCTTGCCCGTGTGCCTCCTGACCGTGAAAGGCGAAGGGCTCAATGAGACTCAACTCCACGATTTAGCTCAGTTTCAGATTCGCAACCAAATTCCCGGAGCGGTGAAGGGTGCGGTGATTCCTCCTCCGTTTGGCGGCAAGTATCGCCAGGTGATGGTCTATGTGGACCCATACAAACTATTCGCCCGCCAGCTTAGCCCGATGGATGTGGTCGATGCGGTCAACCAGGCGAACCTGATTCTACCGGCGGGCGATGTGAAGATGGGACCCTATGACTACTACGTCTACTCCAATAGTCTGGTGGAAAATGTCGACGATCTGAACGCGCTCCCCCTCAAGACTGTAGGCACGCGATGGGTTTCGGTTGGGGACGTCGGAAAAGCCGTGGATGCGGCCCAGATTCAATACAATATCGTGCGAGTGGACGGACAGAAATCCGCTTACGTCCCCATCATGAAGCAGGGTGGCGACACCAACACCATCTCGGTAGTCAATGGAATTCGCGCCCTAATTCCCAATCTGGTGGGTCTGCCTAAGCAGTTAGTCGCCAGCGTGGTCTTCGACCAATCGGTCTATGTGAAGGAAGCCTTGGAGACCGTACTGCACGAAGGGCTCATCGGACTGGTCCTCACCAGCTTAATGATCCTGATCTTTCTGGGAAGCCTGCGGGCAACTTCCGCGGTGCTGCTGTCCATTCCTCTTTCCGCCTTGACTACTTTCGTGATTCTGTCGCTGATGGGCAGCACGATAAACACCATGATCCTGGGAGGACTCGCTCTGGCGTTCTCGCGAGTCATCGACAACTCCGTAATCTCGCTGGAGAACATCTACCGGCACCTTGAGATGGGTTCCGCGCCCGCCGTGGCCGCGGAGGCGGGCGGCGCGGAGGTTAATCTTGCCATTTTGGCGGCCACTTTGGTGGACGTAGTCGACTTCTTTCCTGTCACTCTTCTGTATGGAGTGAGTAAGTTTCTTTTTTCCGCTCTGGCCCTGGCGTTCTGCCTGGCGCTGCTGGCTTCGTTCGTCGTCTCAATGACTGTAATCCCTCTCTTTTGCTCGCGCTTCCTGAAGAGCGTTCCCCAAGGGCATGGCGAGGGGCATGAGGAATCGGGCGGCTCCCTATTTGCCAGGTTCAACCGTCTTTTCAATCGCGGCTTCAATAAAGTTCTCGATGGCTACGAGCGGGCCGTACGGGGGGCCTTAAGGTTCCCGGCCTTGACGGTGATCGTCCTTTTCGCGCTTTTCGTGGCCAGTATCGGGATTTATCCGCTGCTGGGGCTCGCTTTCTTCCCCCGAACCGATGCGGGCCAGTTCACCATCAACCTTAAGGTTCCCACCGGAACCCGCATCGAGATGACGGACCAGTACGTGGCCAAGGTTGAAGATCTGATCAAGCACACGATCAGCCCTCACGATTTGAAGATGATCGTCTCGAATATCGGGATTGTGCCCGATTTCTCGGCGCTTTATACGACCAACGCCGGCCCATACACCGCTACGGTGCAGGTAGCCCTCACCGACGATCACAAGCTGAGTAGTTTCGACGACATCGACCGTGTCCGGCAGGCGCTGGCCAAACGGTACCCTGAGATTCGGACGTTCTTCTCCAGCGGCTCGATGGTGGATGCCATCCTAAACTCCGGCATGCCGGCTCCGGTCGATCTGCAAGTAAGCGGTCCCAACCTGCCGCAGATTTACGGCATCGCGCAGAACCTTGCCAGCCAGATCCGGCAAATGCCGAACGTAGGCGAGGTATATATCCCGCAAGACATGAATTATCCGGGACTACGCCTGAATGTGGATCGCGTACACGCCGGCGAGCTCGGTTTAAGTCAAAAAGATGTAATCGACAACGTCATCACCGCGCTTAACTCCAATTACATGATTGCTCCCAATTATTGGGTGGATTACAAAACCGGAAACGACTATTACTTAACGGTGCAATACTACGAACACGGCGGGGGCGCAATACGGAACTCCCTGGATTTGAGCAATATCCCGTTGCGCGCGCCAAGGCTTAAGGATCCTACGACTCTGGACAGCGTAGTCAAGCTGGATCGCATTCAAACCCCCACCGAATTCGACCATTATGCTATCCAGCGGGTAACCGACGTATACGTGACTCCGTCCGGAGAAGATCTGGGAAGACTCAATACCCAGATAAACAAGCTGGTCGCAGATTCCAAGATTCCGGGTGGCGTTAAGGTTGAGCTGCACGGCATGGTGCTCGGCATGGAAGAATCGTTCAAGCGATTCGGAATCGGCTTTGGCATCTCGTTTGCCCTGCTCTTTCTGATTCTGGTGGCGCAGTTTCGCTCGTTTGTGGATCCGTTTCTCATCATGCTCGCGATTCCGATGGGATTCATCGGCGTCCTGGTTATTTTGCTGATCTTGCATACTACTCTCAACGTGATGTCCCTCATGGGGGTTTTGATGTTGATCGGCATCGCCGATTCCAACAGCATCCTGATCGTCGATTTCGCTCATAACCTGGAAGGGCAGGGCCTTTCGGTAGAGGACGCCGTGATTACCGCTTGCCGGGTTCGATTGCGCCCCATCCTGATGACTTCGCTGGCTACCATCATTGGGATGATTCCGATGGCAATGAAGTTAGGAACCGGCGCCGAGCAATACGCACCTATGGCCCAAGCCATTATCGGCGGCCTGACTACGTCGGTCCTGCTAACCGTGTTCATAGTTCCTGCCGCCTACCTGCTGGTTTACCGCGGAAGACGGCCGAGAGCGGGCCAACCCATCGAGGGGGCGCCGGGGGGCGCGCCGGCTCTGCCAGCTCTACCATCTCCGGAGGGAATTTAAAATGCGATTGACACTTTTCCTTCTCGCCGCCGTTGGGACCGTTCCTTTCTTTGGCCAAACCGGCGTACCGGTACAGTTGAAACTCAGCGACGCGGAAGTCCTGGCCTTGAAAAATCATCCCCAGGTGCTGGCGGCGCAGAACGAGACGTCCGCTCAGAGCCAGCGGATCGTGGAAGCGCGTTCCGCATACTACCCGACAGTCGACGGGGAAATGACAGGGTCGGGCGCCAACATCGGAGCCCGGCTTGGCGCCGGCTTCCTCAACGTTTCCTCGCTTTTCGACCGCGTTGGCGACGGTGTGCTAATCAACCAGTTAATCAGCGATTTTGGGCGCACATCCAGCCTGGTCTCACAATCGAAATCGCAGGCGAACGCCGCAGCGCAAAATTATCAGGCGACTCGCTATGACGTCCTGTTGCGCGTTAATGTGGCCTATTTTGGCGCGCTGCGTTCCCAGGCGCTGGTCAAGATTGCGCAGAAGACCGTGAGCGCACGGCAGCAAGTGGACGATCAGATCACCCAACTGGCCCAGAACAAGCTCCGCTCTCAGTTGGACGTCAGCTTTGCGGACGTTAACGTCTCGAAGGCCAAGATGCTCCTGATCCAATCGCAGAATGTAGTGCAGGCGGCCTTCGCGGAATTGACTCGCGCGTTGGGCGCACAGCAGTCAGCCACTTATCAATTGACGGATGAGCCGATGCCGCCCAGTCCCCAGGCAGACGTCGAGGGCTTGGTCCGTCAGGCGATGCAGAGTCGCCCGGAATTGGCCGGGCTTCGTCTAACTCGCGACGCGGCGTATCAATTTGAAGCCGCCGAACGCGATCTCAAGCGCCCCACAGCGAGCTTCGTGGGAGTGGCTGGGTACATGCCGTACATCGACCAGATCAATCGTCCTCGAATTACTCCGAACGAATATGTGGGCGCCGCGGTGAATCTGGAGATCCCCATTTTCAACGGGCATCTGTTCACGGCGCGCCGGGAAGAAGCGCATTATCGTGCCTTGGAGTCGGATCAACGGGTGCGCGATCTGGAAGAAAGCATCTCACGCGACGTGCGCAACGCTTGGGCTAACGCTCAGACAGCTTATCAGAATTTGGCTGTCACCGCGGAGTTCCTCCGGGAGGCCACAATGGCTCTCGACTTAGCTCACGGGCGCTTCGACCTGCAACTTTCCAGTATTGTCGAGTTGACTGACTCCGAACTCAATCAGACGGAGGCGGAGATCGAGAGCCTTAGCGCACAGTATGATTACCAGAGCGCCTATGCGGCGCTTCAGTATGCGATCGGCTTGCTGCGGTAAGTCCGGATTCCATGGCGGCGAAGGGGGCGGTTCTTTTTCGCGAAACGCAGTCGTTCCGCTTGGGCTATGCCAAAATCGCTCTCGCGATGCCGCCGGCAGCGCTAGCGATTATCAGTTGCCGTCAAATCTTCTGGAGTCATCCGTGGGGAAATCCTCCCACGACCAACGGTAATCTGCTGTTTCTGACGATTTTGACTCTGTCGGTTTACGTCCGTTTGATCACGGTTCGGTTAGTAACCGAATTGCGGCCGGAGCAGCTCTCGGTTGCCATGAAGGGCT
>JBEKNN010000455.1:0-5531 GCA_049522755.1 Bryobacteraceae bacterium | reverse complement strand
TGTTCTTAGTACCTGCCGACGAGTATCGACGGTCATGCGCAATGGGGATACCTATTTGACCGAAATGATCGGCATCGCCATCGCGAAGCGGGCGTGGCCGGAAGGCAGTCCAACGTACGTCGATGCCCTCAGCGCCAGACGCGTGGCTCACTATCGAATGGACGCAGATGGAAAACTCAGTCTCCATCGTTTTTTTTCCTCAGAATACGCGGCGAAGCGCCTGCAACTGATGATGGAAAAAAAGACGGAGCAGGAGGTCAATTTGGCTGAAATTCTGAACGCCAGGTGGAGCCCCAACCCCCCTCCTGACTATAGTGACGGACTAAGCGGATCCTAGCCGGGCTTGCAAGTGGTGGAATTCGCGTGCACGCGATTCAATGACTCGCGTAAGGGGGAAGGAGTATGAACGGCACGATTGTGATGAAGCGATTTGCAGAAGCGTCGCCGCGCTTTAAGGCCAGAATTGCCGGCGCCCTCTATTGGCTCAGCGTACTGATAGCATCATTCAGTGAGCTCGCCCTTCGCGGCTCGTTGAATATCGCAGGGGGCCTCATCGCAGTCTTGGGCATGGCCGCTATGACGCTGCTTCTCTATGACATCTTTAAACCGGTGAACAGGAACCTCTCTTTGTTCGCGGCGTTCTTCAGCCTCGTGGGACTAAGCTTCGAAGCACTTCGATGGCAACCTCGGGGAGTGAACCTCGCCATAGTATTTAGCGGACTCTATTGTCTCCTGATTGGCTATCTCATTTTCCAGTCGACCTTTCTGCCTCGAATTTTCGGTGCGCCGATGGTGTTAGCAGGGTCTGGTTGGCTGACCTACATGTCAACCCAGATTGCAAACAATCTGTCCCCCTACAATTTAATTTCTGGCCTCCTCGGGGAAGGGTTGGTAATGCTGTGGCTCCTCGTGATCAGTCTGGACGCTCAGAAGTGGAAGGAGCTGGCAACTGCGCGGCGCACGAGTCCCTCTTAGATGCGCCTCCGCGGCATCCGGCAAACCCCGGACCCACTCCGGACGACCCGCCCTACCGAAAAGTGTCTCGCCATTCCTTATTTCTTCGGCATTTCCCGATTAGGCAGCCAGTTCTCAAGTACGTCATGCTGACGTCGATACTCCGCTGCCAAACACTGTACCTGATCTGGTTTGTCGGGGCACATAGCTCGTCGATGCGCCAACCACGCGCGCTGTAGGGCTCGCAGCTGTTCTCGATCCCCGACAGTGTCGTAACTCACGTGCATGCGGCGGTACAAATCCGCCATTTCAATATCAAGTTTGGCCAGTATCGGATTTCCGCAGATGGCCTTTTCGATCTGCGAACGCGCAATTTGGCAATCAAAACTCGGACCCGTCGAAGGCGGCTGAAAACGCTCCGTAAGGCGGAAATCCGCAAGATCCAACTCCGTAGTCTTGTTCTCTGCGTCTATAAACCGAACCACCTTCACGCGGACTTCATATTCATTCATCCATTCCATCAATGCTTGCTTACCTAAAGCAGGAATATTCTGGAATGATGTCATCCGTCGCGAACCCAACAGCAGTTCGCATCGAAGACCGATATCAGATCCCCCATCACAGCCCCATAGAGAAGCACTCGCACCAAATGCGGTTCCACTGGCCGTGTCGATCCAAAAGAATCCCTTGTCCGGACAGGAATGTACGACGCACCCAGACGCTGACAAGGTAGTTCCGGCGACGAAGACGGGGTTCGGCGGCCCTCCAAGACCCTCGAGCACCGGACCTGAAAGGCTCGGTGGTAGCGACTCTTCGACGACACCATTGATTCGCTGATCCCAGATGAGCGCGTTCGTCGATCGATTTGCGTAACTCAACATCCATGAGGCATCCGCCGATAGGGCCTCTGCGGCTTGGCTTCCAAGGGCAACCACCGCAATCACTCGGAGTGCTGCCTCGATGCCAGGACAAGTCGCGATGACCAAACGTCAGTTCTCCCGTCGCACCCGGCCGGAAATATCAACCCAAGGGTGTCTTCTAGAGCCGTAAACGGAAACTTGCGGGGTCAAAAACGTCGGATCCGCAAAGGCGCCGACTGCCACCGCAATCATGTCCGGAAAATCCCCAAGCTCCCAGTGCAAGGTCGTGCCGCAACTGGGGCAGAAGTGATAGGTGATGATCTGACCGCTGTCGCTGATCCGCGTGTACGAGCTGGACGGGCCTGCGATCTCTACCTGGCCTCGGGGATATCGCGCTTGAACGCCAAAGGCGCTGCCTGTCCGCCGTTGGCAAGCGAGACAGTGACAAACAGAAACGCGAACGGGATCACCCTCAACATTGAGGGTAAGTTGTCCGCAGCTACAGCATGCTTGGCGCGGAGCCATACGCTCTACTCCGAGACGAACCGACAATTTCAATGGACCTTAGCATGCCTGGATTCTTCGTCTTTTTCAGCTCGCTGCGAAGTCAGCAATGGAACGCTCCGCCTCTCGCCTAAGCATCCATGTCTCGCGCAGCCTCCGAACACAAGACCGCAGACAGGTAACAACACTCGTGAGGCATCTGGTAACAAAATTATGTGAGGCAACACGGGGGCTCTTTCCTTGAGTCTAAAGTGAACACTGTATGCCCGACTTTGCATCCCGTCGAGCGGATCTACAACACGTCCATATCGGAAGAAATGGGAAGGATCGCATCGTTCATGGTATTTTCGACTTCGTGCAACGACGCTCATAGCAGTTCGGCCGCGTTCTTGTCAGGCGATGGCGAAAGATTAGGTGTGTACCAATCTACATTTGACTGCGCCTCGACGCCGGAACCGCTGCGCGCGAATTGATAGTAGTAGCGGTTCTCTTCCGTATGCGGTCGCCCGTAGTAGAACCATTCCCATCGGACCGCGGAGGCAGAACGAATAGAAAATACGGTGTCGCTGATCTCGAGCCCCTCTGGGTTCTCAATCGCAAGGGTTTCCCCACCGTCGAACTCAAGCATCAGCGTGGAGCCGACGGCGGAAGAACGATTGATCGAATGGAAGTTATCGTAAGGCTTGCCGAACCATTCGCCCCACATGCGGAGGGAGCCCGTTTTAACATTTGGCAGTGCCGCGTTAATTCGATCGGCAATGGAATCAGCGCTCATAAACCTTCATCCAGCGAGGAAGGGCACTCCCATGGATGGGAATTCAGCTCAAGGCCTGGCGGCGCCGAGGCGTTGGAGTCAACGCCATAATCGACTATGAAGTATTCTTGGTCGAACGCGTTGAAGAGGGAGGGGCGTTCTCCCACGAACGCCCCCCCCCGCCACCGCCATACATCAGGACTTATATTGTCCTTCGTTCATCGATACAACCGCGCATTTCGAAGCGATCGTCAAAGGTCAGGCCGCTCGGAGAAGGCCGGAAGCCTGGCTCCTGACGAGGCACCCCGGTGACCGCCGGGGTCGGGTTCGGGGCTTCACTGATCTCTTCGGCCAGGCACTCCGTGGGCTCGTTCAACGAACTATCCACGGAAGCGCCGGCGATGGTCGGGATCGACGCATCGGCTGGCGCCGCGAAGTTGAACGCCGAGGTCAGGTCGCCGACGTTCTCGCGGCGCCAAGCGGTCAAGTTCGGCACTCTCACGCCGAACCGGGTCTCGAGGAAGCGAAGCAGGGAGGTGTGATCGAAGCGATCGCGGCACACGAACCCTCCTTTGCTGAAGGGAGAAATCACCAGCATGGGTACCCGAAACCCGAGCCCAATCGGGGTGGTCGGCTCGGTGATCGGGAACTCCCCCGGGGTGCCCTGGGGCGGCACCAGCGGCGGCACATGGTCGAAGAACCCGCCGTTCTCATCGTAAGTAATGAACATGGCCGTGCTCGGCCAGGCCGACGAGGCCTTCAGCGCTGTGATCACCGTATCGACCAGGTTCTCGCCGTCCTGGGGCCCAAAGGCAGGGTGCTCGGACTGTTCGGCGGGCGGGATGATCCACGTGACCTGAGGAAGGGTTCCATTGGCCAGATCGGTCATGAAATCCGCCGGGAACTGGGGCTCGAGCCCATTCGCAGCGAGAGTGGCGGCCCGCTGAGCTTCGGGGGAATCGGGCGCGAAGTTCTGCGGATAGTACTGCTGGAACAGGGGCAGAACGGCGTACTCGGGGTTGCCGGTTGCATTGCCGTACACCTTCCAACTGATGCCGGCCTGCGTCAGGGCCTCGGGGTAGGTCTTCCATCCCGGCGAAAACAGGCCGGTCTCGCTGCGGGTGGAGGTCGGCGCCGCGCTGGAAATGTTGATGGTCGACATCACCGGGCCGCCGTAAAGACCCTCGGCGTCGAGCATCCCGGTCATGGCGTACATTCGGTTGGGAGTGGTCTCTCCAATGACCGAACAGAAGTAGTTGTCGCAGAGGGTCCAAGTGTCCGCGAGCCCGTAATAATATTGCAGGTCGCTGCGGGTGTAGTACCCCATGAACGACATATCGACGTCGCCTTCATGGGCGACGCCCCACTGATTCAGAGCCCCGTCGGCCCAGGCCTGGTGTTGGACTGCCCAGTCGTGCCCCGGGTCCGCGAGGCACTCGGCGCCGAGGTGGAATGGCTGGATGCTGCCGCTCGACGTCTTGGTCGTGGTCTGGGTGAACACACCGGGCAGGGCATGGGGGTCGCTGAAGCCCCTCACCCCAGGGTAGGTGCCGAAGTAATGGTCGAAGGAACGATTCTCCTGGATCCAGATGATGACGTGCTTGATCTGGTCAAGCTCGCACCGTGCAGCCCCCGGCGAGCCGCCGAAGGCGGGCCTTGCGTTGTCACTTTTACTATTGCCGGGGAGTTCGGCCAAAAGCGCAGTGGCGGCGGCGGCGCCCAGAAAAGTGCGACGTGAAATCTCGGGTTTCTTCGACATAGAGAGCATTCTCCGATCAGGTTGGCAGCTAGTGATTTGACATATCCTGAGGAATTCAGATTACGTCGCCGTTACCAACCGCTGGGTGGAATCTCAACGCGGCCGGTGTGAACTGCTGTTTACCCGATCGGGGAAACCCCGACTGCCTGCGCATTGACGCTATCGATGCGCAACGATCTCCTGCGCCACCTGAATGAATGCCTGCACCTTGGGCGATGTATATTTCCGGCCGGCGTAGACGAAGGAGAAGCTGCCCGTTGCCTTCGTCTTCCAGTTGGGCAGCACCGAAACCAAACTGCCGGCCTCCACTGCGTCGGCGGCGAGAAAGTCAGGTAACCAGGCAATGCCTTCACCGAGAACGGCCAACGCTTTGATGGACTCGAGGTCATCGGCAACGATGCGGCCGGCCATCGGCACCTCCACTTCCGATTTTCCGTTCGTGAGCCGTAGCGTGTTGAGTCCTTTGTTGACACCTTTGAAGACTACGAATGAAGCCTTCGCAAGGCTCCTCGGATGCGAAACGTTGCCGAGTTGCCCGAGATAGGCCGGCGAGGCCCAGAGAGTGGTTCCCACATCGAAGAACCGCTTGGCGATCAGTGACGAATCCTTCAACGTGCCGGCGCGAATAGCCAGGTCGATGCCTTCCCCGATCAGATCAACGATGCGATTGGAAACCAACAGTTCAACCGACGTGCCGGGA
>JBEKNN010000454.1:0-5573 GCA_049522755.1 Bryobacteraceae bacterium | reverse complement strand
CCATGCAGAGCAGGGCCATCGACGCCATAAGTACGCGTTTCGAAACTATTTTAGTAGGAACTATTTTGGTAAGACTTGTGACTGCAACTGAGCAGAAGATTTTCTTTGTACTCCGCGGTACGTTCATACACAACTCCCTGGAATGAAATTTTTTCGGGCTGAGACTGCTTCAGCCTGGATAACCTCTTGCGAGAGCTATCTTACATCCTGCACCCATTTTAAGGAAGTTGGAATACGTGTGTTCAAGGTTGTTCTGAAATGTTCCGGCATGTTCGTACGATCGAGACGGCTCTTGGCATAGGGGACTTACTGGAGTCAGGTCCGTAGAATGTAATGGAAGTTACATGAGTAAGCAGAAGGTGTCCTCATCGGGGTTTCAACACCCGATGGATCACATAGTCGACCTTGATCGGCGCGAGCGACTTGAATTCCGCCCGCACGAGGATCTGGAAATATTCGGGTGGTTTTCCCGATGTCAGCTTCATCCTCTTCAGCAGTTCCCCGGCCGAGTCCGGACTGGTCATGTAATATGCAAGCGCCGAGGGCTGCTCCGATCCGCTCCCGGTAAGAGTCAGGATCTTCCTGCCTTTCGCCGGACCCGGCATTAGCGTAATCACCGAATATTTGACCGTCCAGCGATTCGGGTCGGTGGGATCGTTGTCATCCTTATATTCAGCTTGCTCTCCTGGCGCGGGGTGAACGTTCAGAATCTTGCCGTTCGCATCGATCAACTCGGCCTGCGACAGCGTCCGGTCGATCTCCGGATCGGTCCAGGGTTTCCCTACGAGAATGATATTGTTGGATCTCAGATCGTCGGCGGTCACGTTGAGTGAGCTCTTGACCGCCATGGAGCCGATTCGCGAGCTCAGAAGGCGCGTAAGATAAAAGAGCGCCTGCGGGCTTCCCACGTCGGTATAGTTCCAGCTTTCGTAAAGCTGTCGGATGCCAAAAAGATGCTGCACCCGCGTTAGCAATTCAGAGTCCTCTACATTGTCAAGGCTGTTCACATTTGTATCCCGCACCACAAGCGGACCCATGTGTACGAAAAAGCGGTTCTCAAACGCGATTAGCACAGGGGCCCCGCCCTCGGTGAAGGGGCGCCACAGAGTTTCGAGTTCGGGCGTCCATAAGGAACGGACGCTGGCAGTTTCCAGATAAGTGCCCGGCAGCCGCTCGCCCGGTCTGGCGCCTGACGACCAGATGGCTAGCGCCGTAAACGTGACTGCGGCGCCGGCGGAAAAGGCCAGGGCAGCCGCCGCCCACACCGATCGATTCGGCTTGGCGCCGGAAGCCGCTGGGATCGGTTCCGCCGGAGCGCATGTCTTGGGAACCACTTCGAGAGGAGCGCGTGCGGCGGCTGGCGCAGCCGCGGCTCCGTTTTCCGCCGCGACCACAGCGGCTGGCGCGACAAAGAATCGCGGCACATAAGAGCCCTTGCGCAATTCAATCCGGGCGGCTGCCGACGACGCCTCGTGTGCGTAATATTTCTCGAGCTTCTGCCGGAGTTCGTGCACGCGGCTGCGCACGGAGGAGTCCTCCAGTGGCGCAAAACTCTCGGGCCGCCCGAGGGCCATGGTGGCAATCGAGTATTCGTTCAATTCGTTTTCGCGACCGCCGATTTCGGCTTCACAAAGGAAGCGGAGCAGATTCTTCAGGCGCTCCGAACGAGCGAATGTCTCGCTTTGGAGAACCTTTTCGAGAATACGCACCTTTTCTCCGGCATCCAGGCCGGAGTGGAACTGAGCACTAACCATAAAAAACCGAAGCCTCTTGGAATCGAACCTATCACACTTCCGGTGTTTGAGGGCCTGCTCTGGAGTCGATTAGAGCGCGCAATATAGTACAGAATCCGAATTAAACGATCGATGGCGGATTTGCTTCGAATTGCCCGCGCCGCCGACCTACATTTCCTTGCGGGACACAGCGTCGCCTTGAAAATCTGCCAGCCCTGCGCAATGGGTGATGCCGATTCCCTTCGCTCTCATCATCACAAGCGTGGGAGCGCCGCTGGCTTTGGCGGCGTTGCAATTCTGCAGTTCGACGCCCTCTACGCTATCGAGCACGAAGGCCGGACGACCATCCTGCTTCATGTTGTCTACATCGATATCTTTCAGTTCGATGCCCTTCGCATGACGGATGAAGAATCCGTAAGCGGGCATCATGCCAAACATCGAAGGCTCCGGATATTCCTTCTCGCGCTCCGGAGTGTCGTATGGCTCGCGCGGCGGTACGCCGCCGGTAGCGCGAAAGAAAAATGTGTTCACCAGATCCGCCGGTTGTTTCGCCACTTGATCGAGCGTCAACCCGCCGCGGTACAGAATCCGAATGCCGCTCAGCGTGACATCTTCCACGTCATGTCCCGGAATTCCGCTGACGATCGATCCATACCGCGGATCGGCGTTATAAGCCACAACGTTGCCAATGTGGATTCGCTTGATGGAGCCGACAGGCGTCCCTTCCGGCGCGCGCATCCGGTTGCCCAGGCGGATGAAGATGGGCGCATTCGAAACATCGCGCATCGTGATATTCGAAACCGCGACATCCTCAATGTGCGCCCCATCCACGCTTTCCAGCGCGAGGCCGCGCGAGGCGTCGAACACACAGTTGGAGACGGTGATATTGCGAAAATCGCCTTCCGATTCGGTGCCGATCTTGATGCGCCCTGTGGGGCCGTCGCGGTCAGGCGCGCGCTGCACTGTCCGTTTATAAGTTCCATCCAGTAAGGAGCCAATCTCGAACCCGCTGACCAGACAATTGGTAATCGTGATGTTCTCGCTGACGCTCGCCGCTCCCAGCGCGTGCGATCCCTTGAGAACAATAGCATCGTCGTTGGGGGAGTTGACGCTCGCATTCGAGATGCGAACATTGCGGCAGGAATCCACATCGATGCCGTCGCGGTTTGTGTCGATTGTCACATTGTCGATGGTCAGATTGTCCACGCCGGTGGCCAGAATTCCGAAGTGACCGCCATTGGCGATCGAAATATCGCGCACTGTCACGTTACGGCAGAGCTTCAGCGCGATGGCCTTGTCGCCCCCGCCCCCGCGCTCGCGGACCAGCGCTTTTCCGGAAATGCGGCCGCCGCCGGTGATCGCGATATTCTCCAGACCCTCGCCCCAGATCAGGCTGTTATGAAAATGACTGTGGCCGAAATCCTGAAACTTGTCCCATTCATTCGGCTCAGGCGCATCGTATTCGGAAGCCGTGGAGCTGGCCTCGATCACAGACCCGCGGTCGAGCCGAAGCGTGATATTACTGCGCAGGCGTATCGAGCCCGAGATCCAAGTCCCCGGCGGGAATTCGACCGTTCCGCCTCCGGCCGCGGCCGCCGCGTCGATGACCTTGTTGATGGCTGCCCTGTTCTCCGTCTTGCCGTCGCCCTTCGCGCCGTAGGCCGTTACGTCGAATACGGCGGCGTTGATTGAGGACGCTGCCGCCAACGCCAGCGCGCACCGCGTGCAGAGTCTCACTGCGGAACGGCGCATACTGTTGCACGTCTGTTTTCGTGATCGCATCGCCATCTTTCACGTCCAGTTTCAGACCCGTCAGATCCACGTTTCGCGCATGCCTGGGATAGCTGCTTTCATACGCGATTCACACCTTCATGCCGCGTCTGGCCGCTGGCTCGACGGCAAATTTCGTGAGGTCCAGATGCGCCATCGAGGCTGCGGCAAGCACGGGGAAGAGAAGCAGCTTGATAACGGTCTTCATGACGCGCGCCTCAGGGTCGTCTATTTCTCGTTCCCCTCCGAGTATACTCGCGCACTCCACAGCGCTGCCATTGTCCGCTTTACCCCGGCTGTTGTCGTGACTTCCCAAACGCCAGCAGCCCATTTCCGGGCATGCCTCGGGAGTATCCGGAGGTCGCGCAAAGCATGCCGTCCGCAATGGTGAGGCCGGTTGCGCTGAACGATCCGCCCCTTAGCCCGAACCCTCAGGAAGGCTGCCATGCTTCCTGCGCGCGACACAGTCCGGCAGCGGCCGTGATCAGAAGCTTGATGAAGCGTGACACAAATTACAGCCTGCGCGTGTATGCAAAATGTCCTCGGCAAGCATAACGCGGCTTTCGAACCAGTGGTAACCGGAATCAACCGGAATCGACTGCCGAGTTCTGCGCGGCAAGCGCCTACAGTTACAGCAGCCTGCGACTTACGCCAGTAATTGTAAGTACACAGCAAGCTAAGATTTGGTCGACTGCCATACGCTTCGATAGTTCCCGCACGTCCGCGTCCCGACTCATCTGGTCCGATCTGTCTCGCCGGCATTGACTCGCACCGCCGGTTCTGATACAAAACAACCAGTGTTTCCATGTGGAAACGTCTGAGGTATTAGTGTATGTCGCCTTTCAGCTACAGTCGCAGAGGTTTTCTGGAACAGGTCGGCGCGCTCGGCTCCGTTCCCCTGGTCGGCACTCTGATGGCCGCCGGCCCCTATCAAGTTAAAGCCGTGCCGCAGCTCAAGGGCAAGGCTAAATCGGTCACCATTCCCACTCACGAATTCGCCGGTCCTAATGGCGCGCCGTTCATCGAAGAGCGCATCGATTTTCCCGAAAGTTGGGACGTCCATGTGATGGAGATGGCCGGCCACAACATGCCGGTTCTCACACCGCAGCAAATCGCCGAACAGTGCAATCGGCCGATCGGCGCCAAGTCGCTGCGCGAGTTGGCCGAAGGCAAGAAGACGGTCGCGGTCAGCTTCGACGATCTCACCCGCACCACGCCGGCCTATGCCGTAACGCCGTGGGTGGTCTCCGAGTTGGCGAAAGCCGGAATCAAGGACGAGAACATTTTGTTTATCGGCTCCTTCGGCACGCACCGGGCGATGACGCAGGAAGAGGTGGGCCGCAAGCTGGGACCGGAGATCGCCAGGAACTACGCCTGGTTCAATCACGACGCGTTCGATAACGTCAAGGAAGTGGGCACTACCACGCGCGGCAACAAGATTCTGCTGAACCAGACCTTCCTCGGCGCGGACCTGAAGGTTTGCATCAGCGGCATCAAGGTCCACCAGGACGCGGGCTACGGCGGCGGCGCCAAGGCCATCCTGCCCGGCCTCGCCGCCCTGCCCACGGTGGAATACAACCACACGCAGATTCTCACCAAGGTCCATACCACCGGCCCGGTGAAGATTTTCAAGAACGATATGCGGCTCGATATGATCGAGGCGGCCAGGATGGCCAAGGTGGATTACACCGTCCAGATCCTATATAACGACCGCCTGCGGCCAACGCAGATCTGGGGCGGCGACATCGTGGATGCGCACCACGCCGGCGTCCGCGTGGCGGCCAAAACCTACTGCACGCCCACCTACAAAGATGCCGACATCGTGGTGGCCAACGCTTATCCGCAGAATGCCCAAGCCTTTCACGGCGGGCTCTGGATCAACTACTCGCGCCGCCCCGCCGGCACCGGCGTGCTGATCGTACAGCATCCGCTGGGTCTCGACCCCATCCACTATCTCAACAACCGGCTCGCAGGACGCTCCGGATCGACGCAATTCGACCTGACGTCGCGGCGCGTCAGCGGCCTGGGCCGCGGCGGCTCCGCTCCTCAGGCAGTACAAGGCAACATGAT
>JBEKNN010000453.1:0-5574 GCA_049522755.1 Bryobacteraceae bacterium | reverse complement strand
ACAGTCAAGCTGGCCAGAACGGCTCCGAACCCTTTCCAGCTCGACATGTTCCAGCGCGACATGCCGAGATACGCGAGGGCGATCGCCGGGGCGAGCAGCACCTGCGTGTACCAGGGACTTGCGCCCGGGACGTCGCCGTGGGTATGGGCGAAGCTGGCGCATGAAGCGTACGCCACGGCGACAGAGAACAAAACGATAGCCGCGAATGCAGTGTGCTCCGCGGGTTGAATTGCGCGTCTGCCAAGCCCCCACGCCGCCAGAGCGAGGAACAGCAGCGCGAGCATGCTATTCAGCGTGTTCCGCGAGAAACTGGTGAAGGAGTTATTACCGGTCCAGAGCGAGCCTCGCGCCAGAAAGCCGGCGGTGGCCACCCAATCGATTCGCGGCGCGGCGGCGAATGTCTGCCTGATTCCGATGCCGTCGTACTCTTCCTGGGTGCCGCTGATGTTCTTGTAGAGAACCAGATTTCGCGCGTACCACGGACCCGCCAGCGCGAGCACCAGCATGCCCGCGGCAAGCGCCGTTGTCACTCGCACGCGCCTGCGCCAAATCAGAATGGCGGTAACCGCAAAAGCCAGCAGAGCGAAAGCCAGGAAGTAAGCCTTAGTCAGGAGTCCCGCCGCGAGCCATGCTGCGGCGCGCAACGCAGATCGCCGATCGGGTCTCACGGCGAAGGTCGCCAGCGAGGCGAGGAAGAAGGCGCCGATTCCGACAGCCAGCCAGTCATTGGCGACGTGAGCGATGGTGGCGTAGAGCATTTCCGAACAGAAGATGGTGAGCAGCGCCGCGTTTGCGAAACGCTCCGGCAGGCGCAGTGCGCGACACAGCGCCGTCGCGCCAAAGTAGAGCAGGATGGTCGAGAACACGGCGGCGAAGAGCCGGAGCACCAGCACGCGTACCGAGATTGGGGCATTCGACAAAGGCCAATCGAGCAGAGCAAGAAGGATGTAGGCCAGCGGCGCGTGATGGGCTTCGTAATTTGTTCGGGAACTGTTTCCCGGCTCAGGGCGAAGCAGCTCCAATTGGTTGCGCCGCCGCTCTTTTTCAGCCTGCGGCAAGAGGAACCAGGCATCGAAGGTGGTTGCCTCGGGAATCCATCCGTGAACGATATAGCTCACTGGAGCAAGTTCGAACGATCGGGACACATCGCCCGGCATCAGCGTGCGGCCAAGCACCGGCAATCGATGCGTTTGCCACAGACTCTCCACATATGCGAAGTGGAAGGGCTCATCGAATCCTTCCCAAAGCGGCAGCAGCCCGCTATACAGGCAGGCATTCCAGACGCCGAGGATCAGAATGAGCTTGCGGACCCGCACTGGCAGAAGCGAAGTTTAGCACGCAGTGAGCGGCGGATTGGACGCGCGCTCCGGGGTGCCTTGCGCAGCTCAGCCGTTACTCCGCGCATTGTAATGTGAAATCAATGCTGATTCCGACTTCGTTTGGAGAGATCCGTCCATGGTGCGGCGCCGACGCGGCCGCTTAGTGAAATATGCGAACAATCGCAAGACCTGGCTCAACTTGCGCGATGCATTTCCCCATCCGTATACGGAGGCCAGCGCCGCGGCGTTCTTAGAAATGGCGGGCCGTGAAAGTCCGACCACGGTTTTTGCGATTGCGACTCGGGAAGAAGCCATTGGAAGCATTGGAATCTCTCTCAATCGGGATGTCCATCGCTTGACGGCCGAGATGGGCTACTGGCTGGGCGAGCCGTTTTGGGGTAAAGGACTGATGACCGAGGCCGTCGCCAGGTTTACCGAATATGCCTTGGAACATTTTCAGCTGCTACGAATCTACGCCGAACCGTACGCCAGCAACGCTAATTCGTGCAGGGTGCTGGAAAAGGCCGGGTATGTGTTGGAGGGCCGGATGCGGAGCAGTGCGATCAAAGACGGCCGGACACTGGATCAATTCCTGTACGCACGGATCACGGCATAGGCCGCCGGGACCGGCCTGGCTCAGCGGCTCCCCAACAGAAACATCACCACCCCGAACCCTCCGATCGCGATGCCGCCGATGCGATTCATCCACAGCATTGCCCGGTCGTTGAAGCGCTCGCGAAAATGGTTGGTGATCCCCGTCAGAATCAGCCACCACCCCATCGATCCGATGAAGATGCCCCCAACCATAATCAGCGTCAGCCACGCCGGGCGATGCTCGCTCAAGCCCAACACCGCCAGCACCGCGAGAAACGAGAGTACCGTGGTGGGGTTGGTGAGGTTCAACAGGAAGGTGGTGACGAAATCGGAATGGTCCGCGCCTTGCTTGAGATTCGATAGCGATGCCGGCTTCTTGAAGTAATACCAGAAGCCGAGCAGCACCAGCAGGATTCCGCCGAAGAGCCGCAGCTTCGATTGTTCCCGAATCAGAAAGCCGATTACGATGCTGATGCTGAATCCGGCGATGGCGCCGTAGAGCGTATCGGCGGCCGCCGCGCCAAAACCCGAGACCACGCCCGCCCGCCAGCCTTTCGTGATGGTGCGCGAAACGCACAGGACGTTGACCGGGCCCACCGGCGCGGAAATGGCGAGACCAGCCGCGATGCCCCTCAGGAACAGGTCGATTGCGTGCATTGCGGGCCGCTAAGCGCTCTCTCGATCGTGCATAATCCAGAATAGAATGCCCGAGGCCGCCGATTATTGGCTTTCCCGATTCCTGTTCCAACGCGGGCTGGCATTGGTCTATTTAATCGCATTCCTGGTGGCGCTGAACCAGTTCCGGCCGCTGCTCGGCGAGCACGGGCTACTGCCGGTTCCCAACTTCGTCCGGCAGGTTCCGTTCGCCGATTCGCCCAGCCTGTTTTATCTTTTCCCCAAAGACGCGGCGTTCGCGGCGGCCGCGTGGGCCGGCATCGCGCTCTCGCTGGTGGCGCTTACCGGCGTATCCGGCCGCTTCAGCCTCGGCATCTCTATGACGATTTGGGGCGCGCTGTGGGCGATCTATCTCTCGTTCGTGAATGTGGGCCAGATCTTCTACGGATATGGCTGGGAGACCATGCTGCTGGAGGCCGGGTTCTGCGCGATCTTCCTGGGCGAGGGCGCCACCGCGCCCAACATGATCCCGCTGTGGATCCTGCGCTGGATGGAATTCCGCGTGATGTTCGGCGCGGGCCTGATCAAGCTGCGCGGCGATTCCTGCTGGCGCGATTTGACGTGCCTCGATTACCACTATGAGACGCAACCGATTCCGAATCCGCTGAGCTGGTATTTTCACGCCCTGCCGAAGTGGGCCCTGCATAGCGGCGTGGCGTTCAACCATTTCATCGAAATCGTGGTGCCCTTCGGCTACTTTCTGCCGCAGCCGTTTGCCACCATCGCGGGCGCGTTGACGATGCTGTTCCAGTTCCTGCTGATGCTGAGCGGGAATCTATCGTTCCTCAACCTGTTGACCGTGGCGCTGGCGATTCCCATGCTCGATGGACGCCTGCTGGCCAGATTGTTCTCACACACGCCGTTGTCGCACATGCCGTGGCCCATCCACGCGCCCGCGGTTCAGGAAGCGGGCCGCTGGCATTACTACGCCGTTTTAGGATATGCGGCAGTGGTGGTGCTGCTGAGCATCCGCCCGGCCATCAATCTGGTTTCGTCGCGGCAGTTGATGAATGCGAGTTTTGAGCCGCTGCATCTGGTGAACACTTACGGCGCATTCGGCAGCATCGGCCGGACCCGGGACGAGATTATTGTCGAAGGAACCAGCGACCCGGCGATGCTCGATGGCTCCTGGCGCGCGTACGAGTTCCAAGGGAAGCCGGGCGACCCATTGCGCATGCCGCCGCAGATTGCGCCCTACCAGTTGCGCATCGATTGGCAGATGTGGTTCGCGGCCATGTCGCAGTATACGGACGAGCCGTGGTTCGTGAACTTCGTGGCCAAACTGCTGCAAGGCGACCGCCCGGTGCTCTCGCTGCTGCGGGTGAATCCGTTCCCCTCTGCGCCGCCGCGCTTCATACGGGCGCGGCTGTATCGCTACCGCTTCAGTACGGCGGAGGAGCGAGCGAAATCCGGCGCATGGTGGCAGCGGGAATTGGTCGGCCTGTGGTTCCCCGCCGTTTCGATGGAAACGCCTGGCTTCCGCCAGATTCTGGTGGATCAGGGCTGGATGACGCCCTCGCCTTGACCCTGGGTGTGACCCGACGCTCTTTGCCCTCAATCGAACGCAGTGGGAGCTTTGATGAATTGCGCTCGATGCGCCGCTCGGGCTCCACGCAGCTAAGCACCTAGATTCTTCACAGAAGTACATCTCGGCGAGTTAATTTCTATTGACAGGCAACACTTCGCGAACTAACATCGTCTATAGCGGCAGTGGCGCATGTAGCGAATATAGCACATGTAGCGGATAGGTGAGAGGGAGGAAATGGAGATGCCGACCGCGACGGACAGCAAGAAGAAGATCCCGCTGCAGACCGAAGAGGACAAGCGGGTTCCAATTTCGGAAATGGATCGCAAGGAGATTGAGCAACTATACGCAGCCTTTCGACGCGGTAAGGCCAAACTGGTCGGTCCTAGCGGAGAAGCGCGGCTGCTGCCTGATTCCTTGTATTCGTTTCTTGTTGAATTGATCGGACTTCTCAATGAAGGGAAGTCTGTAATGATTGTCCAGAATCAAGCCAAGTTAACAACCATGGAGGCAGCTTCGCTGTTGGGCGTGTCGCGGCAATTCCTGGTCAATTTACTGGAGAAAGGGGATGTTCCTTACCATATGGTAGGAACTCATCGAAGAATCTATGCTCAAGATCTGTTTCAGTACAAAGTACAAAGAGACGGGCGACGCCACAAGGTTATTCGCGAGCTAGCTCAGGCAGAGGCTAAGGAAGGGATCTACGACCAAGAACCCTGCTCCGTTGATGAAGATTAGTCAATATGTAACATTTTTGGATACGTGTGTACTGGCTCCAATGCCCGTCATGGATACCCTTCTGCGACTAGCGGAGGAGCCAGCGTTTTATATGCCAAAATGGTCTCCTCATATCATTCAGGAGTTGGAGAACACGCTCAAAGATAAGTTTCACTATTCGCCCGAACAGGTACAGCGACGAATACAGGCAATGGAACAGGCGTTTCCATCCGCGATGGTTACCGGTTATGAGAAAATGATCGATTCAATGGAGAATGACCCCAAAGATAGGCATGTACTCGCGGCGGCAGTTAAGTGCGGAGCGCATGCCATAGTAAGCGACAACGTGAAGCACTTCCCGCTGGAGTCTTTAACTCCATACGGCATAGAGTGTATGACCGCCGATGTATTTCTAGAACATCAATATCACATGCACCCCGATGCGTTTATTGGCGTTCTGGCCGAACAAGCGATGGACATCGGTTGGACCCTACCACAACTGATTTCAAGGCACGTTCCATCTCTGTCGAAGCTTATCAAAATCCGCTAGAACAGCGCCCCGTCCAACTCCACTTCCGAAACCATTGAGCACCCGCGAGCGCCCGAGGGTTTTCATAGTAAGGTCGCCGGGCCAGTCACACCACTTTGAAATAAATCCGCCCGCGCAAATCGCGACTGCACAGACGGCTCGGATTTCCCACTTGATTCCCATCCGCACTTCCTCCTAACCCACATTCAAAATTG
>JBEKNN010000452.1:0-5578 GCA_049522755.1 Bryobacteraceae bacterium | reverse complement strand
CGCCTTCCTTCTTGATCGACTCGAGCACGCCGTCCAGATGGGGGCAAGCTTCGTAGTGTACCAGCACCGAGTTGGCGCCTGCATGGACGAAATCCGCGACGTAGCGGCCGGGGTTCTCGATCATCAAATGCAGGTCCAGGTGCGATTTCGTCGCCTTGCGAATCGATTCCACCACCGGCGGCCCAATTGTGATGTTGTCCACAAAGTGCCCGTCCATCACATCCAGATGGAGCATGGTGGCGCCGCCGCGCTCCACGCGCGCGATCTCCTCTGCCAAACGGGCGAAGTCCGCCGACAGAATTGAGGGAATAATTTCAATCATTTGCGGGCTATTTACATTTTATCACAGCGGCGAAGAAACCATCGCCCGCATCGCGCCCCGGAAGGCGCTGAACGGTCTCCATGACGAGCTCGCCTGGAACCGCGGCCACTACCGCTTCGTTCTCTTCCGGCTCCAGCGAACAGGTGGAATAAACCAGCACGCCGCCGGGCCCGAGGGCCGCGCGCGCGTTGGCCAGAAGCGCAATCTGGCGGCGGTGCAGATCGTCGAGATCGGCCGGCTGCAAGCGCCATTTGATTTCGGGGTTGCGGCCCAGGGTGCCGGTTCCGGAGCACGGCGCGTCCACCAGGATGCGGTCGAAGGGACGCGCGAACGGCAGCGGCTGCGTGCCATCGAGGACGACCAGGCGTGCGTCGAGATTGCCGGACAGTTCTTTCATCTGGACCAGACGGTGGAAATGCAAGTCGGCGGCAACGCATCGCACGCCCGATTCGAGCGCTTGCGCAGTTTTGTTGCCGGGCGCGGCGCACAGATCGAGAAACGTCTGGCCGGGCTCGAGGCGCAGCAGAGGGACGATGGATTGGGAACCGATATCCTGCCGACGGGCTGCTGGGGACGATCCCTCGGCCGAAATGCGTACGTACTTTTCCGGCTCTACGAGGGCGGCGCGTGCGATGGCCGCGGCGGCTTCGGCGCCGTAGCGGCTCTCCCAGCGGGCGAGAAGCCACTCCGGGCACGAGAGCTCTATCTCGCGTGTGGGCCAAGTTACCGGTTCGCGCGTCACCTTCCGAAGCACGGCATTCACGAAGCCCATAGCCGAGCGTTTGTGCGCGCGCTTCACCAGCTCTACGCTCTCCGCCACGGCTGCGTGCGGCGGGATGCGCTCCAGGTAGCGAAGCTGATAGACGGCCATGCGGAGCGCGATGCGCACTTCGGGATCCAGTTTCTGACGGCGGCCCGAGTAATGCCCGATGAGGTAATCGAGCTGCGCGCGGTAGCGCAGCACGCCGAAGACAATCTCCGAGGCGAGGCCGGCATCGCGCGAATCGAGGGTGGTGGAATGGGAGATGAGAAGGTCGGACGCGTAGCCGCCGGATTCTACTTTTAGCAGGATGTCGAAGGCGGCGATGCGGGCGGTTGTGGGCATTTTAGGTTCACTTTCCCATGTAGGGCGGACCCCCTGGTCCGCGCGGGTCCCCCTGGACCCGCTCTTCGACCATCCAAATCAGTCCGACGCGATCCCGGAAAGGCCGACCGGAGGGTCGGCCGCGGAACTGGGGGTCCGCCCAGGGGTCCGCCCTACACGCCCCCTCTCAGCGGCTGCGGAGACGGATGCTTTCCCAACCGAAGTCGGACAGCCATCCGCCATCCACGCGCAGGGTTTCACCGTTGACGAAGCCGCTCAACTTCGGATCGGCGAGAAAAGCCACGGCCTGCGCGATATCCTCCACCGTGGCGAAGCGTCCCATGGGGATGCGGCGCGTGATGTCCTCATCGGTGTAGCCGGCGCGGATCTGGTCGGCGGCGTCCATTTCGGTTTTCACCCATCCCGGACAGACTGCATTCGAGCGGATGCCGCGCCCGCCCCATTCCGCCGCAAGAGTCATGGTGAGCCCGATCAAGCCGTGCTTGCTGGAATTATACGCCGCGCGCTCGGCCAGACCGCTGAGCCCGGCGATGGAGGCGATGTTGACGATGGAGCCTTGCTTCTGCCGCAACATGGTTGGCGCAAACGCGCGGCACATGAGGAACGGACCCGTCAGATTGACTTCCAGCACGCGCCGCCACTCGGCGACTTCCACCTTCTCACTGGGACGAATGAAGCTCATCCCGGCGTTGTTGACCAAAACGTCGACACGCCCGAAGCGCCCAAGGACGGCGTCGGCGAGGCGCGCCACATCGGCCTCGCTGGAGACGTCGCCGAGGACTTCGATGGCTTCGGCGCCGGCGGCGCGGACGGAGGCTTGCGTGTCCGCGGTGGAGTTGAGATCGTTCAGGGCGATTGCATAGCCCCGGGAAGCGAGAACCTCTGCGGCGCGGCGGCCGATTCCTTGGGCCGCGCCGGTGATGACGGCGATGGGAGTGGTATTGGACATTACCTTATAGATTAGGCGAAATTGACGAAACGAAGCTGGCGCAGACCGCTAATGCGCGCCAGCTTCACAATATGCACGAGGTTCCGCAGCCTCAGGATATCTTAGACCGGCGAGACTGATCTTCAAGCTCCCTGAGGAATCGGCAGCCGCACCTGAAAGTGCGTCTCGCCGGGATGCGAATCCACCCGGACATCGCCCTTATGCTGGTGGACAATCCGGTACACCGTGTCGAGTCCGAGGCCCGTGCCTTCACCCACCGGCTTGGTCGTAAAGAACGGATCGAAGATGCGGCTCTTGACCTCCGCCGGAATACCGGGGCCCTTGTCGATGATGTCGACCGGCCGCGGGAGTGGCTGGCCGTTGGCACGACAACCGGCACACGTTCTGTTCGCCGGTGATGGACGCTGGCACGGGCTCAATACTTCGAGTTGCCGCGCGAGTTCTACGGTGAGGCGATCCTCTCGCGAGAGGTTTACGAAGAGGTCGTAATTGCAGGCGCCGGGATGTCCGGAGCCGAGGAGATGCAAAGAGCAAATTGGGTTCGGGTCCAGCCCAGCCCCTCGGAATCGTCACCAAAGGCGAAGCGGCGTGCGCAGGGCTGGGCGCCGGCGAGCGCAGCATCATTTACCTCGCCTCAACGCTGAGTGCCGGCCTTGTTCTTGTGGACGAAGAGCAGGCTCGACGCGCCGCGAAAACCGTAGGCCTCGATGTCGCCGGCTCAATCGCCATTCTAGAACGCGGGGCAAAGCTCGGTCGAGTTGCCGATCTGCGCTCCGTCTACCTGAGTCTCCTTTGAACCAGAGCCTTGGAAGAGTCAGACTCGCGAAACTGAATCAGTGAACACCAGCGAAACGCACTTTCAGGTGCGGCTGCCGATTCCCCAGGGAGCCTGACGATGAGGATTCGCCTCGCCGGTCCACATATCACGAGGCGGGCCTGAGTGAACTGCGCGCCTTGTCCCGCCTTCAGGGCAATTCATCCAGATCCAACAGATCCTTCTTCCGGCCGGACGCCAGCTTGTTGCGTTTCAGATCTTCGAGGGATATGGCCGGGATTCGCAGTTCATCGTCGTCAATAGTTACGCGCCGCGGCCAGCAGTCCTCGAATTCCACGCCTGAGATTTTCTTGAGCACCTCAATACGCAGCGGCGGCAGCCCCATCCGCACCATCGCGTCGCTCTCGTGGAGAAGATCGTCCGGCGCGGCGAGGAACCCGAAATCGCGAATGGCCTGGAGGACCCTTCGCAGGTTGTCCGGGTCGGACGCTATCCAGGTATCCATATCCACGGTGTTCCCGACGTAGCCGTAGGCGTTTACGGCATAACCGCCGATCGGCAGGAACCGCGCGTTATGGGCATCGAGCGACTTCAAGAACTCTTTGAAATCGCGTGGTATCCGGGTCGTAGGCATTCATGATCTGCCGGGTGAGTTCCAGCGCCGCAAGCCGCTCTTCCATTGTCCGCGTTTTCCAATACTCCTTTGCATCGGAAGGCGTTTCAGTGGTGACGACAGAGATTACCGAGCGGTCCATCCGAACTTCGTCTACCAGCGCCATTGCCCTGCTTTTGTCAGAGTCTAACCGATGTGGTTGCTCTACGAAGCGGAGATCTTCGGAGGTCTCCCGCTGTGCCCCCGCGCCTTCCGTGCGTGGCACGGGGAACGAGTCGATATCCGGAAGCCGGCGCTGGGCTGGCGGCGATCCGGCGCCCTCAGCCCTGTCGGTCCGGCCTCAAAGCGCAGTGTTTACCGTCGCGATCCCGGTCCGTGGATTGTCGGTTTGAGGTTGCTGATTCTCGCGTGGTTCGATAGCAGTCTATGCTGGGCGTCCAGTCTGGACGACCGCGCCGGTTCTGTTCGGATGTCATTGGCACAAGGCAGTTGGAGTGGTTCGAGCGGACCGTGTTTAAGTTAAGCTGCGTAAGTTCGCGTAACGTATCCAGACTGGGGAGCCAATCACTTACGGTGATTAAGCTCAGTTCAAAAGGCCGACTTAAGCGAGTTATGTAGTTTAGCAGGCTCGTTTGCGGTTGTGGCCTTTGGCGCCTCGGGCAGCGGCGGGTCCGATAAACGACGGGTTCCGTACACTCAGGCAGCGACGTTTTTGCGCTTTCGTTTGCCACCGGAAATGGGCGCTTCTGCAACAACAGTTTCCGTACATCCGTTTCGGTAGGAATCGAGCGCCGTCATTGCCGGGATATTGAGCTTCTTTCCTATGGCTCTCCAAGAGAGACCTTCGTCATCCCGGAGCCGCACGACCTCATCCCGGCGAAAGACCCGCTTGGGTCGTCCTATGACCTTTCCAGCCGCTTGCGCCGCCTTGATGCCTGATAGCGTGCGCTCTCGGATCATCTCTCTTTCAAATTCTGCAACGCTGGCAAGAATTTGGAGAAGAAGACGGCTGGTAGGATTCTTTTCGTCGGTATCCAGGGACTGGCTCGTGGCGATGAACCGGACGCCGAAGCTGGTGAGCGCCGCTAGCTGTTGGTTCAAGTGAAGGACGCTTCTGCCGAATCTATCGATTTTATAAACAGCGATGCAGTCGAATTTGTGTTGTGCGGCGTCGGCCATCAGGCGATCAAGAGCGGGCCGACTCGCCTTTGACCCGGAGAACCCGGTGTCCACGTATTCGCCGCCGCTTTTCCAGTCACGACGGGCGATGTATTCCCGAAGCTCCCGCAACTGCATTTCGCAATTCTGGTCAGTCGTCGAAACGCGGGCGTAAATGGCGCAGCGCATATCATTATCGTACATGATTGTCGTACAAGAGTCAACCCGTGTGATTGCCTGAGAAAGGGCGGGACGACAAAGGGACAGTGAAATCTGAACCTGGGTCCCGCCTCCCGAAAACGTTTCTAGAAACCGGTGGGACGACGACGAGCGGTGCGCAGCAGCCACACTTGCCAAGTCGTTTGAGTGGACGCATTGCGAGGTAGACGGTAGACTAAGATAATGGACCTGAGAGTCGCACCTGAATGGCAAAGACGTTTGAGCGAGATGCAACGGGATCACGAAAGGTTCCGTGCCGAGAAAAACGTCGTAAAGGGTGCTGATCCCTGTGCCCCACCCATATCTGACCTCACTACCGTCCGGCTAATGAGAGCGTCGTTGCTGGCAAGTGCTTTTCTTGCTGAGATTTGAACGGGCTTTCGGCTTGCCGCGATTTGAAAACTGGCGGGCATCCGGCAGGGTGAAATCCGGGGTGG
>JBEKNN010000451.1:0-5593 GCA_049522755.1 Bryobacteraceae bacterium | reverse complement strand
CGGCGCGCGGTCATACGCTCCGCCGGCGCCGAGAGCAGGGCGAGCAACGCCGCGGCGAGGAACGTCGCCAGCGATGACTTGTCTATCAAGCCATCCTGAAAAACCGCCGGCGGATAGATTGCCAGGAGGATGCCGGCGATGGCTCCGCGCCGCCCGAAGAGTTGAATTCCGGCGACCGACAGCAGGATGCATGAACACGCTCCCAGCAACGCCTGGATCACTCGCACGGTCGCGACGCTGTCATTGAAGACCCGGTAGACTAACGCCAGAAAGTATGGGTAATGGGGCGCCTGATAGAAAACCCCATGACCAAGCCAGTCTCCTCCGGCGATGCCCTTGGCCTCAACGCGAACGCCATTAACTCCAGCCCTACTGAAGAATCGCCTCAATCGGCCCTAAGCCTTCTTCCACAAGGTGAAATGGCCTTCCATTCAGTACAAAGTCCATCTTCTTGTAGTCCAGGCCCACCTGCCGCAGAATCGTCGATTGCAGATCGCTGATGTAATGCGGTTTTTCCACCGCGCGATAACCCACTTCGTCGGTGGCGCCTTCCACAATTCCGCCTTTCACGCCGCCGCCCGCCAGAAGCGAAGTAAATCCCATCGCATTATGGTCGCGCCCTGTAGTATTCTGCGACCACGGCGTTCTGCCAAATTCGCTCGTAAAGACCACCAGCGTGCTGTCCAACATGCCGCGCTGTTTCAGGTCGCGGATCAGACCGGAAATCGGCTTGTCCACGGCGCGGCAGAGCGGCGCGTGGGACTTCATATCGGAATGCGAATCCCATCCGCCGTTGCCTCCACCGGCGTGGCATATCTGGATATAGCGCACGCCGTTTTCCGCCAAGCGGCGGGCCAGCAGCAGCTGCCGGCCGAAATCGTCGGTCTCCTTTACCCCGATCCCGTACAGGTCTTTGACGTGGTCGGGCTCCGTGGTGAAGTCGACAATAGCGGGCGCTTTCAGCATCATGCTCGCCGCCAGCTCAAAAGCACGCGTGCGGCCGGCTATTTCGCTTTCGATTGCATAATCCGCGCGAAACTGCTTGTCCAATTCGAAGAGCGCTTGCATCTCGCGGTCGCGCTGTCCGCTGCCCGAGCTTTTGGGCGGCAGCAAATTCGGGATTGGCACATCACCCGGCTGAAAGGGCGTGGCCGAGTAACTGGCCCCCAGATATCCGCCCGACAACTGCACCGGCGAGGACGGACGTCCAACGTTGACGAATGTGGGCAGATCCTTATTCGCCGTGCCCAGCGCATAGGAAACCCAACTGCCCAGACAGGGATGTTCGAACTGCCGGAGCGGCTTGCCCGTGGCTCCTTCCAGCACGGCCGGGAAGTGGTTTGTCTGATGGCAATACATGGAACGAACCACGGCGATATCGTCGATGGTTTCGCCCACATTGGGAAACCAGTCCGATACAGGAATGCCCGATTTGCCGTACTGCTTGTATGTCCGGAGAATGGGAATCACGGGGCGCTTCATCGGGGCGTTGTTATCGCCGAAGCCGATGGCGTCCATAATCTTGCCGGCGTGCTTATTGTCTTTGGGATCGAATGTGTCGATGTGACTCACGCCGCCGCACATGAACAGAAAGATGACCGACTTGGCTTTCGGCGTACCCGGCAGGCGGGCGTCCTGCATCAGCTTGCCCTCGTCCGCCCAAAGGGAACTCAGCGCCGAACCCATGAATCCGGCTGCGGACTGGAAGAGGAATCGGCGGCGTGCAATCCTGCCGCATGGGTAGAGGCTGCGAAGATCGCGCATGGTTCACCTCACGTAAATAAACTCGTCCAGATTGAAGAGAAGCCACCCGAGTTCCTTCACTCGATCGGGGTCTTTCGCGATGTAGGTGAGCGCGTAATCGCGTTCGGCAGCGGAGGCTTTCCGTCCCAGAACACGCTGATAAGCGATGTTCACGGCCGCTGGGAGATCACCCGAAGATTCTTTCAAAACCACCGCTGCCAACTTCTCCGATTCGTTCTGCACCAGTTCACCATTCATCGTGAAGAGCGCCTGCGGAGCCGTCACGGTCTGGGTCCGCATCGGGCACGGAGTTCGGCCGTCATCCACGTCGAATGATGTCAGGAAGTTATTCATGACGTCCGTGCTCGGAATATAACCGCGGACCATATAGACTCCCCGCCGGTTGGTGCGGGCATCGGTAACGCCGTCTTTCGGAAGGAAAATCTTTTGTTTTTGATCCGGCGCGGAAAGCTGGAACGATTTTCCCCCAACTGTAAGGTCCAGATCGTCAGACGCGTAGTGGATGGAATCCCAGATCGGTTCCGCGCCCAAACGCTGCAGGCGGAAATGCCAAAGGTAAGTATTCCGCGCGTCAATCGGAACATCCTGTGAAACCTGCGCCGGCTCGGCTTTCGAAGACAGCTGGTAGGTATCTGAGGTGACCATCAATTTGTGCAGCCACTTCATACTGTAGTTGTGCGCCACAAACTCCGAAGCCAGGTAATCCAGCAGTTTCTGATTGGCCGGCCTGCCGCCCAGCAGCCCGAAATCGCTGGTAACCCGTTGCAGCCCCTCTCCGAAATGCCAGCCCCAAATCCGGTTGACCGCGACGCGCGCAAATAGCGGATTCGCCGGCGCGGTCAGCCACTCTACGAATGCCTCGCGGCGGCCGTCGCGGAAGTCCGTATCGGCCGGCTCAAAAGGAAACCCGGGCTCCACAGCGTGGTCCTTTTCCGGTTTCGCCGGATCGCCGGTTGTCAGAATGTAGCTCTTTTCTTTCAATCGCCCCGGATCCTCTTCCACTGTCCAATACGAAGCCAGTGCAGCAGGGCGTGCGATGGCCTGCTGCTCCTTCAGCAACGCGTTGTATTGAGCCACCTCGTCCTTCGACATCACTTCTTTGATCTTCTCGGGGTCGATCCGCAGCACGGGATAGTAGTCGTCGAAGATCTTCTGTTCTTCCGGTGTCCGGTCCCGCTCCGGTTTGCGAATCGCCGCCTGAACTTCCGGCGTCAGCAGCGCCACGCGTTCGTTGTATAGCTTAGTCTGGTAAGCGCCAGTCAGGGCTTCGATGGCCGCGTTCACCGGAGCGCTTTTCTTCTTGTACTCATCCAGCTTCTGGCCGTTCTCGAATATTTCGGCCGGCGTAGCGAGCATGACATTCTTTAGCGCCAGGGGGTCGAAAATCGCCTTCATGGCGTAGAAGTCTCTTTGCATGATGGGATCGAATTTGTGGTCGTGGCACTTGGCGCACCCCACGGTCATGCCCATGAACGCCGTGGAAATCGTTTCCACCGCACCGAAGGCAATGTCCTGATCCTTATCGTTGCGGGTAACTGCCGAGCGCGCGAGAAAACCGAGTGCGAACGAGTCCTCCACACTTCCTTCCACGCGGGTGCGGCGGCCGCTGGCGCTGGTCGCGATCTCGGGACGGTAGCGATTTCCCAGGATCTGCGCGCGCACGAATTGGTCGTACGGCATATCGTGATTGAGCGCCGCGATCACCCAGTCGCGCCACAGATACATGCCCGGCGCGGCGGGCATCACCGAGCCGTCCAAACCATCCAGATCCGCATAGCGCAGAACATCCAGCCAGTACCGGCTCCAGCGCACGCCGTGCTGCTCGTTGTCGAGAAGGCGGTCCACAATTTTCTCATAGGCATCCGGAGCGGGGTCGGCAAGAAAAGCCTGCTGTTCGGCCGGAGTGGGAGGCAGGCCGATCAGGTCCAGATAAACCCGCCGGAGGAGCGTCAACTTGTCCGCTTTGCCGGCTGGCAGCAGACCCTTGGCTTTATAGTCGGCGGCGATGAATGCGTCGATCGGATTTGTCGACGTGGCGACCCCCGCCGGTACCGCCGGTTTGGTAACCGGCTGAAGGGACCAGAGTCCAGCGGCTCTCTTCGCGAACTGTTCTTTCACAGTTTCCGGCGTGGGCTGGGCGTATACCCAGCTCAGCGGCAGAAGAATCACTGTGGGAACGAAGAGACGCATCGCACCTCCTAGCATACTGTTTTTCAAAGCGCCGCACCTGACCGCGTGAGCTATTGGACCTATTGGACCCTATTGGACGACAGCCGCTACTACCATCTCGAGTAGCCTGCGCACGCCGTCGTCGCCCCCAACCGGCCCATCGTGAAATTGATCGTGCGGGAGCGGCTTCCAATCGTCGCGCGAGGGGTCGGGTTCGTAGCCCAGCGGGAGACCGGTAAGCTGGGGATCCGATTGAGCGTCAATGGCGGCCATCTTATACATCGCCAGATCCAGGGAACGAACAACGTAGATATCGGACCCGCCCGCCCCTGACTTGAAACAGGCATCGCGCGGCGCGCCGAACACGTGACCGTCGGCATTCACTTCAAGCAGAAATCCCATGGGCGTATGGTCCGGAAACGCCAGATAGCCAAGCCTTTCCCGGCGCATTTCGGGGTTTCCACCCGCAGCCTTACGATTAGGCTCTGTCATGCGATGGCTGCTTGGAAATGTGGATAGGTCATTGGGGAATAACCGAATCCATTGTTCCGCAGGAGCCTCGCGCCATCCTAATGGCACGCCTGTGAGAGGCTGGATCGGGACGACTACGCGGAGCGTTTAGTTGTGTGCTGGGCATGCTCAGCAGCTTGGGGGTGAAAGTCCCCCGCCCAACCTGATGGAGGTGAAGGGCTAGTGAGAACGCAAGGGCTATCGCCGCGAGGCGGGGTCTGAAAGAAGCGTATAGCAAACATGCGGGTCGATGGACAAAAACCGGATAGGAGGCGCCAGCGCCGGACGAGCGGGCAACTTACCGCGAAGTCCGTATCCATCAAGGGTGCGAAGCGTAGATCCGGCGGCCGTGCATGGAAGGCAGTTGAGCTTACCCCAGGAGGTCTGTTCTGTGTCCGTAACGGACTGAGGCTGTCGAGAGGCAGCCTGACCGCAGGGCAGAAGTCAGCAGAGGGCGTATTAGGCCATGTCGTCGGCAAGGCTAGTGAGGCACTCCGAATGCCGAAAGGCGGAGCAATGGATAGGCCAAGCCGGGAACGGTGGTCGAAGGCCCGAACGAGAGGAGAGGTGAGTAGGACATGAACCTTGAGAGCGATAGGCAGCGGAACATTCAGGGAAAACTGGACTTCTCATCCACGCCAGCGGGTGAAGCTCGCGAAGCGGGAAGGGAAGAGACTGAATCGCTCGCGGCGGCGCATGGACCCCAAAGCCCAGCCAGCACGAATCGATTGATGGAGGAAGTATGTGAGCGAGAAAATCTGAGGGAAGCATGGCGGCGGGTGAAGGCCAACCAAGGTAGCGCGGGCGTCGATGGGATCACCATCGTCGGACTCGCCGACTACCTGAAACAGCACGGGCCAGCCATCCGGGAACAACTGCTGAACGGGACCTACGAGCCGAAGCCGGTGAGGCGGGTGGAAATCCCCAAGCCGGACGGAGGGGTGCGCAAGCTGGGCATTCCGACGGTGCTGGATCGATTGATTCAGCAGGCGGTGATGCAAGTTCTGCAGAGGCGGTGGGACCGGACGTTTTCCGATCACAGTTACGGGTTCCGGCCAGAGCGGTCGGCTCATCAAGCGGTGGCACGGGCGCAGCAGTACATCGCCGAAGGCCACGGCTGGTGCATTGATCTTGATTTGGAGAAGTTTTT
>JBEKNN010000450.1:0-5608 GCA_049522755.1 Bryobacteraceae bacterium | reverse complement strand
AACAAAGCCGCCGTGGAGATGCGGGGCGCCGAAGTGGAGCGCGGCGTCGAAGCTGTTGGCGCTGGCGAGCGAGAGTTGGGTGAGGTACATGGCCTCTTCTTTGGCCTGGTTGTAAGCGGCTTTGCGTTCCTGTTGGATGGCTTTGAGAGTATTAGCGGTCTTTTCGCCGGTGCGCTGGATGCGTTGAGCGTATAGAGCCATGCGCTGGAGGCCGGTGTCTTTGTCGCTCCAGGCCACGGCCTTGGCGACGGTGGGTCGAGGTCTTTGTAGTCGGCCTGTTGGAGGATTTGGCTGAAGAGTGCGGTTTCCAGCTTGTGGGCGCGTTCGAGGCGCCAGTAGGATTCGGCGAGGGTGCGGACCAGGTCCTCTTCGGGTTGGTTGGCGGGAGCGTAGGCCTTGCGGTAGCTTTCGAGATGAGTGGCGAGGGCGGTTTCCTCGCCGGGGAGGGCGACGTGAGCGGGCTTGGACGAGGCCAAGCCGTGATCGAGCGCGTTGGAGGAGACGGTTTGCTTACCGGTGTCCGAAGACGGGCCGGTGGAGAGCTTGGAGTTGGCGATGGAGGCGGCGGCTTGAGCGGGCGTAGACATTTGGGATTCCTTTTGGTCTCTGAACGTGGAAAAGGGCTGCGCTCGCGAACAGCTTCGCGAAGGCAGCCCTTTCTGGTTTGAATATATCAGGCAGGGTTGCCGGATTGGGGTGAGCGGTGGGAGCTTGGGTTCGCTAACTGATGGGAATGGAGTGGGTTGCTGGGGTAGAAATATTTATTGAAAGCTTGTGACCGGGTTTTGGGCAATGGCTGGTTTTTGGCTGGGCGTGGACGTGCTGCGTCAGGCGCCGGCGATGGAGGGACCGAACCTGCCAGGGGCATTCCGCTGTGTGAACGCTGCACAGAAGTACCCCGGTCTGATCGACAGAGGCGAATCCCGCTAGGTAGCGAGCCTTCTGCACGTGGGCCGCTCGACGCTCTGTCGGGCGCTTGTCGCGTAGTCCGTCGCTTGAGTAAACACTACGCCGTCAGCGGGGATCTACCGACTCCACGCGGGCGAGCAGCCTGTCCGAAACCGGACAGCTCGATCCCGCTCCTGGACAAGAGCTAATTGTGCCAGTCTTTGCTTTCTTGTGCTTGGATGTGGCCCGCTCGTTGCTACCCACTGACCTTAGCCTGGAGTGTGAAGCTAATGCAGCTTGAGATCGGAGGGAAGAAAATGTTCAGAGCTACCGTAATCGCCGGATCTTTGGTGTTTTTATCGGCCGGTTATTGCCAGATGTCCGCAAGGCTGAGTTTCGATGCGGCATCGGTGCAGCCGGCGAAGCCATCGAATGACGGGCCCAGCATCACCGGGGGCCCCGGTACAAAGGATCCGGAACGCGTTCGGTACCACTATCTCACCCTCAAGAACCTCGTGATGATCGCCTACGATGTAAAGGGATTCCAGGTCGCCGGGCCGGAGTGGATCGATACCGAGAGATTTGAAATCTCGGCCACGATGCCACCGGAAACGACCAAGGAACAATTCCGCACAATGTTGCAGAACCTGCTTGCGGATCGGTTCCAATTGGCGGCACATCGGGAGATGAGAAAACTGCCGATCTACAGTTTGGTGGTGACCAAGAACGGCCCCAAGCTGAAGGAGTCGACGCCTGCAACCCTCACTGAGAATAATGGCGAGCCTGTGGAACCGCCTGCGGTGCCTGCGCGCCCCAAAATCGGCGCGGATGGTTTCCCTGTGATTGCGGAGAAGCGTGTGGGCCTGTTCACGATGATGATGCCCGGCCGGACGCGGCTGACCGCGCAACAGCAGACAATGCAGGACTTGGCGAACCGCCTAACGACCGTCCTGCCCCGGCCTGTGACGGATGAGACCGGCTTGACAGCGAAATATGACTTCGTCCTCACGTTCACGCTTGAAGGCGCGAACACGCCGGGTACCATGGCTCCCGTGGCGAGTGGCGGAGACACAACTAACACCTACGTGCCGGACGGTGAGGCACCGCAGGATCTCTTCACCGCGATTCAGACCCAACTCGGCCTCAGGTTGACATCTAATACGGGCAGCATATCGACCGTTGTCATCGACCATCTAGAGAGAACCCCCACGGGGAACTGAGGAGATCCGATAATCTCAATCTCTCGCTGCAGACGCGTGCCGCGCAGGTGAACCTTTGATAGATCACGATGAGGCGCGAAGTGGCGAGTTTGCTATTGGGCGCCTGAAAACTCCAGATCGCCACTGCGCCGTTGATCGTTAGATGATCACTGAGGGCCTTCTTGTTCAAGCGGAGTATGATAGACGCATGTCATACAGAGAAATTGTCGAAAATGCTCTCGTGTGTTTTGCAAAACCGTGCCGCCGGGATGCATACTTCGATCTGTATTCCCAGGACGTCGTCCTCCACGGGTATGTCGGCGATCATCTGAAAACGTAGTTTTCTGACCTCGGCCGAGGGCGAGCGACATCATCGCGCCGAAGGCGCAGTCATTTGTCCGATCATCCGTTGGCATATTCTGTTGAGATGATGGCAGCAGATAACCCTACTGAAGGCCTTCGCGTGCGGCGGTGCTTTGACCCAACGTGCAACACGCTTTTCACCATCTGTGCGAGCTGTGATCGTGGCCAGCCCTACTGCAGTGACGGTTGCCGGAAGCGAGTGCGACAACAGCAAATGCGGGCATCGGGCCGCCGATACCAGGCATCTGCGGTAGGCAAGGAGAATCACAGCCAGCGCCAGCAGTCCTATCGGAAACGGCGATGCCATCCTCGCGTGACGCATCAGGGTCCTGCTTCGATCACAACCCCGCGCCCGACTCAACCAATCAGCCGCTCCCAGTGCGTCGTTTGCGGTCACGAGAATCGCTGGACCAACCCTTTCGACGGGCTTGCGCGCCGTAGACGGAACTCGCGTCAACGTCCCCGGTCGGCGAAGAGTCCAAATTTCTACGTTTTCAGATGATCGCTAACAACGGGTATGACGGAGTCGAACCGGGTCTCGACAGTGTGAAGCGATACTACGCCGGAATCTGGGCCGTCTTTCCAGACGCCCGTGTCAATGCAGAGGAAATGATCGAGATCAACGATCGGGTAGTTCTTCGCTTTATCATGACAGGCACGCACCGCGCGCCTTTTCTCGGTATGAATGCAACCGGCAGATCCGTCCGCCTTCCAGGCATGACCATTCTCCGCTTCATGAATCAGAAATGCGTTGAGCGCTGGAGCGTAACGGATTCTCTCTCTCTTCTGGCGCAACTCGGAGGATTCCCGGTGAACCGGTAGGACCGTAGTCTCACTCGATCGTAACCTTTCGAGGTCCCCAGCATCGAATGTGCCGAGCAGATTCTGCGATTACTCCTCCCTGGTCTAAAATAACCGGTCCAAATCTGCTTACGCCAAGTTCAGCGTAAGCGATTTAAAATCAAGCAGTTTGGCCGGTTATTTTCGATTTATCTGGTCCAATCTCTGCACGCGCCACATTCCGAAGAAGTTAACGCCGCGCGGGCACGAGCATTGGCCAGATAAGTCGCGTAGCGTTTACCTATCGCCAATATGCGACACAAGATCGCGCCCCTTATCGAGGGTAGCTCGGGATCCTCGGGCCGCGCGGTAACAACTACCCGCGACCTACTCTCAGCTACGGAAAAAATCTTCCGCCTCAAACGCACCTCGCACTCTCTCAGCTTGAATCCAACATCCGCAAGAAGCTGAGTCCGGCTGAGGCCGACAACATTGTCTTGGCCGCATCCCCCAAAAACGGTTAAGCACCCGCGATGGCGCAGCCCGCAATCTGCAATCCGCGCCTTGTGGACAACCGCGGCCTCGCCATCCGCTGGCCATCGAGAACACCAATGCATGATGAGCGGCGTGTTCGCGGAAGGCTACCTCTACGCCGATTCGCATTCTGCGCGTTGACGCCCGTGTTTCCGCGAAGGCTTGAGCTCGTTTATTGCGTCGCGGCCCGGCATGCTGGTGGCGGAGCCGTCCGTCTGTCTCCGCCCTTTCGAAACAATGGCAATTGCCATCCCAAAAAACTTTTCGGCACGATGATGTGAATTCCGGGCGGTTCCTGTTTTACAGGGCAGAGACGCCAATACGGCGCTTCCCTCGGAAAGGAAAGACAGAATGGAAATCCGACGCAATGTGAATATCCTGCCAGCCGGCTTCGCGCCGTCCGTAACTGCAACCGTGAACTCTGGAGCCGAGCCTTCAGAAGGAGGCCGGTGATGTTCCCCAACTCACCCGCTCTAGCCAATGGTGTTCCGGCTCGGCCAAGAACCGCTGCCCCTCTTCAGATTTCCGATTTTGACGCCGTTGCGCCGGACCCGAAGTTTCCCACCATAAAGGAAAAGCCTGGCAGCTGCCGCTGGGATGGCGGCGCCCTGCCCTTCATCAAGGCCGAGACTACCATCCCGTGGGTCGATCTCCCGGCCAAACTTGTAGAGTTAATAGGCCATTGTTGGGAATCGGGCGCCACACCAACAGATCCTCGCAAGACCCAGTTCCAGATTGGAGCGGGCGCCCGCACTGGTCATATACCCGGCCTCAAGAATGCGCTGGCGGGTTGCAGCTCGCCCGCGGGGACTCTCGCAGGGATTGAGAGCCGAAATGCCGACTATCGCAAACAGGTACATCCCTTGTCCGGTCTCGCGGCTAAGCCACAGCCGCACCTGAGGCGCATCGTCCCGACTGATTGGGGCGTCACGCGGCAGTTGCCCCGAATCAGCGCATATGCGTTTCGCGGCGACAAGAGGGGACCGGAGGAATTAGAGTCGCATGGCGGTTTCCAGCCTCCAATCACGCGGACCGACCAATACTATGTGAACGAAGTCGTGTACCCCCAATTCAACAGTTACATGAAACGGCGCTTCGGCTTCCCCCAAGATATCCCGAAGGATGTCTTCGCTCGTGCGTACCAGAAAACATGCAGCAGTCCCGACGAGCGCATAGTGATGCACAACTTCTGTCTCTGGCGGTCAATGGTGGAAAACGAGGCTTACCATATTGGCCGCATGTTGGCCAATGAAACCTTGAAAGGGTATATCTCCACTACCCGGAGCGTTACGGTCGCGAAGGGCTTCGCGTTTGGCAGTGGCGGCCCAGGTTGGGTGTATGTGTTGCAACTTTGCGGCGGCTTCCTGATCGACCAAGTCGGGAAACTCGCGGAAGAGTGGGTTAAGTTGTGGACCGAGCAGGAAATCGCGTTTCCCAGACCGGTTCCGTGGGACCTGGTTTTCGCCTGCCGCGCGACAGGTCCCACTGGAAAATTTTCCGGCCCGATTTACATGCGAAGGGGCTTTGCCGGACGTAACGCCGAGGCCTACAATGAGGTTTTTGAGTTGTTGAGCGGCAAAGTCCAGTAGATCGTTCCTGTGCCTACGGGGCGCCGAGTCCGCGCAGCGCCCCGTCTCCGGCACAACTTCGGATTGCTTTTGGCCATCACCGGAGAAGATGGGCTTTTCGCCGTCGGACGATAGGTACGATGAAGGTCTGTGATGCGGGCGGCCGCCGCGAAGGTTGTCATCAATTCCTCGAGTTCAAGGATGAGGTTCAGTTCGCGAGCGGCGGCGCGGCGTGGAAGAAGGCGATTCGTCTGCCGGAAATGTTTGACGCAGGAT
>JBEKNN010000449.1:0-5611 GCA_049522755.1 Bryobacteraceae bacterium | reverse complement strand
GCGGGTATGGTCGAGACCACGGTCGCCCGGTCCGGGTTGACCCTGTGGCATGTCGCGCACCATCTCCGCCCAAACTCTCTCCGCGCTGAGACTCCCGACTTGGGCACGCGCGATCGGCTCCACATAGGTGGCGAGGCCCTCCTCGATCCAATGGTGTTGCCGGGACACCGAGGGAAAAGCCATGTGTACAAGTTCATGGGCCATGGTCCAGTCATGCTCCAGTTGGCGGGCGCTGGTGTGTTGACCGACGGTGATTTGCGTTCGCGCTGGCGCGCCGTATGTGACGCCACCTAGCTAGGACGCCGGCCTTGTCTGCGGCAGGTTTTACCTCGATTGCGGCAGTGGAGACGGGAAAGCGGCCGTAATAGACGGTAACGGCGCGTGCCGCGGTTGAAATCCAGACCATCTGTTCGTCACGGGGCAGGTCGAAATAACCCGGGCCGAACCGGACATTGACCGCAGCGCCGCCCAACGTTAATCTAACCGTGTCAGCCGCCTTCGCAACTTCGCCCCAGGAGCCGATACCCGTCGCGGTCAGAGCGATAGCTTCGCGGCGGCGCATAGATCGAGGACGGCGTGGCATCACGCGGTCCGATTGCGAGTTAAGGAAGCCACGCCCGCGAATTTTCAGGGCCCATTGGAGGAGTCTTCCGCCGGACACGATTGGATCGGCTGGCCGCGTTCCAACCGATAGCCGAGGCCGACCACCGCGCGAATACGCGGATTCGGGTCGATCGCCAGCTTGGCGCGGAGTTTGCTGATGTGCACGTCCAAGGTTCGGCTCTTCACGCCGCTCTTATAACCCCAAACATGCTCTAGAAAGAACGTTCGCGTAACAATCTGTCCTGCGTTGCGCTGAAGCAGGTCCAAACCCCTGCTTCCATCTTTGTGAAACGAGTTTCAGTCATATATTCTCCGCGTAATAGCTCAACAGGGCAAAGACGACGCCGGGCCGGAGCGGATCAAAGCTAAACGGCTTGTCTGCCCCCAAACCGAGCACCGGCCCAACTGGCTGGCGTCTAGCTTACTAGCCGGTGGCGTTTAGCCCGATTACAATCCATTCTTCGCTACAATCGCCGCTGCGGTTACGGTGTTCCAAAAGGCGCGTAACTATTTGGCTTGTCGCAGCGAAGGTCCAAAAGGAGTACTGCAACTTGATGTGGTCCAACCTGATGCGATCCAACCCGGGAGATCCACTGCCTTGACGGCTCGCGACGCCGAGGTGGTGCAACTCATGACGCGTTACCAGCAGGCGGATGCCGCGGCGGCGACGGCTTTGGTCGATTTGCTCAGCCCGCAACTCCTGCAGTTTTTCGCAACCCAAATGGGCAGCAGACCCGATGCTGAAGACATGTTGCAGGACCTGTGGTTGCGCATTCACCGGGCCCGCCACACATACCGGCCGGGCGAGCCCGTTTTTCCTTGGGTTTACGCCATCGCGCACCGTGTGCGGATCGACAGTTATCGGAAGCGTCGCCGCATCTTTTCACGCGAACTGGGAACGGATGTATTGCCTGAGCCTCCGGCGGAGAACGATCAGCAAAGCGACCTGCCGGCATTCGACGAACTTGTGGCGGCGCTGCCTGAGAGCCAACGCGAGGTCTTGGTTATGCTTAAGGTGAATGGACTCAGCATTGACGAAGTTGCTCGTGCCACGGCCTCCACTCCGGGCGCTGTAAAACAGAAGGCCCACCGGGCGTATGAACGGCTCCGTAGCTTGCTGATGCCAACGCAGGCGAGACCGAACGAGCCTGGTGGGGTTGCCCAATGACCTGCAAGGACTTGGACGCTGTACTCAATTCGCGACCCAGAGGTTTGGCGCTTCCACCAGAAGCCGCCGAACACATTGCGGGATGCCCACAATGTAGAGCCCTCATGCGGCTGCTTGATGAGGGCCCGCAGATTCTACAGCCTTCGGACAGCCGACTGAAGGTGATCCATGCGTCAGTGCTCCAAGACCTGAGACCCGTGCGTCCGCTTGCTCCCGCCAGCGTCTTTCTGGCGGGTCTCGCAATTAGCTTTGCAGCGGTGGCAATCATAGGGTCGATGCAGCTTCATGCCTACGGTTGGCGAGTTCTCGATCCCTTGCAGAAGACAGTCGTTTTTACAAGTTTGGTCCTTGGCGCTGGCGCGCTTGCTCTTTCAATGGTGCGTCAAATGCGGCCGGGCAGCAAGTACGCCGTATCTCCGGCCTTCTTGCCTATCGCCGTTTTCTTGCTGCTGGTAGCTGGAATAGTAGCGGTGTTTCAGAGGCAGGAAGAGTCCGCATTTGTTTCTAGAGGCCTGTTTTGTCTGAGCAGCGGTCTGAAGTATGCGATCCCGGGAGGGCTGTTGTCCTGGCTGATTCTGCGCCGCGGGGCCGTTTTGGCGCCCAGACTCATGGGGGCAACGGCCGGCGGATTCGCCGGGCTTATTGGAATCACTGTGCTTGAAGTCCACTGCCCAAATTTGAGCCTGTATCACATCCTCGTATGGCACGTCGGCGTTCTCCTGCTTAGTGCGCTCGGAGGCTTAGCGCTCGGAGCCGCCGTAGAAGGTTGGCGCATTCGCCGACCTGTTCGTGCGGCTGCATAGTAGTCTCTCGCGTTTCTCCGAAGGACCACATCCCTCCAGCGGAATTCCCGAAAAAGTTTAACACGTGCTCCCGTACCCGATGCTTTCCGTTCCGCGAATAAATATAGCAAGACCTGTTTTTTCGCTTTGCAGGTAAGTGCCGAGTGCAGTTCAACCGATCGCGCTGAGGCGGAAGCGCGGCAACCAGGAAAGTATCCGCCACTATAGGGGGCATAACTTGAAGGGTAAACTCACGGCAGCGGCTGCTGCCTTGCTCATCTCTTCCGCGCACATAATTGCGCAAACTCAAACCGCGCGTCTTGTTGGGACGGTTCACGACGCATCGGGCGCCGCGATTCCAAACGCCAAAGTAATCGCGACGCACGAAGAAACCAAACAGACCACTGAAGCCAGTACCAACACAAGCGGCGAATACGTCTTGCCGTCCTTGCAGCCAGGCACTTATACATTAACCGTGGAGTCGTCCGGATTCCGCAAGGCCGCTGTCAAGGCGCTACAACTCGACGCGGCTTCCAATATGAGTCAAGACGTCACGCTCGAAGTCGGCTAGGTCACCGAGACTCTGGAAGTACGGGCCAACGCTGTGTCGGTGCAGACCTCAGACACTCAGATCAACCAATCGGTAACGCTTTCGGATATCGCGACCCTGCCGCAACTGGGCCGCACGCCGATCACACTTGCCATCTTCCAGCCCGGCGTGCAAATCAACCCGCAGGTCGACGGATCGAGCAGCGGCGCGGATTATAGCTTCGCGCACATCAACGGTCTTTGCGGGGGCGACAACAATAACACCCTTGATGGCATTGAGGTCAACGATTCGGTGGCGCCTAGCATCGGCCTCTCGCTGACCGCGAACAATACCGATTCGGTGGAAGAGGCACGCATCGTAACCGACGGCGGCAAGGCGGAGTATGGCCGCAACGCGGGTGGGCAGATCCAACTCATAACCCGATCGGGAACAAATCAATACCACGGCAACGCCTTCGACTATCTGCGCAATCGCGATTTCAACGCCAACGATTTCTTCGATAACGCCGCCGGGGTGCCGAAACCGGTGCTCATCCAGAATAACTACGGAGGTTCCTTCGGCGGACCCATCAAGAAAAACAAGATCTTCTACTTTGGCAACTATCAGGGCATTCGCACGCATGCGCAAGGCGTGCAGAACACCACCGTGCCCACGGCGACAGCCAAAGAGGGCATCTTCGAGTGGCAGCCCACGAGCGGCCCGGTGCAGCAATATAACATCGTGACTAACGATCCTCTGCACAAGGGCATCGACCCCACTGTGGCGTCGTTGCTAAGCCTGTTCCCAGCCCCGAACAACAACAACGTGGGCGACGGATTGAATTCGGCCGGCTACCAATTCAACTTCGCCAACGGCAGCTTATCCGACCAATTCACCATCAAGGTGGATTACAACCTCTCGGACAAGATCCATTTTTTCGAGCGCACCAGTTGGCAGCGTAACACCGCCATCGATTCGCTCAACGGCGCCCAGAACGTAGTTCCGGGCGAGGCGCCTGGTACGCAGGGCGGAAAACGCTGGGGCGTGGCCGGTGGCATGGACTGGACGATCTCGGACACGCTGGTAAACGAATTCCGCTACGGCCACCAAAGCGCATCGGTGGATTTCAATCGCCCCGAGCGCGAAGATGGCCCGCAACTCAGCTTCAACACCTTCACCACGCCGATTCTCACATTGTTCGCACAGGGTCGCAACTCCCCAGTGAACGAGTACACCGACTACCTCACGAAGGTGCGTGGTCACCATACTTTCAAGTTCGGCGGGCAACTTCGCTTCACCGATGAATACGGCTTCAACGACGCGGGAATCTATCCCAACATATCGTTGAGCACGGCCAACGGCAACCTGCCTCCGGCATCGGTCGATCCGGTCGGATTGACCGCCACGCAGCTCACCACGTTCCAGGGCCTGTACAACGACCTGCTGGGCCGCATCTCTTCGGTCGCCCAGACGTTCTACAGCAACCTGAATACGTTCCAGGCGGTGGGTACGCCGCCCGTACGCAATTTCATCTTCCACGAGTACAGCTTCTTCAGCCAGGACGATTGGCGCCTCACGCCGCGGTTGACGATCAGCGCGGGGCTGCGCTGGGAGTATTACCCGGTGCCATACGAGCTGAACGGCCAACAGGGAATCCTGACGCCGGGCAGCACCTTGAATCTGGCTTCGCAATCGAGCACCCTGACTATTCAACCTTCGTCGCATTGGTATCAGAACGACTACCACAGCTTCGCGCCGCGCCTCGGCATTGCGTGGGATCCGTGGGGCGACGGCAAGACCGCGGTGCGCGGCGGTTTCGGCGTCTACTACAACCGGACCATCGGCGCAGCGGCCGACTCAGTGGATGGCGCGACGCCCGGCTTTACGCAGAGCGAGACGATCTTCCCGAACTCGGCCGGAACCGACGTCCGCATCGGAACCGCGCCGCCGGTTCCCGTGGAGCCGTCCGCTCCCATTCTGACACTCCCCGCGACGCGTTCTTTCGGAACGGTGGATCTCTTCAGTCCGAACCTGACCAATTCTTACGTCTTGCAATGGAACTTGAACATCCAGCGCCAGATCGCCAAGAATACGATTCTCGATGTCGGTTATGTCGCCAATCGCGGCATCAAACAGTTCTATGAAATCAACCTCGACCAGTCGCACATCTTCGACAACGGCTTCCTGGGCGCGTTCCAGCAACTCGCGGCCAACGTGAATACGCCAAGCGCCGTTCCGTTATCGAACCAGATCGTCAACATTTTCGGATCCGCCGCGGCGGCCATCTCTTCCATCGGCGCCAGCAACCTGACAAACGGCGCGGTGGGTACGGCGGCAGCCACCATCGATCAAAGCTTCTACACAAAGTACGCAGGCGCTGGCGTCTCCCAGTATTATCTGCGCAACTTCCCGCAATTCCAAAGCGTTCTACTTGGCAACAACGACGGGCGTTCGGAATACAACTCGCTGCAGGTGCGATTACAACGGCAGATCGGCGCGCTCCGGCTGACGAGTAACTTCACGTGGAGC
>JBEKNN010000448.1:0-5629 GCA_049522755.1 Bryobacteraceae bacterium | reverse complement strand
CTTGGAATACCGTAACCGCAGTGGCAATTGTAGCGAAGAATGGATCGTAAGCGGCCTAAACGCCACCGGCTAGGCACCACCCAGCTGGGCCAGTGCTCGGTTTGGGCGCAGACAAGCCGTTTAGCTTCGATCCGCTCCGGCCCTGCGCCGTGATCTTTGCCCTGTCGAGCTATTACGCGGAGAATATGTGACTGAAACTCGTTTCACAGAGAAGGAGGCAGGGGTTTTGGACCTGCTTCAGCGCAATGCAGGACGAATTGTTACGCGAGCGGTTTTTCTAGAAAATGTTTGGGGCTATAAGAGCGGGGTGAAGAGCCGAACGTTGGACGTGCACATCAGCAAACTGCGCGCCAAGCTGGCGATCGACCCGAATCTGCGTATTCGGGCCGTGGTGGGCCTCGGCTATCGGTTGGAACGCGGCCAGCCGATCCAATCGTTTCCGGCGGAGGACTCCTCTAATAATGGGCACCGAAAATTCGCGGGCGTGGCTTCCATGCTCGGATAGGCGCGTAAACTACGCTGCGGGTAATTACGAATGATTATTCAGAGAGATGCGGCGGCCTTAACTCGCAATCGAACGACGTGATGCCACGCCGCGCTCGATCTATGCGCCGCCGCGAAGCTATCGCTCTGACTGCGATGGGTATCGGCGCCTGGGGCGAAGTTGCGAAGGCGGCTGACACGATTACATTAACGTTGGGCGGCGCCGCGGTCAATGTCCGGTTCGGCCCGGGTGATTTCGACCTGCCCCGTGACGAACTGATGGTCTGGATTTCAACCGCGGCACGCGCCGTTACTGTCTATTACGGCCGCTTTCCCGTCTCCACTGCCGCAATCGAGGTAATACCTGCCACAGACAAGGCCGGCGTCCTAGGTGGCGTCACATACGGCGCGCCTGCGCGAACGCAAATCACCGTCGGTCAACACACCAGCGCCCGCCAACTGGAGCATAACTGGACCATGACCCATGAACTTGTACACATGGCCTTTCCCTCGGTGTCCCGGCAACACCATTGGATCGGGGAGGGCCTCGCCACCTATGTGGAGCCGATCGCGCGTGCCCAGGCCGGGAGTCTCAGCGCGGAGAGAGTTTGGGCGGACATGGTGCACGACATGCCACAGGGTCAACCCGGACCGGGCGACCGTGGTCTCGACCATACCCGCAACTGGGGGCGCACCTACTGGGGCGGCGCGGTATTCTGTCTGCTTGCCGATGTGCAGTTCCGGGAGCGGACGGGTAACCGCCGTGGCTTGCAGCATGCCTTACGGGGTATTCTGGCCGCCGGTGGTAACATTGACGGCGAGTGGACGATGAAACGAACCCTGAGTGCCGGCGACGATGCCGCTGGCGTCCCTGTACTAAAGGAGTTGTACGAACAGATGAAAGATGTTCCGGTGGAGGTGGATCGCGCAAGCCTTTGGCGGCGGTTGGGCGTCTCGGTTGCGGAAGGGACAGTTGTCTTCCAAGCGGATGCGCCTCTAGCTGCCGTGCGCGCGGCGATTACCTCCACTTATTTCCACTAACACCCTACCCTCCGCAGAAATGTAACTCTCGGTGGCGCCTTCAACGTGGAGGCAGCCGGCCGAACGTGTACTTATCGCCGGATTGGCGATAGCATTTTCTTGCGCTATTGGCATGGGTCAGCGGCGGCCGAAAATGTGCGCGCTGGGTGGCTTTCGGAGCTTTCTGGTCCTATTCCGTTACCACATGCACAGGTGTATCTACCCTGTCCTTAGTTCGGCTCATGTGCCGGGAAGCAATACCTTCGCTCAACCGCGCTTCAACCCATAGGCATCGCTACTTGTCACGTCCGGCGCTTTTCTGCTTGGCGGCTTGTGGGCACTGTGCCGTAACCGCTCGACTCTCACGGCGAACTATATAGTGTAAGTCAGTGTAGTTTCGAAAGTTAACCGAACAGTGACGTAAGGGAGAATCAACCATGAATCGCAATCTGTCTGTTTACGCCGCCCTGGCTTTTTGCCTGAGCAGCATGACCGTTCCCGCCTCTAATGCTGGAGAGTGAGACAAGAAAACCACGATCACGGTATCGCAGGCCATCGCGGTGCAGGATACCGTTTTGCCAGCAGGCCACTATGTGTTGAGGCTGCTGAACCCTTCAACCTCCCGTGATGTCGTCGAGATCCTGAACGGAGACGAGACCCGGCTGATTACTACCTTGCTTGCCATTCCAGGCTATCGGTTAGACCCGGCCGGCGAGGTGAACCTGTCATTTTACGAAGAGCGAGGCGAAGAACTCCCGGCGTTGCACACCTGGTTTTATCCCGGCGACAATTTCGGTTTTGAGTTTCGGCAACCAAGGGGCTCAACCACAGCCGAGGCGAGTGCGACCTCCAACTAGACCCGGCTCACGCGACAGATCAGGGCGAGGGCAAGATGTACGCGGCGCAGGTAAAATAATCGAGGATCTTGCCCTTCGTCCTTGCGTGAGAACACACCTCACGTTAGAATTGCGCTGTTGAGGATACGGTGAAGCATTGGCTCGCGTTTACTCTGTCGTCGCTCTTCCTCTTAGGCCAGGCGCTCATGGGACAAAACGATTCGTCGAAATCAGGCGCTTGGGCTGGTGTCCTTGTTAACGCCGATTGTACGGCCGATGAGGCATACGCCGAATCGGCTAAGTGCATCGAGCAGCCGGCCGCGAAACTCGCCCTGTATGACGATACGTTGCGGAGGATCTACCATCTCGAACCACAGGGCAAGCAATGGGTCACTTGGGCGAAGTCGTTACCGTCCAGGGCGCGCTGCGCAACGACGTCATTCACGTAGCCTCCCTCCAAGTGGTTACCGAGATTGGGTTGCCCATCGGCCGGCGGACCCCGGCGTTCTTCGCACGCGATCAGTTTGGCCATGAGCAAACCCTCGACAGGCTGCGAGGGTCAAGGGAACGGTTCTTCTGTTTGTCCGTTCCGCCGATTGGTGACCTTACTGCAAACAGCAACTTGGTCGAGTTGCAAGCCGCGAAATCGCGATTTGAAAGCCAGGGCATCAAGGTAGCGGCGCTCAGTTACGATACGGAAGCAATCCTGAAAGGCTTCACCCAACGGCGAAATATCGAGATCCCATTGATCGCCGACCCGGATTCGAAAATCATCAGGGCTTACGATTTGTTGAACCCCGAAGCAGTCGGAGAATACAAGGGCATGGCGCGACCGGGATATTTCTTCATCGATTCCAAGGGCGTCATTCGCGAGAAGTTTTTCGAAGCCAAGTACCGGACTCGGAACTCGGGGAATAACGTGATTTCTAAGATATTCCCGGAACTTGGCGAAGAGGTGACCGGTACGGTTGAAGCGCCGCATCTTCAGCTCGCCGTTGAGCAATCCGACCGCGCCGCTGTTCCCGGAAGCCGTATCACTTTGACCGCGGAAGTGCGGTTCCCGCGCGGTATCCACGTGTATGCGTCGGGAACGAAGGGTTACAAAACCGTCAGCCTCGTGATCGACTCTCCACCGGAACTGGAAGTGACGCCGTCCGTTTACCCGCGTGCGAAAGTCCTCTATATGCCGGCGATCAAGGAGAATGTACCCGTCTTCGAAGGCACATTTCGCATAGGGCAGGACATAAAAGTGAGCTCAGCCTATGCGTTCTCCGAGTCTCTCGGGCCGGAAGGTAACACTTTCACGATCACCGGGAAACTTGTGTATCAGGCCTGCGACAGTAAGACTTGCTTTCTACCGGCCTCTGCGCCGATCGAATGGCACGTGCACGTTCAGCCCCTCGATAGACAGCGCTCGCCGGAGAGCATTCGGCACAAGTAGCATGCGCTTCGAACCCGAGAAGAGGTTTGCCAATCGTTTTCACCCGGTATAACCCACAAGCATTCATCATTCCGCGCTCGGCTTGATGACGCCCGCCATAGTCCAATACAGCTAAGCCCCTTAGATCCTGGCACATCACCAGGTCGTCCTGGACGCCGCGTACTCTGCTCATCCCGAGCGCTCCGTCCTCAAACCGCCGAAACCCCCGGAGCCGCCCCCGCCCAGGTCTGGATCAAGAAGCCCGTTCGGAGGGAAAAACTCTTTAAACTTTTACGCTCGTGTCTCATTTTTGTTGACGCGCATCGTAACCAGCTCCGCCAAGCGAGCGAATTAGTTTGTGTACGCGGCTTCTGGTAAGTGAATATATACACATAAGTTAATATACAACTAAGTAAATATACAACTCTTTTACAATTTCAAAACGACACTTGGCGCGTCCGCTGCTAATCTCGCATCGGAGGCTATCAGTAGATGACAAACAAACAAGAGAAAACGCATAGCGTAGCAAATCGACGCGCTTTCATGAAGAAAGGACTAGGAGCCGCTGCCCTCGGCGCGGCCGTGCTATCCTCTGGCGAGCCTGTCCTGGGACAGTCGAGCGGGCTCTCCCTTGGCGACACCGCCATCCTCCGGTTTCTAGCGGCGGCGGAACTGATCGAGTCGGACCTGTGGACACAATATGCGGAACTGGGTGGTATCGGCAATAATCCACCCGTTGAGGTAGACCCGAGCCAAACGTTGAACCCCTATCAGGTAGCCTTGTCAAACCTCGATCCAGATGGCCCACAATATATCACCAGCAACACGCTGGATGAAGTGAGTCATGCGACCTTCCTCAACGCCTATCTCCAGTCCAGAGGAGCCGCGCCGGTCAACTTCACCCAATTTGAAACGTTGAAGGGAAGCACAGCTACGGGATCATCGGGTAAGTTGCGCCTGACGAACCTCATGCAGCTCAACGTCGACACCAGCTGGTACGTTCGCTATCGCAGCGCAACCAACCCGGACCTCGGAGCCACCTTTCCTCAGGCGATCGAGCTGAATCGAGTTACCGCCATTCCCAGAACGAACGCCGATTTTTCCGGCGCTGCCAACCCCAACTTTCTCGGTAACGATCATATTCAGGCGATCGCGAATACGGCAGCCTTTCACTTCGGATACATTGAGCAAGGCGGCTCCAGTCTCTACGCTATTATGAGTCAAAAAGTACAAGATCCGGACGTGCTTGAGGTCACTCTTGGCATTGGTGGAGACGAGATCGCTCACTTTCTGGAATGGGTTGATTTTGCGGGCAACGGAGTGCAACCCACAATTGCGCCGTTTACGGACTCCGTATCCGGTCTGACATTTCCCAATTTTTTCAGCCCACCCAATCCGCAGATTCAGCCCAGCCTGATCTTTCCCGTCCCTTGCGAATTCAGGGCCAATCTCCCCAAAGTCTCAATCATTCGTCCACTGACCGATGCATTTGGAGGCGCCGTGGCTACAATCAAGAGCTTCATAGCCGATGGGCTCTTCACCGGCCAAAGCCAGCTGTTCCTCGATACACTGCAAATTATGGCTATCGAGGCCGACGCCGCTGTTCGCTAAGTGTAGTAGCGAGTCAACTCACCGCGGGGGGGTGTGGCTCTCATACTGGACATTGACCTCAAGCTGCGCGAACAGCGAGCCGTAGCGGACGAAGTGTCAATTCTATAGCAGGCTCCCAACGGTCACTGAGTGCTAGCAGGCTGCGGAAAAAGTAAGTTGGGGCTTGGCTGCCAAAACATAATCGTATAGAATTGTTTTATGCGTGGCCTCGATCATCAGCAGTCAGCAATGTTCAGCTATTTGTCGCCTGAGCAACGTG
>JBEKNN010000447.1:0-5646 GCA_049522755.1 Bryobacteraceae bacterium | reverse complement strand
AACATCTGGACTACTACCTGGACGAGTTCACTTTCCGGTTCAACCGGCGAACCTCCAAGAGCCGCGGCAAGTTGTTCTACCGGCTCGTTCAGCAGGCGGTGGCCGCCGACCCCGTGCCGTACAAGCGAATGGTCAAGTGTTTCGCGCCGGCGGACGACGCGAAACACAACTGGTAGTGGCAACCTGAGTGAAGTGAATACCCCATTAGGTTGAAATAACCTCGCAATTTTACAGCAGCATCCTCGAAACACCGACACTGCAAATCACCGACATTGGCCGGTTCCGCTTCCTATAATCCAGCGCTGTGTGAACTCCAGTGAAATCGGCCACGGGCAAATGAGCGCAACGGCCTCGCTCTGGTCGTCCGCCTCGTGCCTCTGGCCGCATCACGCCCACTAGACTAGGACCCGGGCGACAGGCGATGGTTGCAATCTGAGCCTGTGGCGTTGGAGGCCCCAGGTGATGAGGTGATGAAAACAAAGCCAACCCGCAAGGGATAAGCGTCGTGTCCCCAAAATCAGTCCTGCGACTGCCCGATCTCGAGCTCGCCAAGTCCGCAGTTCTCAACAGTCTTTCCTGCCCGGACGCCCAGCGCGGCTATCGTCATGCCATAGATGAATTCGTGGACTGGTACTGCTCGGAGCCGCGATCGTCGTTCAGCAAGATATGCTGCGCCACACTCTGGCTTTCACGGCGGAGGATGTGGAATCGATCCATCGGGGGATGGAATGGCGGGCGGCCCGGCGGCCGACCGAGAAGCAGTGCAGGTAGCGGTGCTGTGATTTTGGCAACATCTGAACACCGGATCAATGTTGGGCCTCGGCACCCATCAGTTGAGGCCAGTTGACTACAACGCTCAGATCGCGCGCGTTGGCCGGAGGCAAGGTGTTAAGCACCAGGAACCTCCCTCCACCGCGTGCAACGTCGTAAGAGAACCCGCCGTTTGCTGCCACTTGTCCCGAAAGTCGAAAAAGAGTCTTGGGACTGGCGAGAACCAAATGGACCGGATCTTTTATCGCCGCCGATGTTAGCAAGCCGCCCGGCGCGACGTAGAGTATTTCTTCCGCGGCGCGTCCCCAGCGCGGTTCAGTACCGCCGGAGGCCGAAATGCGGCGGCGGATGCTCAGACCCGGAAAGTCCGAAACATAGATCTCGAAGACTCCGTTTTCATAGGATTGGTACAGGAGCCATCTTCCATCGGGAGAGAACTGACATCTTGACAAAGAAGCGGTCGGGGACTCGAACGATTTCAAGGGTTGCTGTCCCTCCTCCATCAAGCCGAGACCGCTTCTATTTGTGCTCAACCAGTGGTCGGCGGCCAGGGCTCTGCCATCGGACGACAGACTTCGGACGTCATAGCGCTCGGGCAACGATATTACCGGTTGTGCTGGAGAAGCCGAATCGATTCGCCGTACGAGGACCTGGCTCCCCTTTTCTGCCCACGAAGTGAAGTAAAGGCTGGCGCTGTCATGCGACCATACCAGGCCAGAGGCTCTTCCGGTGGGATCGGAAAACGGGTTTTGTAGATTTCGAGTGAGATCGATCATCTCGACCCAAGAACGCCCTTCACGGGCTCGGTGGTTCAGCACCGCGGCATGGCGTTCGTCGGGCGACAACGCAATATCCCAGTAATCACCTGGTTGTCCTATCTGGCCTGCGGCCTTTCCACCGCGGTTCACCCACGTAAGGGTGCTTTGCTCCGACGTCGCGCGACGGAAAACAAGCGTTCCGGTCGCTGAGAGACTGAATTGCCCTACATCGTCTGAAACGGCGAGCTTCTCGCCGCCGAGTGAGCCGTCCGTCTCATTAAATCCTTGTTCCCACAACTGGCCGTCCTTCGGAAAAACGAGGAAATCGCGACCTGATGAGGGGTCGTGGCCGAGCACGGAGGGTCCATCCGAGGCGGCCAGTTTCTTCCGGGGAACTTTGCCTACAGTGTCCAGCGCATCGAGGTAAACTGCGTGATTCTGCGGATCGAGAGTCCGCGAGAAATAAATGAAACGATTCCCATCGGCTAGGAACTGCGGGAAACGAAGAGAGTTCTCCTTGAGACGATCGTCCAGACCGGCAATGAGGACGGGATCGCCCCCGTTTTCGGAGACCCGCATCAGGCCTTTATAATTCATTCCAAAGAGAATCACGCCTTTCGAACTCCATGCGCCGCCCCGGGCAGTTTCGGTCGACAATTCACAAAGGGTCTCCGGAATGCCGTGAGGCATTTTGATTTTCTTCAGCTTTCCATCGGCGAAGAAGGCGATTCGCGTCCCGTCAGGCGACCAGAAGGGCTGCCTGGCCGAGCCCTCGGTCCCTTCGAGACGCTCGAAGCGATCTGAGTCGAGACGCCGCATCCAAAGGGCAGAACGGCCATTGGCCGCGAGCGCCAGAACGACCACCTTACCGTCCGGCGAAATGACCGGCGGCCCGCTCAACTGGCCTGGGTCCGAGACCAGACCCTCAGAAGGAAGTGCCAATGCGAGCCTCACGACCGAAGGGGCTGCCATTCGAGGCATGATCCCCTTCCACACGACGACCGCAAGCAGGAGGATAAGAGCGGCGCCGATGATCAGCGACGTCTTCCATGTGTCCGCGCTCGGCTTCGACCGGGCTGAAGTGGCGGGTGAAGTGTCGGATTGGGCCCGCGACCACTCGATGATATTGGCGAGGTCGCCGGCCGATTGCCATCGGTCGTCTGGATCTTCGCGAAGACATCGATCCACCAACTGCTTAAACTGCGGGGTCTCTGCTGCCGACGGAGTGGTTCCGCGTCTTCCGGCGGCCATCTCACGAAGGATTAGCCCGAACGCGTAAATGTCGGTGCGGTGGTCGCAGCGCCTTCCTTCTCTTTGTTCAGGGGACATATATGCAGGTGTACCCAGAACACCGAGCGTCAGTGTTTCGTCTTCGGTTGTCTTCGCCAGCCCAAAGTCGAGCACCTTTACTCCGGATCTGGTGAGCATGATGTTGCCGGGCTTCAGGTCCCGATGAACGATACCCTTGCCATGGGCGACGGCGAGGGCCGAGGCTATCTGTGCGGCATATTGAAGGATTAGATCAATGGGTAACGGTCCCTTTTTGAGGCGCGATGCCAGGGTTTCGCCTTCAAGAAGCTCCATCACCAAAAAATCGGGACCTATGTCGTACAACGTGCAGATGTGCGGGTGATTGAGCGAAGAAATCGCGCGGGCTTCGCGTTCAAAACGATCACTGAACTGCGCGTGCAGACGTTTTATCGCCACGTGCCTGTTCAGCCGGGTGTCGCGTGCCCGAAATACTTCTCCCATGCCGCCGGCGCCGAGCGCACATTCGATTTCATACGGTCCCAGCCGCGTGCCGGGAGCGGGTTTGTCCATCGTACTTTCCGGGCCACCGAAGTCAAGCCAGGCAGGACGATTCAGGGGCGCATCCGGAGACGAATCGTCATGGCGAAGGAGGGACTCGACTTGTTCGCACAGGTTGTGATCTTCCCCGCAGATCGCCTCGACGTAAGCGGCGCGCTCGGAAGGCTCGCGATCGCGCGCCGCCTGATACACTCGTTCGATTTGTTGCAAGCGTTCAGGAGTCATGCTTCCACTTGCGCAAGGTATAAGGCTGTTACCAAGTGAGCCCGTGCCATAGGAGTAACCGCCAGTTCCTGTCCGTATCAGTTAGGTTACAGCCGCGAGTCTCGGTGACGATTTTGTCGCGCCGCTCTCTGGTGCGTAGTACCTTCACCGCGCGCCTGTCATACTTACCCGCGAAAGTTGGCTCGCCGATCGTTCGGGCCGCTCCGGCGCGTCTTAGTCGGGCACTGGAATACTCACAATTTGTCCGGACCCGGCGGGAAACCCAAAGCCGAAGTTAGTGACGTACAAAATGGTTCCGCTCGGTGAGAACGTCATGGCCGTGGGGAATGTGAGCCCGCTGGCGATGGTAGTGAGATGGCCGTTGTACTCAAGGCGCAGTACCACTCCTTGACCTGGTCCGGGCCCGCCCGCTCCCGCGCTCATTTCCAACGCGTACAGCCGGTCCTGGCTGTCGAACGCAATCCCCACCACGGTCGTCAATTGCGGCACTACAACATGGATGCGCTTATCCGATCCGTACGTGAATACATTGGCCGATCCAACCTCGACGGGAAACAGAAACAAGTTGCCAAAGTACAATCGGTCGCGGTCGTAGGCCAGCGCGGTGGGGACAATATGTCCGTGGCTTTCGGAAATATCGACGACCCGTCGAACTGTACCATCCATGCCGATTTCGTCGATTTCTCCATGATTCGGCTCAGTGGTGAACAACCTGTCACCCAGGCTGATCAGATTATAGAACGTTCCATCCGGCTCGAAATCATCCGACGAGGGATTGGCCACCGGGTGACTCGCGATAAAAGTACTCAGGTCCGCCAGTTGAGTCCATGTCCCGTTACTGACGTTGACCTGAATCACGCCGTTGGGAGAACTCGGCAGCCCATGCGAGCATCCGCCGCCGGAGATGAGAGCGTACATTGTCGATCCTACGAAGGCTACATCCGCGACGCCGCTCACCAGTGAGCCCTGCGCGCTGCTGGTCTGACTGGAAGGCAGGCCGTCCACTACGGTTGACCGGGCGCCCTGCAAGCCGATTCTGGAGATGCGCCCTGTGTTTCCTCCCGTGTACGGCCCAATGGGAGCCACCACTTGTGCACAAACCCCAACCGAAGACGCGGTTCCACCCATTCCGCCCTCAGCGACGTAAAGAGCGCCGTCGGGACCGAATTTCATTCCGCGAGGATTATTCAGCCCGGTGGCGTAAACGCTGACGTTCGACGATAAGGGTGGAGTCGTCTGCGGGAACGCCGGGCCGGCGGCAAAGGCAGCTATCAATATCACGTAGGAATATCGCCTTAGCTGTTGTGATAAACCCGATACATTCGCGATGGGGCTGCCACTGTGTTTGGTTTCTTGCGATGCGTTCATTGATTGTTCTCCTGTGCCGCGGTCGCGGCGTCTGGGGAGCGATTGTGAGTCGATGGCACGGTTCTCGGGCGAGGAAAGCAGGCTCGTTACATATCGCTATGACCTACACGCGAGAAACCGCGGTCGAAACCGTAAGGGCATGTGCATTTTTTTGCGGTAACATCATCGATGAATCACTTGAATCCTCAGGTTTCTGAAACTACGCAACTTCTTCTGGCCTGGGCGAGCGGGGACCAACAAGCGCTAGAGGCCTTGACGCCTCGCGTCTATCGCGAACTCCGCCGTACCGCCGCGAATTTCATGCAAGGCGAGCGCCAGGGCCACACTCTGCAAGCAACAGCGCTAGTCCATGAGGTGTATCTGCGTCTGATCGACGCCCAGAACGTCCATTGGACGGGCAAAGCGCATTTCTTCGCGATCTGCGCCCAGATGATGCGCCGGATTTTGGTGGATGCCGCGCGTAAGCGGATGTCGTCCAAACATGGCGGCGGTTTGTGCCGGATTGACCTCGACGAATCTTTGGATTCAACCGACCAAAAGGACACGCGTTTGATTGCCCTGAATGACGCACTCGATGAATTGATGAAATCCGATGCCCGAAAGGCGAAAACTGTGGAGCTCCGCTATTTTGGTGGATTAAGCGTGGAGGAAACCGCCGCCATACTGAACGTTTCGGTGGAAACAGTCACTAGCCTGGATTTTCGCGGCGAATCTC
>JBEKNN010000446.1:0-5657 GCA_049522755.1 Bryobacteraceae bacterium | reverse complement strand
CGGTGCTGATTGTTCCGTTGGGCGCAACCACGCGGATGCGGCTGTTCAGCGTGTCGGAAATATAAACGTTGCCCGCGGAGTCTACGGCCACGCCTTTGGGATGGTCCAGCTGCGCGTGTACCGCGGGGCCGCCATCGCCTGAATAACCGAAGGTTCCGGTGCCCGCGATGGTGGTGATGATCCCGCTGGTCGCCGTCACCTTGCGGATCACGCTATTGTTGCTGTCGGCAATGTACAAGTTGCCGGCCGCGTCCAACGCAATCGCCACCGGGTCGTTAAGTCCCACTCCTACGTTAGTGGCTGGCTTGCCATCCCCGGTGTACCCGGGAGTGTTGAAGTCTCCGGCGTACGTGAAAATATTCCCAGTGGACGCGATCACCCTGCGGATTACGTTATTCCCCGAATCGGCGATATACATATTCCCCGCGCTATCGAAAACCACGCTCGAAGGCTTCATCAGCGACGCGCTCAGCGCCCCGCTGCCGTCGCCGTTATAACCGGGCGTCGACTCGAGGCCGGCAACCGTCGTAATGATTCCCGTGCCGGCCGCCACCTTTCGGACGGCGTTGTTATTCGTGTCGGCAATGTACAAGTTCCCCGACGAATCCACCGCTACTCCGCATGGAAACCACACCTCGGAAGTGGTCGCCGCGATGCCATCATTTGTGTATCCGCCAATGTTATCACCCGCAATCGTGGTGATGATCCCGGTCGCGCCATCGACATAACGGATTACGTTATTCACCTGGTCCGCGATATATAGATTCCCTCCTACAAATGCCGCATAGTACGGTAAATTCAACTGTGCGCTGGTCGCGGGTCCGCCATCGCCCGTATAGCCTATGCCCAGCGATTGGCTGCCGGCGATAGTCGTAATGGTCCCCGGCGCCGGCGCTTTCACCTGGGCCATACCCGATACAGGCGTGAATAAAAGTGCCGTTGCTGCCAGACATACCACGGTCCGGCCCATTATGGATAAGTTCACGAAAAGAGACTCCTTGAGTTCGACATTACGGACGAATAGCGCGCAACGCCGCTTACTTTACCTTGCAATCCCCACCTGCGACAACATCCACGCGTATTCGAACGCCTGGTCGTGCAGCCGGTCATACCGCCCCGACGCGCCGCCATGTCCGGCGGGGTCCATCTTGATCTTCAGCAGTAGCACGTTGGAATCCGTTTTCAGCGTACGCAATCGCGCCACGTATTTCGCCGGTTCCCAGTACATCACCTGGCTGTCGTTCAGGCTGGTGGTCACCAGCATCGCCGGATAAGCGCGTTTTTCCAGGTTATCGTACGGGCTGTAGGTCTTCATATAGTCGTAAGCCGCCTTCTCGTTGGGGTTGCCCCACTCCAGATATTCGCCGACAGTGAGCGGCAGCGACGCGTCCATCATGGTGTTCATCACATCCACGAACGGCACCGCCAGGTGCACGGCGTGGAAAAGATCGGGCCGCATATTCACCACCGCGCCCATCAGCAGGCCGCCGGCGCTGCCGCCCTCAATCACCAGGCGGTCCTTCGATGTCCACTTCTGCGCGATCAGATACTCGGCGCTATCGATGAAGTCATCAAAGGTATTCTTCTTCTTCATCAACATGCCGTCTTCCCGCCACTTTTCGCCCATTTCGTCGCCGCCGCGGATGTGCGCGATGGCGTAAGCCATGCCGCGGTCCAGCAAGCTGAGCCGCGCGCTCGAAAACGTCGCCGGCGTGCCGAAGCCGTAGGATCCATATCCATAGAGAAACAGCGGCCCGCGGCCATTGCGCTCGAAGCCCTTCTTATACACGATCGATATAGGTACTTTCGTGCCGTCGCGCGCCGTGGCCCAAAGCCGCTCGGAGGAATACTGCGACGGATCGTACCCGCCCAGCACTTCCTGGCGCTTCAGCAGCGCCGATTTGCCCGATTTCACATCGTAATCGTAAACGCTGGGCGGGGTGATGAAGCTCTGATAGTTGTAGCGGTAGGTGGACGATTCGTACTCCGGCGTTCCGGCCGGAGACGCGGCGTAGACGGGCTCCGGAAAAGCGATGGGCGTCCACGTCTTGCCGTGAAAATCGTAGACGCGCAGCCGGTCCACCGCCTGGGTTTTTTCGATGACCACGGCGAAATCGTGGAACAGGTCGATGTCCTGCAAGCGCACGTTATCGTCGTGCGGCAGGAAGCTTTTCCAGTTCTTCTCGGCCGGATCGCTTTCCGGCGCAGTCATGATCTCAAAGTTGCGGCCGCCTTTATTGGTCCGGATGTAGAACAGGCCCTCGCGATGGTCGATGTAATACCGGCGCTTGTTCTGGCGCGGCAGAAACATCGTGAAGCTGCCGTCTGGCTGGTCCGCGCGCAGGTAGCGGCACTCGCTCGTGTCCTTGGCCTCGATCCCGAGCACAATCATTTTCCGGTCGCGCGTCTTATCCACGCCGATGTCGTACAACTCGTCCTTCTCGTCGTACAGCTGCTCCGGCGCGGCCGCGCCCAGCGTGTGCCGCCACAGCTTATCCGATCGCTTGGTGGTTTCGTCTTCCGTGGTGAAAAGGAGCGTGCGATTGTCGGCGGCCCACACCACCGACGTGACGCGTTCGGCGGTGTCGGGCAGCGTGCTCCCGGTGCGCAGATCCTTCACCTGCAGGGCGTATTGCCGGAAGCCGGTGAAATCCACGGTGTACGCCAGCAGGTTCGAATCGTCACTGACCACGAACGCGCCGATGCCGACGTATTTGTGGGTCTTCTCCAGCTCATTGGGGTCCAGCAGCACTTCTTCGGGCGCGTCCATGCTGCCCTTGCGCCGGCATTGAATGGGATACTGTTTCCCTTCCTCGGTGCGCGCGTAATAGAAATAGCCGCTGCGGCGGACGGGCACGCTAAGATCCGTCTGCTTGATGCGTCCCAGCATCTCGGTGTAAAGCGCATCTTGAAACGGCTTGAGATTCCTGGTCATCGCCTCGGTGTAGGTGTTCTCGGCTTCCAGGTAATGGACGACCTCGGGGTTAGATTTCTCGCGCAGCCAGTAATAGGGATCGACGACGGCAGCGCCGTGCCGAACCTCGCGATGTTCCTTAACCGGCGCCACAGGGGGAGTGGGCAGAGTTGGAGTCTGCGCGTTCAAGGTCATGACCACGGCGCCTCCGGCGAGGCCCAGTTGGCGGCGGATGCGCGAAGCGTGCGGCAATGGATATCTCCCAAGCTGTCATTGTCGCACCCAAGCGTTCTTCGACGCAGAGACGCCGAGACGCTGAGCCAACGCAGAGAAGACTGAAAAAAGGCTTACGCGTTCTCTGCGCCCATCTCTGCGTCTCAGCGTCGAAATGAAGAACATCGCCCAATACCCGGTGCTAACGACGTGGTAGCGCGGGCCGGCTATGGGCTCGCTCCACGTTCATTTCCACGCACTCCTTATACCCATTAGCGAAGAACACTACGCCGTTGAGATCGTGAACCGGCGCCTGAGATGTCACGCCGGCGCACACCCGATCGGCCAGAACCGCGTTGCGATGCCAGGCGTCCAGATTGTGCAGCAGGATTGCGGCGGTACAAACCATCAACGCAGTTGCAGCGAGCCGCCTGGTCTGCACCAGTTGTGCGCAAAGCACGCAGAAGCCAACCGCCGGCATGTAGAGGATGCGCGACCCGTTGAGGTTGTCGCCGATCAGCGCCAGATGGTAAGCAGGCAAGAGCGCACCGATGGTCAGCGCGAGCATCGATAGCGCAATCCGGAGGGATAGCCGGTTGCCGAATGCAGCGTATAGGAGCGCGCCCGATCCGAACAGCAAAGCCGCGGCAAGCGTTGCGCTCTTGGCCGAGGCATCCCAGTTGACCGGAAAAAGCAGGTTGGCCCACACGCGCAAGAACAGCGCCTTCAGTGTGGCGCCAAGGTGGAAAGAGAGCACCTGCGGCTGTCCCGTGGCAGCGTCGATGTAGCCGCCGGGGCCGTGGAACAGGCTCCAGCGGTAGGCGAACATTAGGGCGCTGATGGCGATGCTGGCGATTAAACCGAGTCGAACCCGTGAATCGCGCAGCCGGTTGCCGGCGGCGGCGAATCCGAAGATGACAGCCGGCGCCGCGTACGCGCTTTCTTTGCACAGGATGCCGAGGAACAGCAGCGGCGCCGCGAGCGCGATGCGGCGGCGTAGTACGGCAAGCGTCGCGGCGAGCGTGAATGCGCAGGCGAGAAGATCGAAATTGCCCGCAGTCCAGGCAACCGCCTCTGGCCGCGTGCCATTGAGGCCGAACAGCACGGCTGCGGTAAAAGCGAGAAAAGTAGGGCGGACCCCCTGGTCCGCAGCCGGCCCCCTGGCCGGCTTACATTGGCGAAGAACGGGTCCAGGGGGACCCGTGCGGACCAGGGGGTCCGCCCCACTACTGAGCACAATCGCGTATAGCAGCGCACAGTTAATCAGATGCACCGTCAGCGCGCAGGCGTGCCACTTCAACGGATCCACGCCGCCGAAGTGGCGGAGCAGCGCAAAGTAGAGATAGCCAAGCGGGCGGAACGAGCCATCGCCGCCGGGCGTGTGAAATACCGCCAGGATGCGCGCGGGGTCCAGCGTGGCGCGGCTCACCAGGATGTAATCGTCGCTCAAGAAAGGGTCGCGCAGGCTGGGTATGAATACCACCGCGACCACTGCCAGCGCCGCGAGTAGAGGCGCGATGTGGAACCACGCCGCGGGCTCGTCAGGCTTGGCGGGCTCGTCCGCCGCAGCGCCCTTGGCGAACGCGGCGGAACGCTGGGATTGCAGCAGCACGATGGCGAGAAACGCGCCGGCACAGAGACTTTCCATCCCCATGGGCGACGCGAATCGCAGCGGTCCCACGAAGAAGGGTCCCGCCCACGCGCGGACTGAAACAGCCAGCGCGGCGGACATCGAAACCGCGGTGAGCGAACGTACAGCGGCCAACCTCATGCACTTCTATTTATAATCGGGCATGTCCTTTGAAGGGAAACACGTGCTCGCGCTGGAAAGCCGGCGGGCGCCGGAAATTGCCGAGTTGATCCGCAGGCAGGGCGGCGAGCCGTTCGTCGCGCCCTCTATGCGCGAAGTCGCCATTGAAGAGAATGCCGCGCTGACGGATTTCGCGGAACGCCTGTTCGACAGCGATTTCGACATGATAGCCCTATTGACGGGCGTAGGCACGCGGCAGATGAATCGCGCGATTTCCGAAGCGTACCAGGAAACGTCGTTCGCCGATGCGCTACGCAAATTGACCGTGGTGGCTCGCGGTCCCAAACCGGTCGCGGCGCTTCGCGAGATGGGGTTGAAGGCCGACATCATCGCGCCTGAGCCGAATACCTGGCGCGAAGTGCTGAAGGCCACCGAAGGGCGTCCGGAGCGGCGCATCGCGGTACAGGAATACGGGCGGTCGAACCAGGATCTGCTGGAAGCTTTGCGCGCGCGCGGCGCGGAAGTGACGCCCGTGCGCGTCTACCAATACGGGCTGCCGGAAGATACCGCGCCGCTGCGCGAAGCCGTGCGCCGCCTGGCTGCCGGCGCATTCGATATCGCCATGTTCACTACCGCTGTGCAGATTGAGCATCTGCTGCGCGTGGCGGAAGAGATGGGAATCGAGCCGGCGGCGCGGGCGGGGTTGGCCAAGTGCATGGTGGCGTCGATCGGCCCCACCACCACCGAGTCGCTCGAAGAATTCGGCATCCATCCCGCCAT
>JBEKNN010000445.1:0-5697 GCA_049522755.1 Bryobacteraceae bacterium | reverse complement strand
GGCCACCCTTTCTATGCGCGTCTGAACAGAATATTGAGTAAGCGGGGATTTGACGCATTCGCCGAGTCGGCATGCGAATCGTTTTATGCGAAGACGGGTCGTCCGGGCGTGGCGCCCGGAGTTTACTTTCGTGCACTTCTGGTTGGGTATTTTGAAGGCATAGATTCCGAGCGGGGCATTGCGTGGCGGACAGCCGATTCGCTGGCTTTACGGTCTTTTTTAGGTTATGAGCTCGGTCAGTCAACGCCGGACCACTCAACGATTTCGCGAACGCGCCGTCTGATCGATGTGGAAACCCATCGCCAGGTTTTCCTGTGGGTTCTGGGCATGCTGGCTGAAGAGGGTTTGCCGAAGGGGAACACCGTCTCGGTGGACGGAACCACTTTGGAAGCCAACGCGGCGTTGCGCTCGATCGTCCGTCGGGATAACGGTCAGGGTTACGACGACTTTCTCAAGCGCATCGGGATCGTGCGTTCTTCCAGTCGTCGTTGTTGCCCTTCTTCTTCCGTTTGCGGTCCAGCTTTGCCAACTGCTCCCGGGTAGGAGTCTCGATGCCGGATTCTTTCGCCAGATCCTTCGAGATGAAACTATCGGACTGGCGGCGGGCCTCGCCCAAGCCTTCAGGTACCGGAGCTTCGCAACGCTTTCGTTCCTTGTCCTCGACAATGCCCGCAAGAAACCCGCTGTGGCTAACGCCGACTGGTTCAAGCGCGCCAATGTCGGGCTGATCGGGATCAATGTGGACGGCAGCTTTGAAGTCTATGTCTGGCCTGAGAAAGAAGATCCCTTCAGTGCACATCTGCACGCCGAATTGACCAAAATAGTCCGCCGCGAAACGGGCATCGGCAGCTAACCCCCGCGTTTCGGGTGATAGTTCGTACTACCTGTAGCGCCCTGGATACGGCGTTCGCGTCCATCACGAGCGCCGGCACTCGACAAAAGATGATCTCCCCCAACGCGACTTGGGACCAACGACCCGGTCAAAGGGGAGGAAGTCGTGCCCATTGTCCGGATAGCGCGTTATCCGCCTACGGCATCTCAATTGAAACCGCGCAGACCTCGATAAACGCTCGCCGACTCCAGGGGATCGCGGAACTTGCGTACCTGTAGAGCTTCCAGTTCTAGTGCATTCAGCGTTTCAGCACCTTCTTGACCGCACAGCCCGAACCTATCTCTCATTCATCGGCGCGACGGAGTCGGACCGCCCACCGTAGGGATACCGCGTGCCGGGAACCATCGAGCTGAAATACCAAGCGCGCCACATCGGCGAGGTGCGGCACCGTGACGCGAGGAGTCCTAAGGTCGTGCCGAGGGTAAGGCCCACCATGAGGCAAGCTTCGGGGCGCGCGTTGGTGTAGGATGTCATCAGATCGTCCAAAGGAGCAATCGCATGAAATTCCGCCACCTCGTGCCGTCCTTGAGCCGCCCGGCCCTGTTCATGGTATCTCTCATGTTGGCGGCCGACCTGCAGCAGGCGTCAGGCGTGGACGTTTCGAAGTTCAGACCCATAGAGCCGCAGTACATCGCGGCGCTGGGAGACGCCGGGGCCACCTCCGGCAACGGCGCGCAATCCTGGGGTTTCTGGAACCAGGACCCGGGCCCGCGCGCTTGCAAACTGGACCACTACCCGAAATTGAAGGCGGATGGTGTGGCGCCGGCACAGTGGAAATTCGACGCGGAGGACTGGTGGCTGGAGGAACACGGCTTGATCATGGAGAAGCCGAGCTTTCCGCTGGCTCCCGGGCAATACCTCGTCACGGGCGACCGCGAGGTGACGACCGTGCTGACAATTCATCCCAAGGACAAGGACGGCAATCAGCGATGGGAACTCGCCGACGGCGCGACCCTCAACGATGTTACCCATCTTGGATGCCGCTCCGCACGCTACACGCCGACGACGGCTAAAAGCTCGTGCTCACCCGCGAACGTTCGGACCAAGGGTTTTCCGGTGAGTCCAGGGGCGGCCATGCCCGTCGTGAACGGCTGCCGCAAGCAGGACTACGCGGTTCTCATCGTCGTTGGGCTGCCCGCCACTCACTGAGTGGCCGCACGCAGGGCTGGACCGCTCGCCATGTGGCCACGCCGATACCCAAACGCTACTTCTCCACCGAGTGGCAGGACCCTCTCTAGCACAGATTCATAGGCGGCGGGATCGGACCATTGCTCCCTGATTGCTCCCGAGTAACGCCGTAGTACTTACCGGGTCCAGCGGGCGGATGGTCAGCCACTCGTTCAGAGTCCGGATCGATCCCGACGCCTCCGGCGACGTCGCAATTGGCAGGGAACGGGGATCGGGGAAACGACACATTGGCCTGTGCCAAATCGCCCGCGCCCATACCCCTCGGAGGCCTCCAACAATTGATCCTGGGGTACGCCAGCGCGAGGGAATTGCGGGTTTCGGCTCTCTAGGGCCGCGCATGCCCTGCGGTTGGCGTTGCGGCGCTCAGCTTACCGGGCGCAATATGCGCGCACCTCACCATATGCGCGAAGCGGCCGGCAGGTTCCGAGCACGGGGACCGAGGGCAACTCGAAGGCCAAGCGCGGACACCCGCCGGGCGGCGAATGCTGTGCGGCTGGCGCTGCGGCACCCGGCCCACGGCGAGCCGGATGCGCGCACTTTACGAAATGCCCGAACCGGCCGGCACCGCGCGGCCCCTGTGGGCGGCCACGCTTAACCTTCGGGCGCCTCCCTCCTCGGTCCACGTGGGAAGAACCTGCCGGCCGCTTCGGGCATAGTGAGAAGGGCGCGCGCATCTGGTACCCAGTGAGCTGGGAGCTGCAAGCCAATGCGACCCCATCCGGCTCTCCGTGAGTCGGGCGCCGCGGATGAAATGCGGTTGGGGCTGCGGCGCTCAGCTCACCGGGCGCAATATGCGCGCGCATTTCACCATATGCGCGAAGTGGCCGGCGGCCTCCCACGACGTGGACCGACGACGGGGGAGCTTGAAGGTTAAGCGCGAACTCCCACTCGGGCCGGCAGACGGCCGCGCACGCCAAAATCGCCCGTACCCATGCCCCTCGGAGTCCCACGGCGATTGATCCTGGGACGCGCCAGCGCGAGAGAAATGCGAGCTTCCGTTCCAAACCAACCGTAAAATGGAATAGTGGAAGAAATTCTCGGGCGAACACGGGCTGTTCGATGACGCCGACCGTACGGCTGGCGCCCGCATGCCAGGCTGTTTGTGCTGCGGCGAGGATGTTGACTTTGCGCAGCGCTAACACCCGGTTCTAACGTTCTGCAGTCATTGCGTGTCGGAGAGAGATGTCGCAAGTGTCGGAGTTGGGTTCGTGTAAGGAAATCAGGACGAGACGTTCAATCTCATCGGGCGCCCACGAGGGCCACGGATGAAATGCGGTTGGAGTTGCGGCGCTGAGCTTGCCGCTCGCCAGATGCACACTTCACCATATGCCCGAGGCGGCCGGCAGGCTCCGAGCACGGGTACCAACAACCGGGGAGCTGGAAGGTTGAGCGCGGACGCAACCCAGGCGGCGAATGCAGTGCGGCTGGCGCTGCGGGATTCTGGGGAGCGTCGCAGGAGGCTGTTCTCGCCAGACTCGTCATCTCCCAGAACGCGACTCAGGCTGACCGGACCGCGCGGGGGTCTGAACTCAAGCGCATTGGAGCCCAACTTCCGGATGCGCCGTGTTTACCGGCCAATGTTCTGAATGAGGGGCTCGCGACCGGCAACGGAAAACAGTATTCTTTTTTCGTTCGAGACTGACTTTACCGGGAGGGTGAAGGCCGGTCCTCAGATCGGAACTTGGCAGCGACGGTCAGTGGCAGGCCTTCAGGAGGCATCGAGGTCTTCCAGGCTCAACTGGGACGGCGCTTTGCGTAGTCGTTTCTGTGCGAACTGCAGCAGCAGGCGAAACGTGTCCCGGTAGGAGGCGATCGTGTGGGGGCTGACCTTCCGCTGGGCCATGAGGCGGGTGGTAAAGAACGACTGCAGCAAGGCGGGAAAATTAGCGTCCAGCATTTAGGCCCTCCCATCTCTTTTCCAGCCGCTTTCCGGCCGCTCCCAACAGTTCCGGAGTGCCCGTCAGATACCAATAGGTGTCGGTGACGTGCGCGTGCCCGAGATAGGTGGACAGGACTGGCAAGCGCCGCTTGGGGTCTTCGCCGTTTCGATACCAGCGAAGTAAAGTCTCCACTGCGAAACGGTGCCGGAAATCGTGCAGGCGCGGGCCGTGACTGGCCTCCGCAGCGCGCAATCCAATTTATCGAGACAGTACATAGAACGTGCGATGAACCTCGCCTTTGTCTAGCCGGTTGCCATTCTTATTCACGAAGAAGTGCGCCCCTGTTCGCGGGCCAAAGCGACGATCCCGCCGTTTGGCGTAATCAGCCAGAACCTTACAAGTCGAGGCGTGGAGCGGCACCAGACGGGACTTGCCAAACTTGGCTTCCCGAATGGTGAGGATGCCTTCGGACCAGTCCAGATCCTCGGCACGAAGGTTCAACGCCTCACTGAGCCGGAGGCCTGTGACCGCTAACAATCCGAAGAAAGAGTAGTATGTCCAGGGCCGCAGCGGGTCACAGGAAGGCCGAGCTTTGGCAGCCTTCAGCAGTTGCTGGATTTCCTGATCGGAATAGAAGTACGGCCGAGCGCGGGTCGGCCGGTATGGCAGCAGGCCCAAAGGCGGAACTTCGGTCACCGGGTCCACAGCGCTCCAGTATCGGGCGAAGCCTCGCACAATGGTCAGCCGCGCAGTCCACTGGCAGGGCTGGTGATCAGCAGGCAGTGTTGCCCACTCCAGCGCGAGTTCGCTCGTAATGTGAGCTCTGCCTTTCCGCTCCAGGAAAGATGCGAACTTTTCCAGCCCGGCTTCGTGTTTGACCAGTTTGAATCCCAGGCCGCGGCGCAACATCAGGTAGTCGCGAATCCCTTTTCGTAGATCTGTCATCGACTCCCTCCCGGCCACGGCAGCGCCAGAGAATGCAAGGCAGCCAGGTCCACCTTGGCGTAGATCGCCGTCGTGTTGGGACTTTGGTGCCGTAGCAGTTCACCAATTTCATCCAGGGAGCATCCTTGCCGGAGCAGGTCGCAGGCTAGCGTGTGGCGAAACAAATGCGCGCCCTTGCGTGCCGACGCCACGCCTGCTCTTTGCAGAGCCCGCATGACGATGACGCAGATTGCCACCGAGCTGGCAAACCCGCCTAACGGAGCCTTGGCGCGAATGAAAACTCGTCTGCTGGAGCAATGCGGCCGACCGTTACGCAGGTATGCAGCGATAGCCTCACCGACATCGGCGGGCAACGGCATTTGGATGGACCGACCACCTTTGCCGTGAACGGTCATTTGGCAATCTATATCCTCTAAGTTGAGCGCAACGACTTCTCCGGCCCGCAGGCCCAGCCTGGCGAGCAGCAGTAAGATTGCGTAGTTTCGGCGGCCCAGGGGAACCCGGCGATCACAACGAGTCAAGACGCGCTGTACCGTTCCTGGTGGGAGGAATTTGGGCAATGTCGACCTCGACCAATTGGGTACGGTGGGCACGCAGGCCGCCAGTTCCAGCGAGATTTCTCCGCGGCTCCGCAGGTAGCGGAAAAAGGAACGGAGTGCCGCCACCAGCAGTTTGGCTCGTCCGGGCTGAGTTTGTCAACTCGATTTGGCCCACTTCGATGCTCTCATTTGGCCCCCCTAAAAGACCAAAATCCCTGCCGACTGCTTTTCTGTTCTCGGTGGCCGCGGCCGA
>JBEKNN010000444.1:0-5733 GCA_049522755.1 Bryobacteraceae bacterium | reverse complement strand
GAAATCCCGCTTGAGGCGGAACATGGGGTCGCTCGATACATCTTTGGGATCGTCGAGATTGCTGTAATAAGTCGGCTCGTGGACGATGATGAGATTTCTCTTTGCGGCGGCCGCCCGGTGCAATAACTCAAACGTCGCCACCATGGTCGTCGCAATGCCGGTAAGGGGCCGGTCCGGATTACTGCCATCCTTGAAATTGTCGACAGTCTGCTCCCGCCATGGAATGCCGACATTCTTCTGGATGCGCTCGACGACCTGCCGCGCGGTCAACGCTGCGTCCTGGGCAGACAGAGACCTCACTGCGGCCAGACCGGCTCCAGCAGTGAGCATCAGCTCCCTCCGGGAGATCCCGGATATGGCGGGCTTGGTTGGTGAGTTGGCGTTTGGGCTGGTATCCATGTTACTCATGCGAATCTCCTGAAGACATAAGTGTGCGGCTGGAATTACAAGGTAACGACAACGTTAGGACGGTGAACTTATTGATCCACATCGACATACATTCATGGCTCAATCGACGTTACGCCCGGCTCTAACGTCAATTGCCGGCATTGGCAAGCCCGTAAAATCGCGCTCCATTGTCGTAGCAGATTCTCCGGAATAGCGCTGGTGGCGCGAGTCTCTTCAATAACGCAAGCGTCTCTTGCGCCGTGCACTTCCCCTTCAGCGCGCCGCCCTGCTGCTGCCCGGCGCCATGGCCGTCCAGGCATCCGCAGTCGCTGCCGAATATCAGCTTGGTCTTGTGGCGCTCCAGAAACCCGGCCGCGAACTCCGGATCGCGCGCCAACGCATTCCGCCCCGAGTTCGCCGAGAGATCCCCATACACGTTGGGGTAATCGGCCAATAGCCGGTCCGTAAGACCGCCCGGCTGAATTCGTCCGTCGGGATAGCCGGACTTATTGTCGTTCGCGCTGCTGATATTTGCCCACCAGGAATTCGCATGCCCGATGAAGCGAGTCCTCGGATAGCGCTTCACAATTGCCGGTAGCCGCTCAAAGCCCGTGAAAGATGCATTCTCCTGAAAATGAATCAGTACTGGAACATCCAGTTCCGCGGCGAGGTCATAAATCCGAAGAACCTCCGGCGCGTCCAAAGCCCCCGAAAATTTCAGCTCGCCAATTCCCGCGGCCCCGTTTTTGACTCCGGCGCGCAGATGCTCGACTGAGTCGGCGGACTCCGGAGCGGAATTCGTGAAGCGGATGTAGCGCCCAGGCTCGCGGCCCATCACTTCCTTGCAATGATCTTCACTGTTGCGGCTGGGTAGAAGAACGGCCTGGGTGCAACCGGTTCCATCGAGATGCTGCGTCTCCGTCGCGTCACCGGACCGTGGGTGAAGGTGGATGTCAAGCACCGGGCCGCCCCATGGCGAGTTGGCGGCCGACAGGTGTGCGAGAGAAGCAGCGGTGGCCGCGATAAACGCTCTTCGATTCACATCGTGCCTTTGCGGAGCATGCGCAGAACTAAGCAATAATCTGTCGAATCGGTCCGTCGCCTTCTTCAATCAGATGGAAGGTGCGGCCATTGTACTGGAAGTCCATTTTCTTATAATCGAGACCCATCTGATTCACGATTGTCGAGTGGATGTCGCTGCAGTAATGCCGGTTTTCGACTGCCTGATAGCCGACCTCATCGGTCGCGCCGTGTACCGTGCCGCCCTTGATGCCGCCGCCCGCGAACCACGATGTATATCCCATCGCATTATGATCGCGGCCTTTATCGTCGTGTTGCGACCAGGGCGTCCGGCCGAACTCCGTAGTCCAAACGATAAGAGTGCTGTCCAGCATACCCCGCGCCTTGAGGTCCTTGATCAATCCGGCGATAGGTTTATCCGTCGCGCGGCAGAGCGGCTCATGCGTCGCCATATCTACATGCGCGTCCCAGGATCCATTGCCGCCGCCGGCGTGACAGATCTGAATGAAGCGGACGCCCTTTTCCACCATCCTGCGGGCCAGCAATAACTGGCGGCCGAAGTCGGTGGTATCTTTTTCACCGATGCCATAGAGGTCCAATACGCTCTTCGGCTCATTGGCGAAATCGACCAGCGGCGGGGCGGATAGCTGCATGCGGGCGGCTAACTCATAGGCCTTCAGTCTCGCCGAAATGTCGCTATTCAGAGCGTACTCTTCGCGAAACTCCTGATTCATCTTGGCTAATGTTTCCATCTGCCGGGTGCGCTCAGCCGCGCTGAGATCCGCGGGCGGGTTCAGATCGCGAATCGGGGTCTCGCCGGTTTGAAATGGCGTTGCGGCGAAGGTCGCGCCCATAAAGCCTCCGCTCAACTGTACCGAGGAAGAAGGCCGCCCCATGTTCACGAAAGTCGGCAGATTCTGATTCGCCGAACCAAGCGCGTAAGAGACCCAACTGCCCATTGTCGGCCAATCGAATTGACGGCCCCGATGCGCGGTGGTGGTCTCGATCACCGCCGGGAAGTGATTCGTCTCATGCGACCAGAAGGATCGCACGACCGCAATCTCGTCGATCACCCCGCCCACGTTGGGATACCAATCGGACACAGGGATGCCGGATTCTCCATAGTTCTTGAACGTCCTGCGGCACGGAATCACGGGACGTTTGCGTGGGGCGAGATTGTCGCCGAACCCGATGGCGTCCATGATCTTCCCGGCAAATTTATTGTCCTTCGGGTCGAAGGTGTCAATATGACTGACGCCCCCGCACATGAACAGAAGGATGACCGACTTTGCCTTCTGCGGAGGTTTCTGTGCGTCCGCAGGGGCTTGAGCTGCCTTGTTATCCTGGCCCCAGATTGCGCCAATCGCCGGCCCTAGTAAACCGAACCGGTACAGCGCGTTTCGTCGTGAAATTCGACCGCATGGATATTCATCGTGCATAGGAAAACTCGTCCAGATTAAATAACAGCCAGGTAAAACCCTTAAGTCGCGAAGGATCGCCATCGACATAAGTAAGAGCGCTATCTTTTTCTCTCGCAGACGGCGCCCTGGCAAGCGCGATCCGGTAACCCAGATCGATGGCATGCGGGATGTCTCCGCCGCTCTCCTTCCGCAGACGCTCCGCCAGCCGGGCCGCGGCGTCGGTAACCAGTTTGTCATTCATCAGAAACAAACTCTGCGGGGCGGTTACGGTGCGCGTCCGCTCGGGACAGGGCACTCGTCCGTCATCTGCATCAAAAGCCAGAAGGAAGTTCGGCATCACATCCATACTCTGATGGTAGCCGCGCTGGATATAGATTCCGCGGCGCTGCAGGTCGCTCGATTTCGCTGCGGCGTCCGGCCCCTGAGCCCCTCGCCCCCTGCCGCCCTCTTCGCTCGCAACCTGGAATGACTTGCCGCCGACTTTCGGATCTAGACTTTGCGCGTCGGAGAAAATCGAATCCCAAATGGTCTCGGCGTCCAATCGAAGGAGTGGGAACTGCCAGAGCATCTTGTCCGCGGGATCGATTGCGCGATCCTGCGCCGCTGCCGCGGGGACGGCGGCCGATGACATCCGATATGTATCGGACATGACAATCAGTTTGTTGATTGCCTTCATGCTGAAGCCCTTCGCCACGAACTCCGACGCCAGCCAGTCCAGCAATTCAGGATGCGATGGCCGGCCGCCCAACAGACCGAAATCGCTTGGATTCGCCTGCAAACCCTTTCCGAAGTGCCACCCCCATAACCGGTTCACCGCCACGCGTGCGAACAGCGGGTTTTCGGGAGCAACCAACCACTCGGCAAACGTCTCCCGGCGGCCGTCGCGGAACTCGGTTCCCTTTGGCTCAAACGGGAAGCCCGGCTCCACAGGCTTATCCTTCTCCGGTTGATCCGGCTCGCCATTGGTCAGAATGTAACTGGGTTCCTTTAGCCGTTCAGAGTCCTCTTCCACAGCCCAAAACTCAGGCAGCGGCGTTGGGGCACGAACCGCATCCGAGGCTTTTTGCAACGTCGTGTACTGCTTGAGGAGGTCCGCGGGCATGAACTCTTTGAGCCCGGAGCTCATCACTTTGAAGACCACGTGGTAGTCGTCCGCGATCTTTTCTTCAGCTGCCGTGCGCTGCTTTTCCGGCTTGCGGAATACCGCCTGGACATCGGGCGTCAGCGTTTGCATCAAATGTTCGAACAACTGCGCCTTGTAGGGCGCGATCAAGTCTTCCACCTGTTTATCGGCTGCCGCCTTCTTCTTCTCGTAATCGCTGTAGGCGACGTCATACCTGATGGTGTCCTCTTCGGACGCCAGCCGCACCCGCTTGACAACCAGCGGATCGAACAGAGCCTTCATCGCATAGAAATCGTTGCGGGAGATGGGATCGAACTTATGGTCGTGGCACTTTGCGCAGCCGACGGTGAGGCCCATGAATGCCGTCGACACGGTCTCCACCGCAGCCGTCTGAAGCTCCTTGGTGTCTTTGCCGTCGCGGGTCACCTGCCCGCGCGCGATGAAGCCCAGGGCGAACAGATCGAACGGACGGGGAAGGGCGCGCCGCCGATTGCCGTTTTCGTTAATCGTGGTGTACTCGCCGTCACGGTAACCGGTTAATTGCGCGCGGACGAATTTATCATAAGGAAGATCCTCGTTCAACGCGGTGATCACCCAGTCGCGCCAGTAATGTATTCCCGAGGCGGCAGCCATGGTGTCGTCCACATCGGCATAGCGGAGGACGTCCAGCCAGCGCCGGGCATACCGCACCCCGTGCTGCTTGTCCGCCAGCAACCGGTCCACAACCTTTTCATAGGCGCCGGGCGTGGTGTCCGCCAGGAAAGCCTCCTGCTCGGCGGGCGTCGGGGGAATCCCGATCAGGTCCAGATAGACCCGGCGCAGCAACGCGGACTTGGAAGCCGGGCCCGCCGCCTGCAAGCCTTTGTCCTTCAGCTTGGCGGCGATGAAAGCGTCAATTGGATTCACGGCTGGATTCACGGATTGACCGGCGCTGGCGGGAACCGCCGGTCGATGGACCGGCTCCAAGTACCACGGGGTGGGCTTGGCCGGCGGCGCCGCGCTCATCGGAAGAGCCAAAAGTGCAATAACGAACAGTGGGTTACTTGGTTGCCGCATAAACTGAATCCAGTGTAGACGGTTACTCGGATTGTTAACAACGCTAGGAACGTTAGCTACGGGAACTAACGAGTGTCCTAGCTATGCCCGCCGCCGTTGTAACTGATTGAGCCGCAAGGGAAGGCGGAAGTTCAGCGCCTGCGGGAATACCTCCACCGGCGATCGCGAGGCGGCGGTGAATAGTGGTACGGTCGCCAGAAACAACGGCCGGCGATATACGAATTCAGTGGGGGCTACGGAAGCGCCGCCAGTAGACTCGTGATCTTCCCTCAGGCCGGCGCGGCTCCAACTTCTACACCTGCCGTTACACTCTCGATGCGCCCGGCGGTTGGGCGGCCGTCTACGACGTCTGGCACGGGTATCGAGGAGGATTTCATGGAAAGCTTGACCGAAAGATTGCTCCGATCACGGGCGCCAACAGCGGCGCCGGCATGGCTAGGGCCAAGCGCTTCGTGCAGGAACGCCCCTGCGTCCTTATCACCGGACTACAAGGGGACCTGGCAAAGCTCGGCGATCTGGATCGGCTTTTACGCCCCACTTGGGACCATCGACGAAGAGCATTTCGACAGCATCGTTGGCGTCAACGTGAAGGGTCTGCTCGGGTGCGAGCAATAGAAATGAGCATTTGAGAGTTGCTCTTTTTTTCGAGCCAAATCCTTGCGTATAGTATACGCTTGGATATGGGAGGCCCAATGCCGCAATCTCTCGACGATTTGGAGCAACAGC
>JBEKNN010000443.1:0-5777 GCA_049522755.1 Bryobacteraceae bacterium | reverse complement strand
CGCTTCCACCGTGAAGGACCCGAAGACCGGCCGTCGCCCGGCATTGCTTCGCGCGATGCTCGCCATCGATTCGCACGGCCTTAAGTTTAACGACACCCCGGAAGGCCGGAAGCAATTGGATCTGGTAATCGTGGCCGTTGCATATGGGGCCGACAGTCAAGTGATTGCGAGCAGCGATAAGACGTTCAGCGCCGCGATCACGCCCGATGAGATGAACCAGCTTATCGCGTCGGGCCTGGTATATAACCTCGAGGTCGAGATTCCGAAGCCAGGGCCGTATCAGCTGAGAGTGGCGGCTTGGGACGCCAACGCGGAACGGGCAGGGTCGGCGTCGACGTTTGTGGAGATCCCCGATTTCAACCAGGCGGGGATGGCGCTTTCCAGCGTGCAGCTCTACGATTCCGATGCGAAGCGGAACGAAGAACTGGCGCGCGCGGGCGTGCTGGGCGCGGGCAGCGCGGTCACGCGCGCGTTCGCGTCAGGCGCAGCGTTGCAGTACGACTGCACGGTGTACGGGGCGCTGCTCGACGGGCGAACGGAAAGCCGAAGCTGGATGTCACGGTGCGTCTGTTTCGAGGTCCCGAGCAGATTTACAGCGGGCAGCCGATTGAATTGGCGATAGCCGACGGAAACTCCGAAGCGGTGGTTCACGCGACAGGCGAAATCAAGCTGCCTGCAACGCTGCCTCCCGGCGACTATGCCCTCGAACTGATTGTTAATGATCGGCTGGAGCAATCGAAGTCGCGATCCGCCGAGCAATTCGTGGACTTTACTTTGGCGGCACAACAGTGAGAGCTTGGCTGCTGTCAGCCTCAATCGCCTTCAATTCGGCGATGACGTTACGCCGGCGGAACAAATAATCCGCGCTCGGCGGCGGCTGTTACTGCCGGCCATGCCGCTCGTTTTTCGAAGTGGTGGGAACTGGTCGCGCCGGCGGTCTTGCTTGTGCCCCAACGGGGCTGATTACCAGCGGGGGAAGGACCCACTCGAACAATTCATGGTTAGATTCGATAGCTGGCGGGCGGTGAGTGCGGGTAACCGTGTTGACCGGAACCTCGCGACAAAGTCCACGCATGGTGGGCGAGTAATCTGGCAGGCCGTGACGCGAGTAAAGCTTGAGCAGGCCTCGAAAGCGGCAATGTGGACGCCGACCGCCGCAAGATCGAGGAAGGCGTTGCCGGCCGTGAGGCTGGCGCACAGTTTGAGGTTCAGCGGCCGGTGTCCGGCGGCGGCTGCGATGTCGCTAACCCTATCCAGCATTTGGGTCGCTGCCGGCAACAGGTCGCGGGCCGCTGTGTTCCCAACGATCCGGCGGCCGTTCCGGTCAAAGAGCCGGCGCTGCAATTGGTTTTCGAGTTCCGCCAGCGCCTGGCTGGTGGCTGCCTGGGAAGGCCGATGCGCTTTGCCGCCCAGGTAACGGCGCCTTCTTGATAGATGGCCGCGAAGATCTCCAACTGGCGGAGCGTGATATGGCATGCCAGACATTGTAAATTGATTTTGCCGAATAAGAGTCGGTGTCATCCACGCGCTTCAAATCCTTCTGGGAGTGCAGTGAGAGGTTTTTTTCTCTTGACAAGTACTTATCATGGATGCCCCACAGCGCTAAACTGAAAACCGGAATGCAGCGTTTGGCCATTCTCTTCCTCGCGCTCTGCTCCCTCTTCGCGCAGACCCCGCCCGACCCCGCCCACCTCGCCGACGTCCGCCAAGCTTTCGGGTCTCCACAATCCGGGGCGACCCTCGACTGCCAATTCACCCCAGTGCGCCCGGCCCTCGATTTCAGCTTCCGCTTTCAGGCCGGCTACATGATGCGCACGCCCCTCAGCCAATTCTCCGGGAAAGGCCACGGGTGGGCCGTGCTGTTAAAGGTAAAGCCCGAGACCGGCGAGCCTACCTATCTGCTCCACACCTTCGATTTGCCCGAAATTTCCGGCGCGAATTCGATCAGTGAAGTCGCCGGCGGATTTCTGGTGGGCGAGGGCAATTACCAAGTACAAGCCATAGGGCGGGACGACCAAAACCGCCATTGCCGCGCCCAATGGGAAATCGAAGCGAAACTCGATGCCGCCGAGCGCAAGCTGAATCCGGCCATGCCCGCAGGTTCCGTGGCTGAGATCGCCTCGCCGCTATCCGGTTCGCCCGCCGCTGCTCCGAAAATCGGCTGCCTCACCATTCTGCTGCATGCCGCGCCACTTTCCCCGCGCCTGTCGAAGCTGCAAGCCAGCGACGTGCTGATGCTGGCGGGATCGCTCTCCGCGCTGCTGAACCGATTGCCGGCGCGTTCCGTTCGTCTGGTGGTATTCAACCTCGAACGCCAAAGCGTGCTGCTACGCAAAGACAACTTCACATTGGCCGGCATTGAAGAAGTGACCAAGGCGATCAATGAAGTCCAACTCGGCGTGGTGGATTACAAAACGCTGCAGAACGCCGGCGGCCCCATCGAACTGCTCACCGGTCTGATCCGCGCGGAATTGCAGGCGTCCGAACCTTCCGATGAGGTGGTGTTTCTCGGCCCCGAGACGCGCACCGCAAAGCCCATTCCGAAAAACGATTTAGGGAATACTCATCCCGGCGCGCCGCGATTTTACTACGTACAATACTGGCAGCCATCCCAGAGGGTTCCGAGGCGATTTGGGGAGGGAATTGCAGCGCCCCCGGGAATGGCGCCCCCAAGACTCCCGAGCTACGGAACGTTTCCCGACCCGGCGTCCACCGACAGCATCGCGCAAGCGATCGGACGCTTGAAGGGCCGCACGATGGCGGTGTCCACGCCCGCTGATTTCGCAGCCGCGATCCGGCGAATGACGCCCGCCAAGCCGTAGGCCCGGCTATGATCAATTTCCGCCGCCGCGGATGCGCTTCGACGCGGCAATCGCGGCTTCTTCTTAAAATCAACCCGCCGGGAAAGTGCCGCCTTGGCGCCCGGCGCCAGATGGAAATCGAAATCGTACTAGCAAAATTGTCGCTGCTGTTCAAAGTTGCGGTCCCGCCGCCGCTGCAACTTCCTGCAACACCCACTGAGAACAAATAGGACCCTCCCGTGTTCGTAATAGTGGAGCGAATTTATGATCCGGCATTATCGTCTTTGCCATACCGGCTGCGGGTTCCATGCAGACTGTTCTGGAAAGGGCACGGAGAGAGCGGACGGGCACGCATCTCCGCAGTACCACCGCCGTTACGGGCTATCACATTGAAGCCTCAATGGTGAGGCCATGTGGATGGATCTGTGGTGGACGATGAAGCCTGGGCGATCCGCTATATCGAAGTGGCAACGCGCAACTGGTGGCCGGGCAAGAAAGCGCTGGTATCGCCCGCGTGGATTGAGCGGGTGAGTTGAACGGATCTTAAAGTCTTTGCCGCTCTCACCCGCGATGCGATTCAGAAGGCGAACGAAGCAACTTCGCGCGGCGGTGGAAGAATTCGCCCGTCGCGTGAAGCCAGACAAGAAGGCGAAGGGCTAGACTGCCATCGAGCCCTTGGTGAAGTGCGCACGCGCCTGGTTCGCGGTGAACTGGGCACAAGTTCGCTTTTCGGTCGAAAGCCGCAAATCCCTCGCGCTGGCATGGCCCAGGATCAATCGGCGGCGGCCTCCGAAAGGTATGAGCGCGGGCGATTTGGCGTGGGGCGGCACTTGCGCCCCCGCACGCGCCAACACCCTCGCCGAGATCAAACCCGTTCGTGACCTCCATGCATTGGTGGCCCGGGTCGGTGGCGCAGATTGTGGCCGCGGCGCTGACCGCCGGATAGCTAACGATAAAGCTGGAATCGTGTCGCTCTTGGAGCAGGACCTTTGTACCCGTAGGCGACGATACGAACAGAGCCTCACCAAGAACCGTGCATTCTTTTCGGTTACTGTAGTCACTGCATCGTCCGATGAAGATGACCGTACGAAGAGACAGCGCAAGACGCCCGCAATAAGGCGCACAGCATCATAAAGGAGCACGGGCTTGGCCGCGGGAAAAGAAATCGACGGTCAGTGCGCGACTACTGCGAAGTCGATGGCTTGCGAGGTGGTCTGATATTTCTGCTTGGCCAGCTTGTCGGTCACGATGACCTGCAGCACGTAATCGCCGGCAGGAAATTCATGGGCCAGTGTGAGGTGGCCTCCGGCGAGCAATCGGCCCGTGCTTGCCTCTCCAGCGATGGCGGGAACCATCGGCCGACCGACATAGAGGAGAGTTGCATCGCGAAAGAGCCGGGTCTGCACCTCCAGATCCGCCTTATGACTCGCGCCGGTTTGCGCGTTAAACACGAAATATTCGTAGTAGAGCGGATCGCCGGGCTGGAAGACGCGGAAAGCGGCAGTGGTGGCCGGATCGTTGTCCGACGCCTTGCCTTCAATCGGGTTTGCCCCCGAAAGGCTCTGGCGGGTGTCCAGCCGCAGCAAGAGCGAAGACAAAGCGAGGCGCCTCTTGGTCAAATCAGGCACTTCGATGAACTCGTTGGCGGCTCCGATCCGTTCTGAACCCTGGTCGCGGAGAGCGACGCGCATCTGGTACGCGCCCGGCCCCCGAACCGGCTGATTCATCACGTAAACCATGCCCTTGGAGAAAGCGGCCGCATATTGGCTGGGGTCGAGGTCGAGGTTGACGATGCGATCGGTCCGGCCGGCGGCGTTGCCGTCGGCGCCAAACGTCATGGCCACCACTTCTAAGCTGGCCCTCCGCGAGCCGTCGGGCTGAACGTCGAATTTGACGTCGCCGGCATCGATGTGGAGCAACGCACTCAGGTTGGAGCGCCCGTCGGACGTCTGGTTGAAGAGGGTGGTGAGTTGCACGTGGATGTCACCGGACGAAAAGGGCGAAGTCAGCGCATGTAGCAACGCGGCACTGCCCTGGAGCGGGGCGTGGCGCACAGCATCCGGTTCGGCGAAGAAGCCCGCGCGCGACCGGACGTGCAGACCGGCGATTCGGACGCGAACCTGCACCCGGTGATACGGGGTCTGCCCGTCTTTGGAATCGAACGTAGCGGAATCGGGGCGATACCCGATGAGATAGTAGCCCTCGCTGTCTTCCACCACTTCGTGAAGGGCTTCGTCGACCCGGTTGCTGTCCTTGATGAATCGTCCGCCGGTGGCTTCCGCCAACCCGGCAAGACCCTGCTGGGACTCAAACATTTGCGCTTCCCGCTGCACCTGTACCAGCGGGTTTGGGTCGGTGTCGCGGACATCATAAAAAGTCTGCAAGCCGCGCGGATCGATCGTGTGGATGACCACCGCGGCGCGGTCCGCGGCGTCGGTCAAGCCGCGAAGGCTCGCCTCCGGTAGCGCCATGCTCTCGGAAAACAGAACCACTGCCTTGCGGCCGGGCATGTCGTGGAGGCCATCGATTACGTAACGAAGAGCGCCCAGCGTACCTGCCATGAGCATGCCACTTCGAAACTCATCGACCGTTCGGTCAATCGCGTCGAATCTCGTTAGATCCGATGGCGCGATGGCGGGAGCGAAGGAAGACTCCGCGACGCGGCCAAAAGTGAACTTGATGTGGTCGATGGCCGCGTTGAGAATCCGCGGGTCGGCGGTGAATTGCTGGAGGGCGCCCATGCCGGCGCTGGTACGGACAATCGCCACCAGATCGCCCGGCTGCATCTCGCGATTGACGAACTTTCGCAACGCATCGCGAACGTGAACGATACTTTCGAAGGAGAGCCCTCTAGCAGGCTGCGGAAAAACGGGTGTCTGACTTACTCGCGGTGTGTTCTAGCTGTTTTTTTGAGTTAGGATGTCACTGAGTAAAGACCCACGTGAGAGTGGGTGCTTGATTTAGTCGCTATTTCCG
>JBEKNN010000442.1:0-5808 GCA_049522755.1 Bryobacteraceae bacterium | reverse complement strand
ACAAGCGGGCGTTTGCCGGTTGGCGCCGCGCCTTCGCGCGCAAGGGTGTAATCGAGCACTTTTTCGAGTAACTCCAGCTCCTCCATGGAAAGCATCGAGAGATCCGCAGGCTTGCTGGGTGGCCACAGTTACGGCGCATTCATGACTGACAATCTGCTGGCCCAATGTGACTTGTTCAAGGCCGGAATCGCGGAAAGCGGCGCTCCCAACCGCACGCTAACGCCATTCGGTTTCCAGAACGAGCGCCGCACCATGGCCCCTGAACAAGTGTCCGGACAGCCAAGCTCGGGAACCGACATCTACGCTTTCGGTGTGATCGCCTACGAGATGCTGACGGGACGGAAGCCGTTCGTGCCCGAGAATGCGGCTCAGCTTGCGGAATTGCAGCGCGCGGGAGTTCGAGTGAAACCGTCCGCCCTCCGGCCTGCTATTTCATCGGACGCCGAAAAACTGATCCTGCAATCGCTGGTCATCCCGCTCGGGTATTGCCCGGTATACTCGGCAATATCGCCAGCTATTCCGCCGGCACGTGCGGGTTCGCAGGAGATTTGGGCCCGACAGATTTGGGTTCACCGCCAGGCGTCCTCGCAGGCGCCACCAAGTGTACCGGTACCCGAACGCGAGGAGATCGCTGGGACCGCTGCTCCGTTTGCCCCGCGTCCAGGCCTTCCGGGATTCCGAGGAGGCTCACCAGGCCGACGGGACCGGTAGGCAACGATCCGAGTTCATCAAGGATCTGAACGCACGTATCCATATCGAGGGCCAGTCCCTAGCCGGCTTTGCACGCTACGAGTAGAATCCGCGGCTTGCCATCACCGGTCCCAAGTCGATCCTCAAGCTTGCGCAGCCGACTCTCGATAATCTTCATTACAGTTGCTGTCCGTTTGTCGCGGCGTCGGGTTACATCGCGCACACCGCGCTGTTACTCATGGTCACGAACCACAATGTCCGCGTCCTGCCGAGACCGGGCGCGGAATTCCCAATCATCTTTTCGGCCACTCGGAAAATGAGCGCCCCCGCCGTATCTATAGGCCGAGACGTTGCCGCAGACGGCCCGTCCGCGTGAAATGGAGGAGCGCTGCGGTGCAGTTGGCTCCCAGGCTGTGGCGACCCGCCGTATGTTCAGGGTTAGGGGCAACCCCGCCAGGACGAGCCGCGCCCTCATTTTTCCTAAGTCTCCTATAAGATGTATAACTCGTCACATAAATATGGTGAACCTTACCTTCCCACGCCGGCGCGCCAAAACCGCAACCCATTTGCTCTATAGGGATTTTGGGCTGGTTACTATCGGTACTATCGTAGGCCGGGAATTCGGGGATTCCCACGGCTGGCGGCAATAAAATCCGTTCCGAAGTACTGTTGCCGTAGTTCCGACCGATAGACCTTGTAAGTACTCGCTAAGCTTTAAGGTAGTACCAATTTGCCATAGAATTGCGCATCTCATCCGATGTAATATTAACTTGTTCGCACTCTCATCCGACTGCGCGGACAGAAATCACGGTGAGCTGTGATTGATCTATATAAAACGATTCAAGACTTATACGCTGAGAAGGAAAAACTTCAGCGGGTCATCGCTTCCCTCATAGATTTGCAGAGCGGGGTCGGCGGGGACATCCCGCTAATGCCGAAGAGCGGGATGCGGCGCGGACGAAAGTCGATGAGCGACGAAGAGCGCCAGATGGTCTCGGTCCGAATGAAGAAGTATTGGGCAGTTCGGCGCCATTCAGCAGTCGCACATGAGGCTTAGCTGATCTGTTGCTTTTGAGCCGACGATCCCTACGACAAGGATGTCAACGCTAGGTACCTCGCAATCGTCTAGGCTGGCTGCGATGCCCGACGAAACAGTCGTTGATGGTGAGACTCACTGCCGAAAACTTGTCAAGGAAATCCCAGGATTCGCTGGCCCTCCTGACGGGCCGCCGCACAGCGCAGAGCTTCCCTTGTTAGACGGCGTTAAGAGTGAATATCGGTAGCTATCTCCGGTCGGACGCGCGCTAAACGCCGCCGACTGAAACTAAATCCTCTCTATCGGGAAGGTCTCGACGAACGTCTCCATTTCCTCATCGGTCAGGCCACCGCGGGTGCCATCGAGCCGCACGATTTCGGTTAGAAATCCGTCCGCACTGAGCGTCCGCCGACATGTGGACGCTCCAAGCTCAGCGTGCTGCCCAGGTTGACACGACGACCCGTAGCCGCCGCCGCGGATCGTGGGCAAAGTCCGGCGCCAGCCGGTCATCAAGCCTGGCGAGCCGTCTGTCAAGGTTCTTCATGGCCACCATGGTCGGCGGCGCCGGGCAGAAGCGGAAGGGCGGCCCTGCGTGGAGCCGTTGCGAGAGCCCCTGGTCCATGCGAATGGTAGATATCCAACGTGGGCCGAGGTCATGCGAACGCACCGCGCCCGACGCTATGCCGAATCGCGACGTGCTGAAACGGCGGAACAGTGAGAACGAGCCTCATCCGGCGTTTGGAACATCTCGAAACCCGCTTGCTTCCGGTAGTTGGCGAGCCGACGGTAATCTCCGTGGAAGTCGTCGATGCCAACGGAACCGTTGTGGATCACAAGGACTTCACGGTGGCCGCGCCACCTCCGAACGAGCCCGGCCCGCGAGCGCGATCATGGCGGCGACCATTTCTGTTTCGATAGCCGATCTCCTGGCGGCAGCGCAGAACTGGGTCACTTTTGGTGAGCGCCGAAGGTTGCCCGCGCTTTGTGTGATTCAAAGATTGGCCGCCGCATGAGATCGACAGGTTTTTGCGTGGGGTGGTCGAACTTCTCCCCGTCCGAGCCGCCCATGATGAACTTCGGAGAGGGCTACCCCAGATCGTCGTGTATTCCCTGGCCTTCCCGTACCACGGCGCATTCTTTTTTCGCACAAACCAGCATGGCTCATGGGCAAACCAGTACAGGGTCCTGGTGAGGACAGCTCGCCCTTTATTCCATATAAGCTGCTGCGGGTACAGAAATCCAATTCGAAGGAGTCCGTTCAGCACCTCGCGAGTGAATAAAGACGCATGCCAGATGTAAGCGATCTGAATGCTCGGCACCAACTCGAAGGCTTCAGACCAGTCGGCGCGCGTGTCGCCCGAGATCGTAGTTTCTGTGTGGCCCGCGGTACGATGCTTCATGTAACTCGACTCGGCCGGCCCGCATCCGTTCAGGCCCGCGGGTCGCGCCATTCCGAGTCGAGCTCAATTCCGTACGGCGGATCGGTGACCATCAGGAGCGGCTTGCGGTAGCCGAGAAGGTGCGCCACAGCTTCTGCGCTGGTCGAGTCGCCGCAAAGCACGCGGTGCTTACCGCACAGCCACATGTCTCCCGGACGCGACACCGGGTTCTCGGGTACCGGCGGGACGGCGTTGGCTGCGTCGTCGTCCTCCGGCGCGAGTAGTAGATCGTCGATCTCTTTCGGGTCAAAGCGTGTAAGCGAGAGGTCAAACTCTGCTTCGTTGAGTTCCTGCGACTCCAGCGCGAGGAGTTCGTCGTCCCACGCTGCCCATTCCGCCGAACGATTCACGAGCAATCGGAACGCCTGTATTTGAACCTCCGACCTCCGACCAGTCGTCGCAGAGGATCACTGGAATGCTGCTGGTATCGCCGCCGGGCCAGGAGCACAACTTCCCGTATGCGTGAAGCGTCAGCGCCGAAAATTACCCCGACCGACGGCGGATCAGACAAGCCGGACGAAGAATTGTTCTACGATCCTAAGGACTGGCGACGTTGGTGGCGAGCAAAAAACTCTGAAGTTCGTTATCGGAAGCATCTCTCGCTCTATCTTGCAGTTGCGCTGCTCCTCCTTGAGAGCGTGAAAGCTAACGAGTTGTTTGGAATTGAGAAGATGCGAGGGCCAGAGTTCGTAGTTTTGATCGGTGCAATCGGCTCACTTATTGCCGTGATCTGGCGAAGTCGCTTCGGGCGGCTTCTCCGGTGGCTGCCACCCGCGGCAGTGAAGTCTTGATTCGTCTGCTGGGAGCCGTCTTCCAGGGCATCCTGTGCAGCGACCGTTTCAGCGCGTACTTGAAATATCACTCCGGCAAAGCACAGTTCTGTTGGGCGCATCTGAAACGCAACCTGCTGGGGATTGTGGAGTTCACCAAAAGCAGCGCGGTGGAGCGATTCTGCCGCGACGCGCTTGCCGAGCATGCCAGACTATTCCGGCTCTGGCACAAATTTCGCAGCGGCCAGATTGATCGAAGCCAACTGGTGTTACGTTCGATCCCGATCGAAAAGCGGATTTTCGTCTTGGCCGAGCGGCATTTGGGCAGCTCCCACCGCGAGGTCCGCAACCTTGCCACGGCTCTGTTCGAGCACAACCAGCGACTGTTTACTTTTCTCGATCACGAGGGCGTGGAGCCCACTAACAACAGCGCCGAACGAGCGCTCCGCACAGGCGTGCAGTGGCGCAAAATCTGCTTTGGCAACCGCAGCGCCAATGGCGAGCTAGCCACGGTCCGCTTGTTGACCGTCGCCGAAACCTGTGATCTGCAGCGCCTGAATGTTCTGGCCTATCTCTCTGCCGCCATTGCTTGTCATCGTAGCCGTAAGCAGATTACCTCACTATTGCCCAAATAGCCCCAACTGAACTGTTACAACCGTCAATTGTACCGGTAGTCAGGAACATAGTTCAGGGGCTTATGGGGAAAAAGGCTGGCAACCACGCAGAAAGCTCCGAAGCCTGCTGTGCAGCCCGAGGCGGAAGAAGCAAGAACCGGGAGGTGCACTTCTTGCACACCCGAACTCGGCGAACTGATTCGGCCAAGTCGCGAAAATTGTGTCGGCTACCGCGATTCGCCCGAGACCAGCTTTCTCGACCGCTCTACTAGGAACTAGGGAGCGAAACCTCGCAATTCAGGAGGGCGCATTTTCTATCTTGCCGATTCCACCGACTTCCGTAACACGCCAGCCTTTCGCGGCTAGCCCTCACCCTCGCTGTTATCTCCCCTGCCGCCGGGCTGCACCCGCTGGATTGGAGTCCGGAGCGCGATGATGACCATCGGGAACGACCACGGGTTACCAGTTGCCCTCCGGATCGCAGGGGCGCGCTAATCTATGAGCTTGAACAGATATACGGCTCTCACCGCTCGCCTCGGCTCCGGGCGAGCGACGCGTCACTCGTACAGAGCTCCGTTAACCCCATTATCGGAGTGTAATAAAACTCCCTTCGTTAGGATTCGGGATGGCGGGATCGCGCAGGTTTCAACGGCCACCCTGATTTGATTCCCGCCGTGAACCTACTGATGCAATGAGAATCCGGACGGCAAAGCTGCCTCAAGATTGATTTGTTCTCCGGTGATGGGGTGGTGGAATTTCAGAAATTGGGCGTGCAGGAAATATCCTCCATCGCCGGGGAGGCCGGGGAGATTTTCAAGAGGCTGGCCGGTTAAGCCGTACAGAGGATCGCCTACCAGGGGATGGCCGATGGATGCCAGATGGATTCTGATTTGATGAGGACGGCCCGAATTTAGGCTTACTTCAAATGTTGTGGTGCTGGTGGTGCGTGAGATTACCTTTGCCAATGACTTTGACGGTTTGCCACTTAGTTTGGCGGCCCACACGGAACCGATGAGCGGGTGCGGTACGAGGCCGATGGGTGTGCGGATTTCGTAGGCGTCGTGCTGTGCAATGTTTTGAGCCAGCGCCCGGTAGATTTTTCGAATTTTGGGTGTGTTCCAGTTTGCGAATAGATTAGAGGCCGCCTGCGGTGTTTTGGCGAAGAGGACGATGCCGGTGGTGGCTCGGCCCAACCGGTGGACAGGGTTTGCGTTGGGGGTTTGCTTTTGCACCAAGCGCAGGAGGGTGTTTTCCATGAA
>JBEKNN010000441.1:0-5813 GCA_049522755.1 Bryobacteraceae bacterium | reverse complement strand
CCCCTTCCATTTTATAGAGCATAACTTCCTGGCGGGGCGTACCTTCAGCAGTTGGGAGGATCTGAATCAGCGGGCGCGGGAGTGGTGCGATAAGGTCAACGCGACTTACAAGAAACATATCCGCGCGGTTCCGCGTGAGCTATTCGCCGTCGAGCGGCTGCATCTGAAGCCGCTGCCGGCGTGGATTCCGGAAGTCTACCGGCTGCAGCAGCGCCTGGTCGATATCGAAGGGTATGTGGCGCTGAACAGCAACCGCTATTCGGTCCCGGTGGACTGGATTGGCCGTCGCGTGGAGGTGCGCGAGACCAAGGACAAGATCGAGATTCAACTCGATGCGCGACGCCTGGTGACTCATCGGCGCATCGCCGAAGCCGAGCAGCAGCGAGTAACGCTGGCCGAACATCGTCCGCCGCGCGGCCAGAGAGAAGCGCGACCCGATCCGCATCCCGAAGAGAAGGCCATTGTCACGGCCGCACCCGAGTTGGCCGACTATGTCGCGGGGTTGAAACATCGGAGCCGCAAGGTAGTCACGCTTGTCCTGCGGCAACTGTTGCGTCTGGTACGGGAGTATCCACGGGAACCGCTGTTGGGGGCTGTGCGCGAGGCCGGCCGGTATGGGCTTTACGATCTGGACCGGCTGGAACGGATGATCTTGCGCCGAGTGACTCGCGAATACTTTCTGCTCGATAGGGAATCGGACGATGACTGAAGAACTCGATCAACTGCTAAAGAATCTCAAGTTGCGGCGCATCCTGGAAATCTATGAGGAACAGTTGCGCGCCGCCGACAAGGACGACATCAGTTACTCGGATTTTGTCACGCGCCTGGTGCGCGCGCAGTGGCAAGCGAAGCAGGAGGGTGCGCTGGAATGGCGCATCCGGCGCGCCAATCTACCCGAGCGCTGGACGCTGGAAACGTTTCCCTTCGCCCGCCAACCAGGCGTGAACCGCAAGCAGATTCGCGGCTTTGCGGAACTGGAGTTCATCGCCAAGGCGGAGAACATCGTGCTGGCCGGGAAAACGGGTGTCGGCAAGACGGGGCTAGCGTGCGGCTTGCTGTTGAAGGCGCTGGAGAATGGCTATCGCTGTCAGTTCATCCGCGCGCAGGATTTGTTCGACGAGATGTATGCATCGCTGGCGGATCGATCCACGCGGCAGTTGCTCAAGCGACTGGCGCGACTGGACGTCCTTCTGATTGACGAGCTAGGGTATCTCAATCTGAAACCGGAGCAGTCGAACATCTTTTTCAAGCTGATGGAAGAGCGCTACCGCCAGCATTCCACCATCATCACTACGAATCTTGTCTATGACGAGTGGCCGAACTTCTTGGGCAGCCGGCCCATGGTGGAGGCGCTGCTGAGTCGTCTGCGACACTACTGCCACACAGTGACGATCGACGGTCCGTCGCTGCGCGAACTGCAAGGTTGAAGATGCGGGACTGGGTGGATTTCGGGGCGGTGAAACAGGCCGTGAGTCTGGATACGGTGTTGCGCCATTACCAAGTGCCGGGCCTGCGAAAATGCTGCCATCAACTGGTAGGCCGTTGTCCGATTCACCGGGGCCAGCGCGACGATTCCTTCCGCGCCAGTCTGATCAAAAATGCGTTTCACTGTTTCGCCTGCCAGGCCGGCGGCAACGTATTGAATTTCGTCGCCGCTATGGAGAAGTGTTCGATTCGCCAAGCGGCGCTCCGGTTGCAAAGATGGTTTTCGGTCGACGCGCCCGGCGAGGGGCGGAGCGTGCGGAAGGGTGAACTGGTTCGGGAAAAAGAAGGGCGCAATCCTCCGCTACCGTTCGTTCTGACGGGTGTGAATCATTCTCACCCTTACTTAGTCGAGCGCGGCATCGATCCGGCTACGGCCGTCGAGTTTGGTGTGGGCTTCTATGCCGGATCCGGTTTGATGCGCGGGCGGGTGGTGATCCCGATCGCGAATGCACGGGGCCAGACTGTCGCTTACGCCGGTCGCGCGCCGGATGACGGCCTGCCGAAGTACAAACTGCCGGCCGGCTTCCGGAAGTCCTGGGAGCTTTTCAACCTGCACCGTGCGGCGGCCACCGGCAGCCAGACCGTGATCGTGGTCGAGGGCTACTTCGATTGCCTGCGGGTTCATCGAGCGGGGTTGCCGTGGGTGGTGGCTTTGATGGGATCGTCTCTGTCCGCGGAGCAGAAGAATACGCTGCTCGCAGCCTTCGCCCGTGTGGTTCTGTTGCTCGACGGGGATGCCGCCGGCCGCGCCATAGCAACCCGGCTGTCCAGGAGATGTTGGGTTGCCGAAGTCCAAGTACCGGACGGCGCCCAGCCGGATCAACTATCGCTTGTAGCTATTCAGCAGTTGCTGAGCTAATCCCTTCACTGGTCCCCCAACGTCGCATGCCTTCACACAGACCGATGACGACCTGACCTCTCTTACTTTTCTCGGTGTGTTCCCAATCCTGTTCCTAGCAACGGTCGATCCGTCCAAGCGTTACTGGTCTATTCTTGCCAAGCGCCGAAGCTTTCGCGAGTCGGCACTTCGTATTCAGTGAATTACCTTGGCCCTAGGCCGAAGGATACCCATGGTTCCCAACCGCAGCGGGCGTCGGTCCCGACTGACGCGCAACAGAGATGCAAGCAATGCCAGCCACCGCCATGATCGTTCGCATCTAACCTCCGTCATCGATGGAGAGCCCTTGTGCCCCTGCGCACCAAGCCGATTGTAACGCCTCAACAAAAGCCCTTATCAACCGGTTCCAAATTGCACAAATTGCATCAGCTCTGCCCGGAATTGCGTTACCAGAGCGATTGGCGGAACTTCTGCGCGTGGTGCGAAGCGCGCAACGTCGGCGCATTGCCCTCGATTCCTGAGACCGTGGCTTCCTACATCGCGGAATGCGCCGGGCATCTCAAGTCGTCAGTATTCAGCGGCGGTGGAACTCCATTACCGAAGCGCAACAAAGTGGCCAGGCTCGATTCTCCGAAGCACACCGCCATTGTGCGCAACACGATGAAGGGTTATCCGGCGGATTCTCGGAACCGCGCCGGTTCAAAAAGCGCCAACGCTGACGGACGATCTCCGCGCCTTGGTGGACGTCGCCGCCGCGGGGCGTCATCGGCGCGCGCGACCGTGCGTTAGTTTGCTCGGTTCGGAGGAGCTTATCGGCGCTCGGAACTGGTGGGCCTGGGCGTTGCTGATTGGCGCGTTCGGGAAGGATGTACGCACGATGCAAGCGTGGATAGCGCGGGCGGGCATCAACGCCGGGCCGGATTCGGCGAAGTGTGCCGGGCACTCGCTACGGGCCGGGCACGCTACCAGCGCGCGATTGCGGGCGTCCGAGCGCTCGATTATGAATCAGACTGGGCACAAGAGCGTTCAAATGGTGCGTCGGTAAATCAGGGATGGGACTCTGTTCCGGGAGAATAGCGCTGGGAAATTGGGGCTATAAAGCTGGGCAAGGGTGCCTGAAGCGCGATCCTCCCATATTCGAGATCGGGCGATTCAGTCCGGGAGCCTCGAACGGTTCACCAAAACAGATTCAAGAACGCCCGCCGCACGGTCAAACGTCCACGTTCTTGATTTGAAACGGCCTCGTGCACCCGGCCCTAAGAGAGACAGAAAGCGTTCGTGGGCCTCGGTCGAAGGATCAAATACCCAGAACCGCTCCAAAAGCGTTTCTCCCACGGCCCCCAGCCCATACAGATAGCGAAAAAACGAATCGGTTTCGGGGAGAGAATACCCGCACACGATGATCGTTGTCGCAGTCTTGAGGGCTGCCGCCGCTCGCTTCCACACATTCACAAGACCGGGCATCTCCGTTTTATTCCAACTCGGCGGCACGATGACGCATTCGCCATCAATATTTCTGTCGCAATGTCGTGCGGAGGCATTTAGGGTTTTTCGTAATGGGCTCCATTTCATTTTCGCCGTTTGCGCGAATCTGTCTAAACGAGGAATGACTTCGGGCACAACGGTCCCACACAAATCGGCTGAACACTTGCGCCAACCTATGGAACCGTGCAATTTCAAAAGATCCACCGCGCCAGCTGGCGGGTCGCTAAAGCTAGACAGTCCGTAGTCAGGATTCAAGCCTTGACCATGCAGCGCCATATCCAGGGCCAAGTCATAGTTAAAAGTGATAACCGCACAACGAGACGAATTCGGATCTTCAAGAGACAGCTTCCGAATCAGCGCGGCGAAACGCTCATACACGGAACTAGATACGATGCGTCCACTATTAACCTCGAACAGTGTCGCTTCATCAAGCGTCCATGCGATTAATCGGTTCATCGAAAGGACAAGTCCCGGTTCTGACGGCGAAACATCCAGAAGTTCGGCCATCTCGAAGGCGCTGAACACTGACTCCAAGTTCACGAGGTCTAGTTCGGATTTCGAGTGCACCGCTTGAAGCTTTGATATTGCTCGGAATACACGGTCAAGGTCGCTAGAGTATGGGTTTACGCGATTCGCAGTATACAATTCTCGCGCTCGGTCCAAAAAATCAAACATCAATGGTGCGCCTGCATGTTTCGATGCGCCCGCTCCCAATATGAAGACGTTTTTGCTCACAAGTTTGATCGTACGTCATTGTCCCGCAGAAGGCATAGCTGACTATCCAGTACGGCGTGAGGCTTGTCGGATCGTGGCGGACGGCGTTGCAACTGGAAGCGGGCCCGATGCCCGGGGAATCAATAGAAAACTGGTGGAATCGATCTGGAAGTTCTCCTTGTGAAAGTCGTAGTTTGAGTTCCACCCGAGCATCGCGGCGCGAATCTCTTGCAGGAGGGGTCGCTCAGTACCATCGTCAGGCCGACGCGCGTGTTCAATTGCGTATTGAGCCAAAGCCTTTCCCCATTTTTTTCCTTTCAGAGGGCGCTTTCTGGCTGAGACTTCCAGGTATTTCCGCTCGAATTTGCGGCCACTGTTGATGCCGCTGAAATCGGTCTTGCGAACGGCGTTACCGTCGAAATTGTCGGCCTCATCGATTCTGGCGGCAACCTCGGCAAGCTCCTGAACGGTGAAGTTGGCGAATTCGAAATCTGGTTTGTGGCCAGCTATTGCGCCAACGATGTTGTCATCTCGGATCTGGCACTGGATTGTCCTGACATTTTCTGGAACGTCGCAATCAAAAGAGATCATGCTAAATCGTCTGAGGGCCTTGTCCTCTTTCAAGGAGTCTTCAAGGTTGCGCGCCGCGTTTTTCTTCTGGGACGCAATATTTCCGCGGAGGTTGGTAAGTTCAATTCCCATCTTTGGAGGTTCACGCAGAATGTGGAATGCAGCGTGGTATTCGGTATCTCCTTCAACGTACCAATGCACGGCGCTGCCTGTGAACAGGCCGAATCTGTACGCTATGTAAGGTTTTGACTGAAGTCCATCGTCGAGAGGTCGCTCAGAGCCAAAAACCCGCTTCCGGCCACCAGAATGCCATTGCCCGAAAGCTTGATCTTCCTCCAACCAGCGTTCAGCGTGTAGCTCTTCGAAACCGCGCCTGATTACCTCAGCCATATGTCGAATCCACATGGCTCCAGCGATTCGTCCCTTCAGTGCCTCGCGTTGCATCCAGGTAGAGAGGCGGAGCAGAACATAAAGCTCACTGTTATTATCCAGACCTGCCGCTTCAGTTCGCAATTCCTTGTGGTTCGCAAACCAGACTGTCGGATTTAAGGTACTAATAACCTGCGTCGTCCTTGTTCGAAATTCGTCGAACCGTGCTTGGCGATCCCTCTCGCTCGTCCCACTAGGCTAGAGTTTTGCACTTTTTGGGTTGGGTAATGGCGTAGGCGGAGCGGATTCAGCGTAGGCTTCGACATCGAGTTCGACTTCGTCGATGCATGTT
>JBEKNN010000440.1:0-5814 GCA_049522755.1 Bryobacteraceae bacterium | reverse complement strand
AAGTCAAGCCCCAACGAAGATTTGCAAGAATGCCAGCCAGACTCAGTCAAACTGAACTTGAAGGGGAAGCCCCGTAAACAAAGGGGCGGGGAGCTGGCGCCCTCCCTACCTTACGGAATCACTGACGGACTGACTGAGCCCGATTTGGGTCGGGCGCTTGTTCCCGACGGCCCGGCCCACCGGCACTCCGCCCCATCAAAGCAGTCTGCTGATTCGCAGCATCAGCTCCCGCGGGTTGAACGGCTTCACTACGTAGTCGTCGGCGCCGAGTTGGAAGCCTTGGATGAGTTCCCGCTTCTGCTCGCGGCCGGTCAGCAGGATCACCCGGGCCGGGGCGGTCTGGCGGCGGATCTCGGCCAGCAATTGAAAGCCGTCCATGCCGGGAATGTTCACGTCCAGGACTACCGTCCGCGGGCGGTGCTCGATTACCATCCGCAGAGCTTCGGTTCCAGTCGAGGCCGTCAGGCAATTCATGCCATGGCTTTTGAGCACGGTCTGCACCAGGTTGCGGATATCCTCGTCGTCGTCCGCGATCAGAACCTCTGGCCGCGAGTCGTCCGGCGGCGCTGGCTCTTCACGGCCGCGAAAAGCCGGCTCAGCCGGGGCCATGGGCCTCGTCCTCACCTTGGGCGAATGAACGGGGCCAGGCGGGGAGCCAGACGGCGGAGCCGCGGGCGGGATAAAAGACGGAAGCGCGAAGCGAAGCCGCATCAGAGCCTCTTCCGGTTGCCATCCATCGATCAGAAACTCTCGGGCGCGGCTTTGCACGGCGGTATCGAGTGCCAGCAGGTGCTCGCGCGCGCCCACCAGCACCAGCGGCTTTTGCAACCCGGCGGTCCCGGCCGCCAGCCACGGAGTTTCCATGGTCTCCGGGCGCACATGCACCATCACCACGTCGCAGTCCTTGACCGAATCGGAGTCCGGCGGATGATCGATGCGGAACAGGCGCGGCCGGCTGCCCACGCGCTCCAGAGCGCCGCAGAGACGATCCGCCTCGGCGTCGGCGAACCCCACCAGCGCTACCCGCAGCCTGGTCAGCTCACGCATGATCGTATCGGGCAGGGGCGTATTAGCTGCCTTGGAGGCATCTTGCAGCGCCAGTATCAGGTTGCTCAGGGCCTCGCGGAGCTGCGCCATGTTGCGCGGCGTCGCAGCCAGCAGGGGCTCCATGGCCAGAGCCTCGCGGGACACCTCCTCGTATCCCAGCAGACCCGCCGTTCCAATCCATCGGTACAACAGTTGCTTAGCCGCAACCGAATCGAACTGCGTGTCGAAAGTGGCCAGCAGCCGCTGGCTCTGGCGCAGCGCCTCGTCCAGGAAATCCCGCCGCAAGGTCTCGGTTTCAGGGCCGGAGAGCGAAAACTTGCCGAGTACCGACCGCAGCTCGTCCTTCCCGGCAGGCTCTTCCGGCTCACTCTCCAGAAAGCCGCGGATTTGTGCTGCCAATGCTTTCGGCTCCACCGGCTTGGCGATGAATCCGTTGCATCCGGCGTCGCGCGCCTCCTGCTCGATCCCCTCCCGGACCGACGCCGTCATGGCGATCACTACAATGTTTTGCAAGCGGGTCTGCTGACGGATGCGGCGCGTCAGCTCCAACCCGTCCATTCCCGGCAACTGGATATCCACCAGCAGCAGGTCCGGCCGCATGGTGTTCATCGACGACAGGGCCTGTTCCGCGGTGGAATGTAACTGGACCTTGTAGCCGCTGTTTCGCAAAACGGTCGCAATCAGCTTCAGGGTGACCACCGCGTCGTCGACCACGAGGATGTTTTCCTCAGACATAAGAGCGCCTCCGTGGCGCACTGCCGCCGCAATGTCTCATTCTCTCACTCATCCGGGCGAGACCATGAGTCTGCCCATGTGGATACACACGCCATGTGGATACACATGTGGACCCGCCCCCTCAGCCGGCGACCAACCGGACACGGGATAAATAAGCATCCAGTTGCGGAATCTGCCAAACCAGAGCGTCATGGTCCGACTGCATCGCCGCAGTCTCCAGTTCCGCCCCAAACCTGGTAAGCTCCGCAAAGCCGTAGGAAGCGCCGCTGCCTTTCAGGTTGTGTCCCAAGACTTCCAGGCGGGCATAATCGGAAGCCGCCAGCAAGGCTGTCATTGCAGCAACCTCACTCCTTCGCCCCGCCAAATAACCGGGAACCAGCTCCTCGAAGCCCGCGAGCATCTCAACGCTGATGGGTTCGAGACACCCCGCTGGCGCTGCTTCCGCCGAGGTGGGCTGCCGCCTGAATTTTTCGATGGCGGCGATCAGATTGAGCTTTGAGATTGGCTTAGACAGGTGAGCGTCGCAGCCGGCATCGCGGCTCCTTTCGATGTCCTGTAGGTTGGCATTTGCCGTCAGCGCAACGATTGGAATCGGAGGAGTGCACCGCTCTCGCTCGAGTGCGCGTATGGCGCGGGCCGCGGCTATACCGTCCATCACAGGCATCTGAACGTCCATCAGGATCAGGTCGAAATCCGCGGCCGCAAACCGATCCACCGCCGCCTTGCCGTCTTCTTCGAAAGTCAACTGATAGGGGCTGCCCTTCAGATACATCTGAACCAGCAGGCGGTTATCCGGTGAATCCTCGGCAACCAGGATTCTGGCCGGGTTCACTGGTTCCGTTTCCTGATGACCAACGGGATTGGCCGGCTCCGGATTGGCTAAGTGCAACTCCGCGCCCATGCGCGTTTCCATGGCGTCACAGACGAGGCGAAGCAAGTGGGTGCGCGACACAGGTTTGACGGCATAGCCCGACAGCCCGGCTTTCACGCCGCGGGTAGCTTCCCCTGGCCGGGCATTGGAGGTAAGCATCACGATGGGCAGGCTCCTGGCGATCCGCCTGATTTCGGCAGTCGCCTCGAAGCCATCCATTCCGGGCATGCAGCTATCGATGATGACCAGCGAATAAGGCTGTTCGCCGGCCATCGCTTCCGGAAGACTGGCTAAGGCTTCCTCCGGCATCCGGAACGCGTCGCTCTTCAATCCCCAGGCTTGCAGCGCCTCCCGCAGGATGAGACAGTTCGTCGAGTTGTCGTCAATCAAAAGAACCCGTTTGCCAGCAAGGTCGCCTAACGGGATGCGAACCTTCCGGGCCGTCTCCGGGGCCGGCTCAAACTGCGCGATAAAGCGGAACGTACTCCCCTCGCCTTCCGAACTGGTAGCCGTGATGCGTCCTCCCATAGCTTCGACGATTCGCCGGCTGATTCCGAGCCCGAGGCCCGTGCCTCCGTATTTGCGCGTTACGGAGGCATCCGCCTGGGCGTAATCGTCGAAGATGGTCTCGAGCTTGCCTGGCGGAATTCCGATTCCAGTGTCGGAGACGCCAAACTCGATTTGGCCGGGTTTACCAGACGCAGGGTTGCGGACGGTTAACACCACTTCCCCCGTATCGGTGAACTTGACCGCGTTGCCGAGCAAGTTGATCAGGACTTGTCTCAACCTGGTAGGATCGCCCATGAAGAAAGTTGCGACGCCTGGCGACAGATGCGACAGCAGCAGAATGCCTTTGGCGCGCGCCTTCACGGCAGTCAACTCGATGGCCTGATCCACCACCTCTTCCAGGTCGAACTCGACGCGCTCCAGCTCAAAGTGACCCGCCTCGATCTTCGACAGGTCCAGAATATCGTTGATGAGCAAGAGCAGCTTGGCCCCGGCCCGCCGGAACACCTCCACATACTGCATCTGCTCTGGGTCGAGCGGCGATTCCGCCAGCATCTCGGACATGCCAAGAATCGCGTTCATCGGCGTGCGTATCTCATGGCTCATCGCGGCCAGGAATTCGGATTTGTGCCGGCTGGCGGCTTCCGCCTCAGCCTTGGCTTGATGCAGGCGGCGGTACTGGGAAACCGCAATCCGCGAGAGAAGGTAGATCGCGAACAATCCCGTCAAGGTCAACCCCAGAAACCAGGAATGACGGTACCAGGGCAGCAGCACCGCGAACTCCATGGACTGGCCGGACGGATCGATATTGCCGCTGCGATCCATCGCGCGCACCTCGAAGCGGTGACTCCCGCCAAACAGGCGGTGGAATGCAGCCAGATTGCCGCTTTGGAACGGCGACCAGACCCCTCCATCCAGACGATACGAAAAGGTCAGGCGCTCGGGAGCCGTCTGGTTCCATTTGTCAATCCCGCTGAACGCGATTCGCATCTCGCCTGAGGGCGGCGCCTCGCGCAGGTTGATCGCCGGATCCAGAATCGTCCGCGGAGCGTCCGCGTCCACGTCCGGAGTGTAGATTGCCAGGCCTCGCGTGGTTCCCGCCCATAACCTGCCCTTGCTATCCTGAAAAACGAAATAAGCCATCAATGAGGGCAGGCCCTCCTCGGGCTGCTGGTTGATCCAATTCCCGTTCTGAAACCGGCGGACGCCCGAGCCGGAAGCCACCCACAGAGCGCCGTCCGGGGTAGTGGTCAAGCGCCGGACCCGGTCCAGCCCGTCGCGCATCACAGTCCAGGATTTGCCGTCGTATTTCAAAATCTCGTCGCGGCCGCCAGCCACCAGTTCCCCCGTGGGCAAGCTGCCCAGAACGAAGACGCCGCCGTCCGTGTATCCGTTTTCACGCTGGAACGGATTCGAAAACTTGCCATCGCGATAAAGGCCGCCCCCCGCAGTGCCACCCAGCCAGATCTCTCCCGGTCTTCTTTCCAGCACCGACCGCAGATTCGCTCCCTGCCATTCGCCGCCCAGTTCCAGGACCTTGCGGAAACTGGCGCCATCGTAGACGTCCAGGCGGAACCCGGGCTGGTCTTTCACCTCGCTGCCCACCCAGACCCCGCCGGCCGGGCGCTGCTGCAACAGGGTGATCGAGCGGCCGTCGGGGTGCGGCAACTCGGTGAACCGGCCGCTTTCGGGGTCCATGACCAGGACCAGATCCGCGAGGTTCTTGCGCTCCACCTTGACCAGGACTCTGCCGTCCGGAAGCGGCGCCACGCTACTGGTTTCCGCCATGTGGGTATGGAGACCGGCCGGCAAGGCGTGGCGCGTCCACGTGTCGCCCTCGAGTTCCAGCAGGTAATCCCAAGCGGCCATCCACAGCCGCCCCTGGCGATCTTCCGCGATCGCATGAACCGGCAGGTCGAAATCCTCCATGCCGGGCGGCGGCCGCCACAAAGGCGGCGTGTAGCGCGCGATGCCTTCCGATGTCGTCACCCAAAACGCCTTACCCGCTTCCGAATAGACGTCGTAGATTGTGCCGCTGAGAACTCCGGTCCTTTCCACGGGGTACTTCCGTCCGTCCTGCAGACGGAAAATCGACGCTCCTTCCACGACCCAGACGCTGCCATCACCGCCGCGCCAGCCGCGCAAATCGTCCGCCTCCGCCGCGTACACGGATTGCAGTCCGGTTCCCGACCAGCGCACGATGACGCGCCGCTTGTCGTGCGACGATATTCCCTGCGCGAACAATTCGCCGGCGCCGGGCAACGGGTAGTCGAAGTGGGTGAGGCCGTATGGTTCGCTGTTGACTTCGAGCCATTCGAAAGCGCCGCCGTCGCCCGAAATGTGTAGCTTCGCCAAGCCGTGTTCGCCGGTGACGTATAACTCGCCCGTAGCGCCCGGACACATTTCGAGGAAAGGCGCAATCTTGGAATTCTGAGCCGTGCGGATGTCGCGCCAGGTTTGCCGCTCGGGGTCGAACTCCCGAAGTCCGTCTTCCATGAGCGCCATCACACGCCGTCCGACGGGCGCGGCAGCCAGCAGGTGACTACCTGCCGGCGCGGTATACCGCACGGTCCATTTTCCGTCCCGGTATTCTTTGAGCGCGTCTAAGGATGTGGTCCACAAGGCGCCGTCGGATGCGGCGTAGACCCTCTTGG
>JBEKNN010000439.1:0-5836 GCA_049522755.1 Bryobacteraceae bacterium | reverse complement strand
GGTTCACGTCCCCGGATTCAGCCGTGAGCTGTGCGGCGGCACGCACGTCTTCCGCACCGGCGATATCGGCGTATGCAAGATCGTCTCGGAAAGCAGCATCTCCGCGGGCGTGCGGCGCATCGAAGCCGTCACCGGCGAAGGAGCGCTCCGGCAATATCAGGAGTCCACGGACGCCCTCAAGCGAATCGCCGGCATCGTAAAGGCTTCCGAGCCCGAGCTTGTCGAGCACGTGGAACGGCTGCTGGCCACCAGCCGCACGCTGGAGCGGCAGGTGGAGCAGTTGAAGAGCAAGCTGGCGCAATCCGCTTCGGGCGCGCTGGAATCGCAGGCGCACAGCGTCAACGGGTCGAAAGTTCTGGCGGCGCGCATCGACGGCATGGATCGCCAGCAGCTGCGCGAGCTTGCGGATTCGCTGCGTAACAAGTGGAAGAGCGCCGTCATGGTGCTGGCGTCGGCGAGTGACGACGGCGTCGCCATAGTTTCCGCCGTCACGAAAGATCTCACCGCGAAAGTTCACGCGGGCAAGTTGGCTGGCTCGGTTGCCCAGGCAGTCGGCGGCAAAGGCGGCGGACGGCCCGACATGGCCGAAGGAGGCGGCAAGGATGTAGCCGCACTCGACGCTGCACTGAACGCGGTCTATGGCGAAGTTGAGAGCAAGCTGTGATCGAATCCTTCGACGCGCTCGTAGTGGGCGCAGGTCCCACGGGCCTGGCGTGCGGCATCGAGCTGCAGCAGCGCGGCATCCGCACCGTGCTGGTGGAGAAAGGTTGCGTGGTGAATTCGCTCTACAACTATCCCACCAATATGACGTTCTTCACCACGCCCGAGCTGCTCGAAATCGGCAACATCCCCATGACCAGCCTCAACGACAAGCCGAACCGTCACGAAGCGTTGAAGTATTACCGGCGCGTGGCCGATCACTTCAAGCTCAACATCCGCGACTATGAGCGCGTCAACCGCATCGATGGCGAAGACAATGCGTTTGAAGTCTCCACCACCGACCGCCTCGACTGTCACCATACTTATCGCGCCCGCAAAGTTATCCTTGCCACAGGTTATTACGACGTGGCGAACAAGCTCGACGTGCCCGGTGAAGATCTACCCAAGGTGCTGCATTACTATAAGGAGCCGCACCCGTACTATAACCACGACGTGGCCGTGATCGGCGCCAAGAACTCCGCCGCCATCGCCGCGCTGGAGCTCTTCTGGACCGGCGCGCGCGTCACCTTGATTCACCGCGGCGCAGCGATCTCTAACTCGGTGAAATATTGGATCAAGCCGAACATTGAGAACCGCATCAAGTGCGGCGAGATTCGCAGTTACTTTAATTCGCGCGTGCTCGATATCCGCAAGGACTCTCTTCTGTTAGCCTCGCCCGAAGGTGAAGTTATATTAAGAAACGATTTCGTTTTTGCGCTTGTTGGGTACCGGCCGGACCTGGAATTCCTCGCAGCTACAGGAATCACCTTGGAAAATAGTACTCAACGCCCCCGTACTAATCCGGATACTTTGGAGAGCGAGCGCGCCGGGATTTACCTCGCCGGCGTGATTGTCGCAGGCATGCACACCAACGAGATATTCATTGAAAATGGACGGTTTCATGGCAAATCCATCGCCGAATCCGTTGCCACCCGGCTTTCGCAGTTAGGGTGAAACCGTTCGCCTCCATACACCGCTAGGTACCGTAGTACGTAGAAGAACTGAAACGTTCACTACTCTTACGGTATCTATATAAACTGGAGGGGGGTTCAAAAAATGATCCAGTCGTTCCTGAATAAAATGCTTGGTTGCTCTCATCACAACACTACATTCCCGCTGACGCCAGCGCGGAAAAACGGAGCACCTCAAGCCCCCGGCGTTGCGCGAAACGGTACTTACATTGTCTGTCTCGACTGCGGCAGGGAATTCGACTACAACTGGAGCGAGATGCGCATGGGCCAGCCAGTAACTTCACGCGTTGTTACTCCGGCGGAGCGCGCTACCGCTTTGACTCTTTAATAAGCTGCTCGGTAGGGTATGCTTTACCTTGCCCCAGTCGGGGTTATAGGCTTAGTTAGCCCCGCCAAGTGTGATACTTCCCAAGATCGCCGCGTGACGTGCGCCCGTGGCGGAAGGCAAATTGGACGGACGGCGCCGCCAGGTCTCGTGCGCCAGTACCGCGAAGGCAATAGCTTCTTTGGCATCCACTCCCATCCCATGATCGGCGGAAGTGGAAATCGCCGCGCCCGGCAAATAACTCGCGAGCATCCCCATGATCTGTGGATTATGAGCGCCGCCGCCGGAGACAATCAGATCAAGATCGCCCGCCCCGGCGTGATACTCGCGCACTGCCAGAGCGATGCTGCGCGCAGTCAGCGCGGTCGCCGTCGCGATCAGGTCGCGCATCGGCAGACCGGACAGCTTCATCCGATGGACGAATTCGGCGCCGTACTGCTCGCGCCCGGCGCTCTTCGGCGGCCGCCGGCGGTAGTAGCGGTCACTCAACAGATCGTCTAACAGACGCACATCCGGTTTGCCGGACGCGGCGATCTTGCCGTCGCGATCGCAGCGCATCTTGCCCTTCGATAACTCCTGCGCCAGCGCGTCAATCACCATGTTGCCCGGCCCTGTATCGAACGCGGTCACCTGTTCCGGCGCCGCCGCGGGCGGAATCGCCGTGATGTTGGCGATGCCGCCGATATTGAGCGCAATGCGCATTCGCTTCGGGTGCCGAAAGAGCAGGTAATCGACGTACGGCACAAGCGGCGCGCCCTGTCCGCCCGCGGCGATATCGGCCGCGCGGAAGTTCGAAACCACCGGCGTTCGAGTCCGCTCGGCGATCACCGCCGCTTCGCCGATCTGCAGAGTATGCTTGCCGCCCTCGTGATAGATAGTCTGGCCGTGGCAGCCGATCAACTCCACCGGTCCATAGCTGCGGACCGCGCGCAGCACGGCTTTCGCGTACAACTCGCCCAGTTCGAAGTTGAGGCTGGAAATCTCGCGGCTGTCCCCAGGCTTGAGAAGCCGCGCGCGTAAGCGGTGGGAGTAGGCGGTGGTCTGAAAGCCGATGGTTTCGATGCTGCTGGCTTGAACACGGCGGCCGCCGATTTCGACGATAGCCACATCGATGCCATCAAGCGACGTGCCGCTCATGATGCCGGCGACTCTCACTGGCGCTTCAACTCCCGCTGCAATTCCGATAGCAGTTGCAGCGCTTCAATGGGCCGCAATTCATCCAGGTTCAACTCACGGATGCGCTCGGCGATGCCATATCCAACCGGCTCGAACAATTGGATCTGCATCGGCTCGTGGTGTCCCAGTTTGGCCAGCTCCGGTTTAGCCAGTTCCTCTTTGGCCAGTTCATCGACCACCACATGCTCCGCGCCCTCGTGCAGCTTCAGCACTTCGCGGGCGCGCTCGATGACAGTGAGCGGAAGGCCCGCGAGGCGCGCCACTTCGATGCCATAGCTGCGGTCGGCGCTGCCTGGTTCCACTTTGCGCAGGAAGATGATGTGGTCGCCCGCCTCTTTCACCGAGACCTTTAGGTTGCGAATGCCGGGAAGCTTGTCGGCCAGCGCCGTCAACTCATGGTAGTGAGTGGCGAAGAGAGTCTTGGCGTGAGTTCGCGAGTGGACGTGCTCCACCACCGCCCACGCCAGCGCCAGTCCATCATAGGTCGCCGTACCGCGGCCGATTTCATCCAGCACGATGAAACTGCGCGACGTGGCCGTGTTGAGAATCACCGCCGTCTCAGTCATCTCCACCATGAATGTAGAGCGGCCGCGCGCCAGATTGTCCGACGCCCCGATGCGCGTGAAGATGCGGTCGATCAGCGGCAGGCTGGCGGATTCGGCGGGCACGAACGACCCCATCTGCGCGAGGATAGCGATCAGCGCCGCCTGCCGCAGATACGTCGATTTGCCGCCCATATTGGGCCCGGTGATGATAGCGATCAGATCGGTGGAATCGTTCAGGTAAAGATCGTTGGGAATGAAGCGGCCGGCTTCCTGGTCCGAGAGCCGCTCGATCACCGGATGGCGCCCGGCCATGATGCGCATCTCGCCGTCCTCGGGAAACGCCGGGCGGCGATAGCGATTCTCGGCGGCCACTTGCGCCAGCGCGGTGGTAACATCCAGCTCCGCCACTGCCGCGGCCGTCGCGCGGATGCGCTGCGCCTGCGCCGCGGCGCGCTGGCGTACGCCCGCGAATAGCTCCCGTTCCAGTGTCAGGATCTTGTCTTCGGCGTCGAGCACCTTGACTTCGTAGTCCTTCAATTCCGGCGTGGTGAAGCGCTCGGCGTTGGCCAGCGTCTGCTTGCGCTCATAATCGGCCGGCGCCAGATGCTGATTGGCGCGCGTGATTTCGATGTAGTAGCCGAAGACGTTGTTGAAGCGAACCTTCAGCGATTGAATGCCCGTGCGCTGGCGCTCGCGCGCCTCAATCTGCGCGATGTATTGCTTGCCGTTCTGGCTGAGGTCGCGCAGCTCGTCCAGGTCGGCGTTGAAGCCCGCGCGGATCGTGCCGCCGTCCGCGAGGTTAATCGGCGGCTCGTCCGCAATCGCTTCGAGGATCAGGTTGGCCACATCCGGCAGCTCGTCCAGGCGGTCGTGCAGCGAACGCAATCGCGCGGCCTGCTGCGTATCGAAGCAGCGCTTCAGCGCGGGAATCTTCTCAAGCGAGCGCCCCAGCGCCAGTACGTCGCGCGGACCGGCGGTTCCCAAAGTGACTTTGGCCAGCAGGCGTTCCAGGTCCAGAATGCCGGCGAGTTCCTTGCGCAGCTCCGCGCGAAGAATCGTCTGCGCCAGCAGTTCCCCCACGGCATCGAGGCGCTGCTCGATCTCGGCGCGGTCCATCGAAGGCCGCAGCAGGCGCTGGCGCAGAAGCCGCCCGCCCATTCCAGTGAGCGTCTGGTCGATCGCCGCCAACACCGTCGCCTGCGGCTGCGCGCCCCCAACGTCGGCCGCGAACAGCGGTTCCACCAGCTCCAGATTTCGCACCGTGACGGCATCGAGCACCATGGAATCGGCGCGGTTGTAGTAAGCTGGCCGGCCGATGTGTTCGAGCGAAGCCCGCTGCGTCTCGCGCAAGTAATGCAGGATGGCGCCGGCCGCACCCACCGCCGCCGGACGGTTCGCCAGTCCGCAGCCATCGAGCGTGAGCAGCTTGAAATGGTCGCGCAGAGCGCGGTCGGCGTAATCCGGCGTGAAGACCCACTCTTCCACTTCGGTGCGGACAAACCGCGGCGACGAACTCAGGCGCCCGGAGCGGTCTTCAGCGGCGGCCAGCGGCAAGTCTCCGGGAAACAGCACTTCGCGCGCGCCGAGGTGCTCGATGGCGCCGGCCACTTCCGCGGGCTCGAGTTCCGTGACGCGGAATTCGCCCGTGGAGACATCCACGTGCGCCAGGCCGGCGCGGCCATCGAGGCGCGCCACGGCGGCCAGGAAGTTGTTCTCGCGCGGACGCACCAGGTTCGTGTCCATGGCGGTGCCGGGCGTGACCACCCTCGTGACCTCGCGCTTCACCAGTTTCTTGGCGAACCTGGGATCTTCCGTCTGGTCGCAGATAGCGACGCGATAGCCCTTCTGCAACAGGCGCGAGATGTACCCTTCGGCGGCATGATAAGGGACGCCGCACATGGGGATCGCCGCGCCTTTCTCCTTATTGCGCGAAGTGAGCGTGATTTCGAGTTCGCGCGCCGCCACCACGGCATCTTCGAAGAACATCTCGTAGAAATCGCCCAGCCGGAAGAACAGCAACGCGTTCGGGTGCTGCTGCTTGACGCTATGGTACTGCCGCATCAGCGGCGTGGCGGCGTCAGCCACCTATTTTCCCACCGGCCGGGTAGCGCCGGCGGTCT
>JBEKNN010000438.1:0-5899 GCA_049522755.1 Bryobacteraceae bacterium | reverse complement strand
ACGCACGATTATTCCGAAGTTAGCTCGCGCGGCGTGGCGGCGTGGACGGATTCGAAAGCCGCGGCGAATGCGCCATGCAAGCTGCGCATTTTCGAAGGGACCATCGATGCGCGGCTGCTGGCGCTGGACGGCAAAACCGGCAAGCTCTGCGCGGATTTCGGTAATGCCGGCCAGGTGGAGTTGACGCGCGGCGTCGGGTACGGTCCGGAATTTCGCGGCGATTATCAGGTCACGTCGGCTCCCACGGTGGTGGGCGATCTGGTGATCACGGGGTCGTCCATCGGCGATAACGGCGCTGTCGATATGCCGCGCGGCGTGGTGCGGGCTTACGACGCGCGCACCGGCGCCTTGCGCTGGACGTGGGACCCCATCCCGTGGGCCAACAAACAGCAGGTGCGTACCGGAGCCGCGAATGCCTGGTCGACATTTGCGGCCGACCCGGCGCGCGACCTGGTGTTCATCCCCACGGGGAGCGCCAGTCCCGATTATTACGGCGGCGCGCGGCCTGGCGACAACAAATGGGCGAACTCGGTGGTGGCGCTGAAGGCTTCCACCGGCGCATTCGTGTGGGGATTCCAGGTGGCGCATCACGATCTTTGGGATTTTGACGTTGCGTCGCAGCCGGCGCTGATCGAGTTCCACGGGCGCCCGGCGGTGGCGGTGACCACGAAAATCGGCAACGTATTTGTACTGGACCGCATAACGGGCAAGCCACTGCACACAGTGGAGGAGCGCGCCGTTCCCAAGAGCGACATCGCGGGCGAAGACGCCTCGCCCAGCCAGCCGATTCCCGCCTGGAACGCCATGGTTCCGCAGAAGTTGACGGCCGCGGACGCATGGGGACCCACGCCCGAAGCGCGCAAATGGTGCCAGGAAAAAATTGCATCCCTGCGCAACGACGGCCTCTTTACGCCGCCCACCTATCGGGGAACGATTTCATTTCCCGGCAACATCGGCGGCGTGAATTGGGGAAGCGCGGCGTGGGACCCGGTGCGCAACATTCTGCTGGCGAATACCAACCGCGTGGCGGCGGTGGCGCAACTGATTCCGCGCGAGGACATGCAAGCCGCCGTGGATCACCCTAATGAAATGGCTTGGGGCGGCGAGTTCGCGCGGCAAAGGGGAACGCCCTACGGTATGCACCGCGACTGGCTGGTTTCGCCGTCGGGTCTGCCCTGCAATGCGCCGCCGTGGGGCGCGCTGGTGGCGTTCGACCTGAACACGGGAAGACTGCGGTGGGAGGCGCCGATCGGCAATCTGGCGCCAGGCGCGCCGGCTGGATCGCCCGGCTTCGGCGGACCCATGGCGACGGCCGGCGGGCTGATTTTCACGGCGGCCGCGTTCGACGCGCACCTACACGCAGTGGACGCGGATTCCGGCCAGGAGATATGGACCGCGGAGCTGCCCGCGAGTGCGCAATCGACGCCGATGACGTATACGTGGCGCGGGAAGCAGTACGTTGTGATCTGCGCCGGCGGCCACGGAAAGTTCAAGAGCAAGATGGGGGACGCGGTAGTGGCATTCGCGTTGGAGTAGTGGGGCGGGCAATCCTGCCTTGCTGCCGCTTTTTCAGCGGCTTTTTCGGAGCCTCTTGACGCGGAGAGCAATTAGTACTAATTTCTTAGTATGCGCTTCGCACATGAGCGAGGTTCCGGGAAAGCAAGCCTTCGGGCAATCCGGGCTGCGGCGGTTGCGATCAGCCTCGTGCACTCGCCCGCAACCCTGGCCCAGGCACAAGCCGATGGCGCCGCGCGGCCGCGATTCGAGGTCGCCTCGCTCAAGCCGGGACAGCCTATTCCCGGCGACAAGATCTACATCAATCTGGGCTCACTGAGCCACGGAACGCTTACGTTGACGAACACCTCGCTGGCGGACTGTCTCAGGTACGCGTACGGCTTGACAAGCAACGACCAACTCGCGGGGCCGGACTGGATCAAGTCGAAAGTGGTGCGATTCGATATTGTGGCGAAGGCGCCGCCCGATACGCCGCTCGAGCAGATCCGTCTGATGCTGCAGACCCTGCTGACGGAGCGGTTCCAGCTCGCGCTTCACCGCGAACAAAAGGAGCTCTCATACGTAGCGCTGGTAATCGGAAAGAAGGGGCCGAAACTGAGGGAGGCAATACCGGACTCGGACGCTTCCGGCAACAAGTTCCTGATCGGGCTAATCGTCTCGAACCATATTTCCATGACCACCCTGGCCACTTTGTTCTCGCGGTTTACGGGACAGACCGTAGTGGACATGACCGGGCTCACGGGGTCGTACGACTTGAGAGTGGAGTGGGCGCCGGAACATTCGCCGGCATCCACGGCGCCGGGACGCGGCGCAGACGCCGGAGCTTCCACGGATGGCGAGACCGGGCCGTCTCTGTTTGCGGCGGTGGAGCAACAACTCGGGCTCAAGCTGGAGGTGCGCAAAGGGCCGGTGGAGATTATCGCGATCGATCATGCCGAGAGAGTCCCGGCGCAGAATTAGGATGCTGGCGGATTGACAGTCTGGCCAATGTAGAGTGTGGATTAGTGAGATGGCAGGGGTTTATAATTGAGCTATGTTCCGGTGGCTTCTGGTAATGTTCGTGGGGCTTGCGTCTGCATTTGCTCAGGGTTCGCAAACGCCGCCGCAAACGCCGCCCGGCAATACAGGGGAACTTCAAAAGCAGCGTCCGCAAGCGAAGACCTCGGATCAAAACGCGGTTCCTCCGGAGGAAGATACTTCCATCGGTTCGACCACCTATTCGTTCAACCCCCTGCAGGCGAAGAAGGATATCGAGATCGGCAACGAATACGCCAAGAAACACAGCTACCGCGCCGCGGCCAACCGGTTTCTTTCGGCGACCAAGTACAACGACGGCGATGCGGAAGCCTGGCTCAGGCTGGGCGAGATGGAAGAGAAACTGCGCGATAAGGCGGCAGCGCACGACGCCTATGCGAAATACATCGATCTGGCGGCGGACGCGAAGAACCTCGCCGAGGTCAAGAAGCGCATGGACAAGCTGAAGTAATTACCGAATCATGCGCACAATGCCGTAGCAGGCCATGCAAAACCAGAAGTTCACAGCGAGGCCCCAGTCGATCCGGTAGAGCTCATGCTGCGCGCGCGGCGGCAGATAGCGTTCCACGCTGTAGTAGATGACATTGCCCGCCAAAACGGCGATCAGCGAACGCCAGAAGTTGAGCTTCATCGCGTCGCGGAATTGGAGGCGATATCCGGCAAGCCGTCCCATGACTGGTCGAGCGCCTGGCGCACTTTTTCCAGTAGCGCGTTAGCGGTGAACGGTTTCGCGAGGAGCATAAGTGGCTTGCGCTCGAAGTCGCGGACCGCGGGATCGTCGCAATAGCCGGACATAAACACGATGGGCAAACCGGGCCTGAGCCGCGCCAGGTGGCGGCCCAACTCGGCTCCTGTCATTTTAGGCATGATCACATCGGTCAACACAAGGTGAACGGGCGCCGTGGTTTCGTCCAGCACCCGCAGGGCGTCGACCCCATCGGCAGCTTCCAGGCACCGATACCCTTGCTGGCCGAGCATGGCGCACACCATGGTGCGGATAGCTTCAGCGTCTTCCACCACCAGGATGGTTGTGTTCCCGAACACGTTAGCAAATCCTCCCGAATAGTACGTATGCAACCGGCTTGCCAAATGAATGTATGATCACAGACTTATGACAACGCCGGCGCAAATGAAGTGGCTTACCGTGGCTGGTGTGAAGTTAGAGAGGCGCGCGCTGTTCGCGGCGAAGCTCGAGTATCAGCGCCATGACGTTCCGCTCGATCTCGTCGCGAATTTCGCAGTGGCGCTCGTAAGAGAAGCGGATCGGGTCGGGAATATCCCACTCCAATATGCTCTCAGCCGCGCCGGCGGGAAGTTCCTGGCCGCTCATATTGACCGCCAGGTCGAAACGCGCGCGGCCGAGCTGCCGGATGGTCTTGGGAAAGTGATCGCGTATGTCGATGTTCCGTTCGAGCATGGCGCGCCTGGTATCGGGAGCGATGCCCATTGCCGGCGCGAGCCCGGCGCTGGCCGGAATCACCACGTCTGCGCCGTACGTGCGTGCGAAGCCTTCCGCCATCTGGCTCCGGCATGAATTGCCAATGCACACGAAGAGAACGCGCCGCCGGTTATCCGTCATAGCTTCTGCAGGAACAACTCGTGAACGCGCAGGTCTGTCGTCAACTCGGGATGGAAAGTCGCCGCCAGATGCGGGCCTTGTTCCACCAACACCGGGTCGCCCGCGTATCGCGCCAGCACCTTGGCTCCGCTGCCGGCGCGGCGAATAATAGGCGCGCGGATGAACACGGCTTCCAGCTTGCCCGGCGCGGTGCGCTGCGCAAAATCGGGATCGGTGTCGATCTCGGCCACGCGGCTATCGATCTGCCGCCCGTAGCCGTTGCGCTCTACCGATAGATCCATCAGACCGAGACTCTCCTGCGCCGGGTGCGAGACGTCGCTCGCCAGCAGGATTGCCCCGGCGCAGGTGCCGAAAACCGGCTTCCTGCGGCCGAAATCCAGCAGCGCTTCGAACAGCTCGTCGTAGTGCAGAAGCTTGAGCATGGTGGTGCTCTCGCCGCCGGGGATCACCATGCCGTCCAGGTCCGCAAATTGACTGCGCTCGCGGACGAAAACCGGCTCGGCGCCGGCGCGCTCCAATGCCGCGCCGTGCGCCGCGAAATCGCCTTGCAGCGCGAGCACTCCCACCTTCTTCATCTAACGCCCCGTGGCGCGGGCCCATGGCCTGCGACGTTCATCTACCAGCCTCGCGTCTGCATCAACTCCCCTTCGGGCAGCTTCGAGATTTCCAAACCGGGCATGGCGTCGCCCAGCGCGCGGCTGGCTTCGAGCAACTTTTCCGGATTGTTGTAATTCTTGGCAGCGAGCACAATGGCGTTGGCGCGCGCCGTGGGGTCGCTCGATTTGAAAATTCCCGAGCCCACAAACACCGCCTCGGCGCCCAGCTGCATCACCAGCGCCGCATCGGCGGGCGTGGCGATTCCTCCGGCCGAGAAATTCGGCACCGGCAGCCGGCCGTGTTCCGCCACCCATTCCACCAGCTCCAGCGGCGCCTGCAGGTTCTTCGATTCGTGTACCAGCTCTTCCTTGCCCAGCACGGTGAGCTGCCGCATCTCTTTCACGATGGTGCGAATGTGGCGCACGGCCTCGACGATGTTGCCCGAGCCGGCCTCGCCCTTAGTGCGGATCATGGCCGCGCCTTCGGCGATGCGCCGCAGCGCTTCGCCCAGATTGCGCGCGCCGCAAACGAACGGCACGGTGAAATCGGCCTTGGCGATGTGGTGCTCTTCGTCGGCGGGCGTCAGCACTTCGCTTTCGTCGATGTAGTCCACGCCCAGCGCTTCCAGAATCCGCGCCTCCATGAAGTGGCCGATGCGCGCCTTCGCCATCACCGGAATGGTAACCGTGGCGATGATCTTTTCGATGATGGAGATATTCGCCATGCGCGCCACGCCGCCCTCTTTGCGGATATCGGATGGCACGCGCTCGAGCGCCATCACCGCCGACGCGCCCGCGTCCTCCGCAATCTTGGCCTGCTCGGCGTTGGTGACGTCCATGATGACGCCGCCCTTCAACATTTCCGCCAAGCCGACCTTTACCCGAAACTGCTCGCTTGAAAACTGAAACATCGTTTCGATCTCCTTCTATGCGTTACGTATCTAGACCGTCTAAACCATGGCCGGCGCCGGCTCGTAGTTGAGTGACGCCGCTTCGAGCTCGCCCGCGAATATTCGCCCCAGGATCGCAAGACCATGCCGGATGCGCTCCGGCGGCAGGCCCGCAAAACTCAACCGCAACGCGCCCGCATCCTGCCGCGAGACCGCGAAATACCGCCCCGGCAGATACGCCACGCCCTCTTTTTGCGCGCGCGGCAGAAGCTGCGCCGCGTCGA
>JBEKNN010000437.1:0-5905 GCA_049522755.1 Bryobacteraceae bacterium | reverse complement strand
TTCCCGGTATACGGAAACACTGTCTCGCAGAGTAACGATGGCGTAGTCGGGTTGCTGAGAGCCGACAAGACTGCCGGCCAGATCGTTACTTTCGACGGCGGGGCCGTGTATTCGGAAACCAGCGGAGACATTAGCGAATTGAACTTGTCCACGGACGGGATGTCGGGCCTATCCGGGCCCAGCGTCCCCATTCCGCTGCCGGCCGCTCCAAACAATAATACTCCCTTAGGGATGGTTGCCCGAGGAGCCAACGTATATGTGACCATAGCGCATTCGGATCTGGAGGCGCTGGTGGTGAACGGCCAAATCGTTTCCATGGCCGAGGGTCCGACGCCGTTCCAGGACTCATCCGGCAATCTTCTCCACGCGCCGTGCTGGAACGCTCTTTCGGGACATTTTATGTTTGCGTCAGATAGCCCGGGCAAGCAAGTGTTACGATATCTGGTAAGCGACAGCAATGTGTTCTTCGATAAGTCGGGCGCCGCCCAGTTAGCGGGATCGCCGACGGACCTGGCTATTCAGAGCGGCCTTCTGGGAGTCATCGATGGCGGGAACGGAGTTACTTCCGATGCGTCGCTTTTCGACATCGATTCCGAAGGTGAACTTACTTTGCGATTTACAGTCAAGATAGCGAGCCCCATCAATGGCGCCGCCATCATCCAGTAACTGCCTGAACGAGCGCGCCGAGCCGCAGAAGCCGGGGACCGCATGTCAAGCGCGTCCCCAATCCGACTCAAGCGCCCGTGGCGTCGAGTTCGGAGGGAGTAACCGTGAAGATGAGTCAGATCGCCTTGGCGAAAGCCGTCCGGGTCGGCGTATTCGTAGCATCGATTGCGGCCGCGTGGCAGAGCGCGGCCGAACAGGCGCCGCCAGCCGTACCAGACGAGCTAAAGCCACCTGCCGGCGAGCAGTTGCTATTGCACGCCCTAGGGTCGGGAGATCAGATCTACACCTGTGACGGATCGAAGTGGGTACTGAGCGGACCCGACGCCAGGCTCTCCGACGAGGCGGGCCGGCCGGCGGGCTCTCACTTCGCCGGGCCCACCTGGCAATGGTCCGACGGCAGCCGGGTTACCGGCCGAGCGGTAGCCAACGCAACGCCCGATCCCGAATCTATACCGTGGCTTCTGCTGACGGCGACCGGTCACGAAGGCGAAGGCGTGATGAAGAACGTTTCCTCCGTCCAGCGGCTTCACACCAAAGGCGGCCTGGCGCCCACATCGGGTTGCACGCCATCGCGCAAAGATGCGAAGGCGCGCATTCACTACACGGCCGACTATTATTTTTACGCGCCCCGACGCTAGCCGGAATCACGAGCAGATCCGCGGGCTTGCTGAAGACCTCCAATGAATGGTGGTAGACCTCTTCAGCACTTGCACGTTGGGGTCCACCCCGCGTCGGCGATCTAGTATAACGTTTCGATAAGACATATCCATAATGTATTGTTTTGCAATGCGGGCATCATTCTCACGAGGAAGGCAGAGACCGAAATCGAAAAGAGGCAAATTGGCCGCCCCAAAACACCTTCTGTGTGGGCTGGCAACCAACTTCGGTCGCTCGTCCCGCCTGGCAGACAAGAAGGCAATACTGAACTTCGGCCTCCAATTCATTGGATATGTTTTAATGAAACGCAATACTGGCTCTGTAAAATCGAGCTCTCTGCGCTACTCTTTAATTCTTGGACGCCATATCAATCGCTGCGTGGAGCACCTACCTGTCGGCGATGGCCGGGGCTGCGGCCACACTCACCGGACTGGTTTTCGTCGCGGTGTCGATCAATCTTTCCCGCGTGCTTTCGGTACCGGGACTGACCGGGCGGGCTGCGGAATCCCTGATGCAATTGTTCGGCGTACTGATTATTTCAACAACTGCGCTGATTCCGCTACAGACGCCAGTTGCCCTGGGAGCCGAGATCCTGGCGCTTGGTTCGGCTCTGTGGCTGGTCGAGACCGTGCTTCAAGTTCGATATGTGAGAAGCAAGACCGGTCACCCACGAGCTTGGGCCGCGACCAGAATGGCGCAGACGCAATTCGCGAGCATCCCGTTTTGTATCTCCGGAATCCTGTTGCTGCGCGGTTCGCCGGCGGGATTGTACTGGCTGGCGCCGGGCTGTATCTTTTCTCTGGTCGCAGGAGCCTTAAACGCCTGGGTCCTGCTGGTGGAAATCCTGCGGTGATGCTGGCGGGCCAATTTTGGGAAAGCAAACATGACGAACTTCAAGAAAACCACAGTGACGTTGGCGCTCCTAATCGCGCTGATGGCCTGGCCTTGGCCGAAGGCGCAAGCCCAAACGCCGCCGGCCCTCATCGATATCGCGAACGCGCCGATTCCGATGCAAATCCTGGCGCAGAGTCCGGCGGAGACCAAGACGGATCTTCAGGTAATCTGCCTCTTTCGCTCCACGCCGGTGAATACGCTGCATGGCTCCCTGGCCGAGATAAACGAAAAGCTGAAAGGCCTGCTGGAGCGTATCCGCAAGCCGGAGTTGTTCCGCGGCGAACTGGGAGAGACACTGTTGCTGGCGCCGCCGAAAGACAGCCTGGGCGCGAAGAGACTGCTCATCATCGGGCTGGGAGATTCCCAGACGTTTTCGCCGCAGCGGATGCAACTCGTCGGGGAGATCCTCTATAACGAGGCCAGCCGCCTCGGCGTAACCCACCCATACATCGCTCCGACTATCCTCGATGGGGGAGTCACCACATTCCCAACCGGGACAGTCGCCGAGCAGGTGATCGGCGGATTCCTGCGCGCCGCCGCGACGGAGAGAGTTCTCAAGGATGCGAATGCATCAGCCAGCCAGTCCGTCACGGCACTGACCTTTCTCGCCGGACCGGCGAACGTAGGCAACACGCGTGAAGGGATTGAGAAGGCTGTCGCGGCCGCGCGGAAATAGCGGATTGAAGATACTCGCCCGCTGAGCACGGCGCCGCCATCGTTTGCGATACGGCCGTTTGCGATACGGCAATGAAAAGAAGACAGGGCGGGATGCCTGTCTTACGGTTTCGCGCCGCCGTAGAAGAGAGCGTTGAAGAGCAGTTTGAAGGTGCCGTCCGGCTCGCCGCGGAATGTCACTTCCGGGCCCATTACGAACACCTTCCCTTCGCCTGCCTTGGCTTCCACCACGGCGGTGGCGCCGTCCAGCAACTGCTGGCCTAAGGCCCAGCCGCTGTCCAGCGTCTCCTTGCCGGAGAACCACGCGACCGGAGTTTCGCCTTTCGCCTTGGCGTCCGCCGGCAGCCGAAACACGGGGTTGTTGTCGAAGAATACATCCACCGTTTCGGGCATGCCGTATGCCAGCGGGTTGGTGTTGTCGATGTGGGCGAGCATCAGCGAGCCCGGAATGTAGAACTTGTCGCGGGGCAGCGCGCGCTCTTGCCCGTCGGCGCCTTTTTCGGTGAGCGCGTTGGCCAGAGGCACGCCCAGCAGCGCGGCCATGCTGGTGGAGCTGCCGACCGTCACCACCGCGCCGCCCGATTCCACAAACTGTTTGATCTGGGGAATGGTCTTCTCTTCGGTGATGCGTCCCAACCATCCACGGTACTCCTCGGGCACGTTTTGCGGATCGGCCCCGCCGCCTCGGCCGCCACCACCGCCTCCGCGTCCACCTGCGCCACCACGCATGGCCCCGTCGGGAAACACCAGCACGTCGAAGCGGCTCTTCAGATTTCCCGCGTCCAGCGTCTGCGGATACACCACTTCGAAAGGAAACTCGTACTGCTCGAAAAGCCAGCGCGTCCAACCCGAAGGCATCAGGCCGCCGTACTGATCGTACAAACCGATGCGCACTGGCGGAATGTGGATGGCGTCGCCGGAGGGCGCCTGGGCCACGGCATAAACCGCTACGCCCAAATCGCTCGCGCCTTTCCGTAACACAGGCAGCGCGGCGGCGGACGCCGGAACCCAGATCGCGCCCACGCCCAGATCGACTCCCGCGGCCTGCGTGGGGGCCTTCAACCAGTACACTTGGGCATTGGCTTTCAGCAGGCGGTTCACCAGCGTGAACGAATAGTTGCTGCGGTGGCTGATCAGGTATCCCGCGGGATTCGCCGGCCCCGTCACGCTGCGCGGCATGGGTTTCTGTAATCCATTGAGCTTGGTAAACGGCCCGTCAAAGCCGTCGGGGATGCGGTCGTACTGGACGCCCATTTGCATGGCCAGGGTCCAGCCGGCGATGTCGTAAGGCGGAATGGGCGGGCCGCCGGGAAACAGATCGTCGCGCGGATGGTCCTGCGGCTCGAACATGTCGCGCACAAAGGGCCGGAAGGCCTGGGCCGTTTTGACTACGTACGACCCTGCCGGGTAGCTCTTGCCGGCTACCTGGAACGCGGCCGAGGCTTCGAGCACCGTGATGCCGCTCTTGAGCAGCGTGTTGATGAAGCGCGTGGCAGTGGGAAAATCGGGTTGATCGGACGGCATGATGTAGCCGCGCGGATCGCGCATTTTGGGGTCGTGCAGAACCTTCTCGTAGAGCGCCGCGGAGACGCCGCGCGCGGCGAAACCACCGCCGGGAGAATCGCCGCCACCCGTAGCCGCTTGCGCCTGCTGCCCGCCTCTGCCACCTGCTCCCGGAGCATCCCCCGCTGCCGCACGCAATGCGTCGATGCGCTTCGGCGTGATGGTCCAGTAATCCTTGCTGCCTCTTTCGATGGAATTCATCCCCATGCGCCAGATATTGTAGAGCAGGTTTTCGCGATTGCGCGCGGCGTAGTCCAGCATGCCGCGGTTGGTTTCCATGAGGTAGTCGATGGTCTGGTGAAAGTGCCACGGCTGCGGCGCGATGGGCAGCGGGAGATCGCTGATGTACAACTGCTTCTCGGGAATCAGCGGAATTTCCATGGGCGTGGGGTTGCCGATGATCTCCGTCAGCAGCGCGATGGTGTTGTGATAGGTGGCGGTGTTGCGCATGCCGCCGTTCCACCAGCCGTCGTAGTTGGCTTGCGTGCGCATGCCGCTGCCGCCCTTGCCCTGCGCCACCAGGCGCTCATGCATGGCCGTGCCCACAGCCTGGATTCCCAGAGTCACCAGCGGGTCCAGATTGTGATTCACGGGGTCGCGGAGCGGCGGGATGAAGATCACCTCGCCGGCCGGCCCGGACTGGTGATGGTTGTACATGAGCTGCGGGTTCCACTCGATGAAAAGCTGCCGGTTCATGTTGGCGGTTTCCGGCATATTCGAGGTGAGCGAATCGCGATTGTCGTCGTGGCCGATATATTTGTTGTAGAGGCGGGGCAGCCCGTTCATGGTGCGCCGGGTCTCGTCTTTTTCGCGCATGTACCAGTTGGCTACCAGCTCTTGCCCGTCGGGATTCGCCGGCACGCACAGGATAATATCGTCGTTCAGCAGGCGCACGGTCTCGGCATCGTTGCGGGTCAACATTTGATACGCCATCTCGAGGAGCTGCTGCGAACCGGCGGTTTCGGTGGCGTGCAAGCCGCCATCGATCCACACCACGGCCTTGCCTTCGCGGGCCAGCGCATGCGCCTGGTCGGATGAGAGGCCGTCGGCCGCCGCCAGCTTCTGGGAGATGTCTTTATAGCGGGCCAGATTTTTGAGATTCTCCGGCGACGTGATGACGGCCATCCATTGACGCCGTCCCTCTGCGGTCATGCCGATGTCGGTCAGTTTCATCCGGTCGGATTCCGCGGCGAGCTTCTTCCAGTAAGCCTCGAGCTGGGTGTAGTTGACCAGGCGATAATCGTCGCCGATGTTGAAGCCGAATTCTTCTTTGGGGGTGGTGATGTGGCGCTGCGTCTGGGCGTAGAGGCCAAGAGCGGCCAGCAAGGCGATGCACAGGCGTTGTTTCATAAATCCTTATTCACTGAGATCTCCCGGGTTGACAGACGAAAGCGTCTGTCCCACATGGCGGCTCCTTCACTGCAATCCTTATTCACTGAGATCTCCCGGG
>JBEKNN010000436.1:0-6010 GCA_049522755.1 Bryobacteraceae bacterium | reverse complement strand
GATAGGAGCCAAGGGGGCGGCGCCGGGCGTTCCGGTGTGGAGTTTCGGGGCCGTGGCGGCGCATCCGGACGGGACCTTCACGGTCACTTATTAGCACGGCTACTTATCGGGTACGCGTCGCGGCGCGCTTTGCCACAAGACGATCGCTGTATGCGAGCGGCTTCGAAACCGGCGTAGAATCAAGGTTCAATGGAGCGCGTTCCCCCGTTTGCGGTAGTGCTGTGGCTGTGCTTGGCAGCGCTGGAAGCCCAAACGAGTCCTGTAGCTCTACCAGGGGCGGGGTATGTCGATTCGACGACTTGCGCCAAGTGTCATCGAGATATCGCGGCAAACTACGCGCGCACCGGAATGGGCCGGTCGTTCTTTATACCGGGAACCGCCAACGCTATTGAGGACTATGCGAAGACTCCCGAATACTACCACGCCCTTTCCGACAGTCACTATGCGATGACTATCCGGAACGGCCAGTATTTCCAGCGCCGCTGGCAACTGGACGCCGCCGGCAAAGAGATCAACGCCGAAGAGCTGAAGATCGATTATGTGATGGGCTCGGGAAACCATGCCCGCTCTTATCTGCACCGGACCGAGCGCGGCATGCTGATCGAGCTTCCGCTCGGCTGGTATCCCGACAAAGGTGGAGGATGGGGCATGGCGCCCGGATCCGACACGGCGCATCCGCAGACTCGCAGGTTCGTGTCTTACAAGTGCATGTTCTGCCATAACGCCTATCCGAACATACCGGCCGCCAACCAGGCGCCCGGCAGCGATCCTGTCTTCCTTGGGGAACTTCCGCAGGGGATCGATTGCCAGCGGTGCCACGGGCCGGGAGGCGAGCATGTTCGAACCGCCGGACGGGCGAGCATGGTCGATCCGGAAAAGCTGAGTCCCGACAGGCGGATGGAAGTGTGTATGCAATGCCACCTCGAAACCACCAGCGGCAGGATCCCGGCCGTGCTCCAGCGGTTCGACCGCGGCACGTTCTCGTACATCCCCGGACAGCCGCTCGTGGATTTCGCGATTCATTTCGACCATGCGCCGGGCACGGGTCACGAAGGCAAATTCGAGGCGGTAAGCTCGGTGTACCGGCTGCGGCAATCGCGCTGCTTCCTTGAGAGCGGCGGAAAATTGGAATGCGCCACCTGTCACGATCCGCACAACGTTCCGCGCGGCGATGAGGCGCTCCGGCAATATTCCAGCGTATGTAAGCAATGCCACACGGCGAACCATCCGGCGCCTGTGACCACAAGCGTAACGGCCACAGCAGCCGACTGCATCACGTGTCACATGCCGAAGCGCCGTGTGGATGACGCTCCGCACGTGATTATGACCGATCATCTGATTCAGCGGCGCGCGCCCGCCAGCGCACTGACCGAGTTCGCGGAACGTCCGGCGGAAGAGTATCGCGGCGAGGTGACGCCTTACTATCCTTCCCCGCTGCCGGACACTCCGCAGAACGCTTTGTACCGCGCGGTGGCGCAGGTGGGGCTGGGAAACAACGTGGCTGCGGGGCTGCCGGAGCTGGCTCAGCTAATCGACCAAGTCAAGCCGCCAGATTCGGAGTTCTACATGGTGCTGGGCGACGGCTGGAAGAGCCTGGGAAAGCCGCAAGAGGCCGCCGCCGCTTACCAGCAAGCGCTAAAAATCAAACCCGATTCGACGCGGGCGATGCGCGCCCTGGCATCGGTGGACCAGGCGCACGCGGAACAGATTCTCGCGCGCGCGGTTCAGATTGCGCCGGACGATCCGGAATCGTGGTTTCGATATGGCGTGCTAACGTCATCGGCGGAGAAAATTCAGAAGGCCATTACGCTCGATCCCTGGCTTCCGGATCAATCGCGCAGGCTGGCGGAAGTAAGCCACTCGGAGGCGGCGCTGAAGGATGCGCTTCGAACCGATCCTTTCGACGACGCGGCGTGGGATCTGGGCGGCCGGATGATGGCGGAGAAGGGCGATTTCGCGGGCGCATTTTTCGACTTCGAGCGCGCCATTAAGCTTTATCCGTCCGGTCAGTATCTGTACGATTACGCACTGGCGCTGGTGCGCGCCGACCGTTTCGACGACGCGCAAAAACAAACCCAAATGGCCTTGCGCGCGGACCCCGAACTCGTCGAGGCGCATGAGTTGCTGGGCGGGCTTCATGCCAGAAAGAAGGAACTGCCCGAAGCGGCCCAGGAGTATGCGGCGGCGCTGGCGCTGCAACCCGATCTGGCGCGCGCGCAGTTGCGCCTGGGATCGGTGCTCGCGGCCGAAGGGGATAAAGAGGGAGCGGCGGCGCATTTCCGCGAGGCTGCGAAGGGCAACGATGCCGCGGTTGCCCGGCAAGCCGAACAGGCGCTGCGGGACATGGGAATCCGATAGCCAATGGGGGTTTTCGACGCGAAGACGCTGAGACGCCGAGCGCTGTTCCTTCTTGCGGGGATGGCGGCGGCGATTTTCGCGGCTCTACTTGCGGCCATGTTGGCAGCGGCGTTGGCCACGGCCTCGGAATCCACAACGGTTCGCTTCATCGATATCGCGGCGCAATCCGGCCTCACCGTTCCCAACACCTTCGGCGGCAGGGATAAAAAGGATTCCATCCTCGAGAGCACGGGCACCGGCGTAGCCATCTTCGATTTCGATGGCGACGGCTCGAACGACGTCTTCATCGCCAACGGGCCGCCCTCGCGTTCGGAGTTGTACAAGAACGACGGACACGGACACTTCACCGAGGTGGGCCAGCAGGCGGGTCTGACGCGCACCGGTTGGGCGCAGGCGGCATGCGTGGGCGATATCGATAACGACGGCCATCCCGATCTGTTCGTGACTTATTACGGCCACAACGCACTTTACCGGAATCTGGGAAACGGCAAATTCCAGGACATCACCGGGCGCGCCGGCCTGCCGGTGACCGGCACGCGCTGGGGCTCCGGCTGCGCTTTTATCGACTACGACCGCGACGGCCTGCTCGATATCTTCGTCGCCAACTATGTGGATCTCGACCTGGCGAACGTTCCAAAGCCCGGCAGCAGCGCGAGTTGTGAATGGAAGGGAATGGCGGTTTGGTGCGGCCCGCACGGTCTTCCGGCCGGGCACAATGCGCTCTACCATAACAACGGAGACGGAACCTTCACCGACGCATCCCAAAAGGCCGGCATACTGACGGACGGACTCGGGTCCGGCAGTGCATGTTACGGCTTGGGCGCGGTCACCGCGGATTTCGATAACGATGGCTGGCCCGACATCTATGTGGCCTGCGATCAGACCCCGAGCCTGCTCTATCGCAACCGGCACGATGGCACTTTTGAAGAGCGCGGCGACGCGGCGGGCGTCGCGTACAATGCCGACGGCCAGTTGCAGGCCGGCATGGGAATAGCGGTGGCGGATTACGATGGCAACGGCTTTCTCGACATCGCCAAGACCAATTTCTCCGGAGACCGCCCCTCGCTTTACAAGAACGAGGATGGCAGTTTCTTTGAGGACGTCTCCGAGATGGCCGGCCTTGGGCGCAATCAGTTGCTGGGCTGGGGCATTGCGTTTCTCGACATAGACGAAGACGGGTGGCCCGACCTGGTGATGGCGAATGGGCATGTCTATCCGGAGATCGACCGGTCGCCCGTCGGCGAAACCTATCGCCAGAAGACGCTGCTTTACCGGAATCTGGGCAACGGCCGGTTCGCCGATATCACCGACTCGGCAGGGCCGGGATTCACGCCGCGCCGGCCGTCGCGCGGCCTTGCAATCGGCGATCTGGACGGCGGCGGCAGGCCGGAAATCGCGATCGTCAACATGAACGAGAAGCCCACGCTGTTGAAGAACGAGGGGCCGCGGCAGAATGCGATTGCGATTACGCTGACGGGGACGCGGTCGAACCGCAGCGCGATCGGCGCGCGCTGCTCCGTGGAAGCGGGCGGCCGCAAGCGGATTGCGGAGGTGGTGAGCGGCGGCAGCTACTTTTCGCAGAATTCGCTGACGCTCTATTTCGGGCTTGGCAAATCGGAGAAGGTGGACCGCATCGAAGTGCGCTGGCCGGCGGGCGAGACGCAGGCATGGCCGGGCGTGGCCGCGAATCGGACTATTGGATTGACCGAAGGCAGCGAGACGGTTGCCAGTCATGCCTGGGTGAAGCGTTAGACGCTAATATGCTTGGCCAATGCACGAATCGGCCACCGCGCGGGTTAGATAGTTTGCAATTGGCTATTGCCACACGGTCTTGACGTAGTTCTTCCGGATCGCTTCGTCCGATGAAATCAATGGGGAAAGTCCGTTTGCTTTAGCGTGGGAGACAATAATCCGGTCGAATGGGTCACGGGTCCACTTCTCATTGATAGCTATAGTGACGAGGGAAGGGAACGATGCATCACACACTTCGACGCCCAGTTCAGCCTTTAGTTTAAGTAGTATATCCTGAGCGGTTAATGTAATCCGATTGATCTCATTCAGGTATGCCAGTTCAAGGGAGACCATAGGGGACACCAATAGGTTAGAGTTTCTGATGGCGTCCAGTGCGGTCTGCGTGATCCGGTTCAGATCGCCCTGAGCTAGCCACACAGCGACACTAGTGTCAAGATATGCTGTATTCATAGCTGGCTCCAGTCCTTCTCCCACTCTCTTTCCATTTCTGCCAGTAACTCGGGCGCCGAGGATTCAAGATTGTAGTCAGGATTGATGAGTTTGAGTGGAGTAATGTTACTGAGCTTGTCAGTGGGCCTATCGGGGACCACTTTAAACGTCACTCCTTTGTGGACGAATTCTACGACATTTCCCTTCAGAGCCGCTTCCGTGAGGGAGAAGATGTCTCTGCGAAACCTCGTGATCGATACAGCCATGTACATATCATAGCGTACATGGCCGTACGCTTCAATGCGGTTTTTCCGAGCGCCATCACTGTCCCCAGGTTCCCTGGGTCTGGCGCTTGACACTGCCTCAGGTAAGACGATATCTTACCTGCATGAAGACTACCGTCTCCTCCAAGGGCCAGATCGTTCTGCCGGCGGAGTTTCGGAAGATGGACCGTATCGAGCCGGGGCAGGAGTTCGACGTCGAGCGCGTCGATCGTGGGGACTATCGCCTTGTCCGGCGTGCGCCTCGGCGGAACGAGGGCGCCATCGACTGGCTGCTCGCCTGTCCGCGGAAGGATTTCTTCGCGCCCATCGACTCTGAGTCGACGGATGCGCTGTGAAGTACCTGGTCGACGCCAACGTTTTGAGCGAGCCTACGAAACCGGCGCCCGATCCGCGAGTCGTGGCATGGCTTCGCGCACATGAGCCAGACATCGCTGTAGATCCCGTCATTCTCGGCGAACTGCGATTCGGGATCCTCATCCTTCCCAAAGGCAGGAAGCGTACCGCTCTGGAGCGCTGGTTCGAGGCGGGGGTCGGGCGTCTCCACTGTCTGCCCTGGGACGCGGACACGGGACTGAAATGGGCGGAACTGCTGGCGCAGCTTCGCACAACCGGGAAAGCCATGCCGATCAAGGAGAGCCTTATCGCGACGACGGCGGTCGTCCACGGTCTGGCGGTCGTCACGCGAAACCGTGCCGATTTCGTGAACGCTGGCGTGCGCATCGTCGATCCGTTCGTTGGATGAGGTCTCTCGTGGACTCTATCCCCAAGGCTGCGGGCTAGCGCTCGTGGCTCAGCAGGAACTGTCCGGGCATATTTTGTGTAGACATCCTACGCATAGATATAGTAGTCTATCTACAGAACATATGGTCAAGACCCGCATCGAACTCGCTCTACCCGCGCTCCACCGGCTCGAAGCGCAAAAAGCTCATCGCGGAACAGTCGAAATGGGAACAGTTGTCAATTGCCATGGCTAGAGTGTTGCAGCCCGCGGAATTGGAACGCATATGATCGTTCGACAGTGGGTCGCACGCCTTCGCGCACTCTGGAACCGGCGGCGCACGGAATTGGAGATCGACGAGGAGATCGAGTTTCACCTCTCCGAAGAAGCCGGCGAACGCGCCGCCGCGGGGGTCGCCGCGGAACAGGCGCGACTCGCGGCCAGGAAAGACTTCGGCAGCGCCGCCCTG
>JBEKNN010000435.1:0-6011 GCA_049522755.1 Bryobacteraceae bacterium | reverse complement strand
CGCCGGCCGGCTGAAACTCCGCAACCACATAGAGCGGGAGCTCGGGAAAAATCTCTCGCATGCGCTCGATGAGACGGGCGTTCAAGTCGTCGGTTCCCGAAGCGAACGCGACTTTGATCTTCGGCTTCAAGGTGGTAACGCCGGCGGTCTTGCCGCCGGTCCTCTGCGGATGCAGGAACACTCCATTATGAACTAACATTTCCGGTTGTGCTAATCCTCAGAGTGAAATGGCTCCACAGTTGTGACTAAAACATGGCGGCGTGTAGCTCGACTAAGTGTATAACTCCAGTCTTTCCGCGCGTCACATGCGTCATCGTGATTGGAAGGCAAACTGTCCCGGTCATTCGGGCACTTTACGGCGCGCGCAGCGTCCAAACAGTTGCTGCCGGCCGCGGCGTCTGAGAGGAGACGATCATGGGATCGAAAGGGAAGCGTGTGCTCTTAACCGGTTTAGCCGCTGTTGCGATTGGCGTCTACGCCGAAATCGGTTTGTCCGCGGAAAAGGAACAGACTAACACTCCGGTCACGGTGGCGGTGGATAAAGGAATCAAGTGGCTCATCTCCGTCCAGGGCAAGGACGGTGGATGGGGGCAGGATGGCGGCGAGACTTCGTATGTCCGTACTGGTGAGCGCCTCGAGTCGAATGGAAACGATGTCGCGAACACGGCGGTAGCGGCGGAGGCGCTCCTGCACACGGGTAATACGCTGTCGAAAGGAGCGTACCGCGAGAACCTGCAGCGCGCCGTGGCATTCGTTCTGCAGCACGTGGAACAGAGTCCGGCGGAGGGGCTGGAGGTCACCGACCTAAGGGGAACGCAGATCCAGCGCAAGCTGGGGCCATACATCGACACGTTCCTCTCGGCGAAATTGTTGGGAGAGCTGGATGGCAATATGGGCAGTGCACAGGCCAACGCGCGCGTGCGGCAGGATTTGCAGAAGTGCGTGGCGAAGATCGAGAAGAATCAGTTGAAGGACGGAAGCTGGAATATCGCCGGCGCGTGGGCGCCGATATTTGGGACATCGCTGGCCTCGCAGAGCTTGAATATGGCGAAGGCTAAGGGCGTGCCGGTAACGGAGGTGGCCATGGCGAAGGTGCAGGATTACACGCAGAAGACGGCTTCCGGAGGAGGCTACGGCACGGGCTCCGGAGGCGGCGTCGGCACGGGCACGGGCGCCGGCATCGGCCCAGGCGTTGCTGGAGGCGCTGTCGGTGGCGTGCTAGGTGGGATTCTCGGTAGTAGCCCGGTCGCCGCGGAGCCTCCTCCGCCTCCCTCAACTGCGGAGACTGTCGTAGTGACTGCCTCGGCCCCCGCTGTGTTTTCCTCCTCCGGCGCAGGGTATTCCGCCTCCGCCGGATTGTCGGCCTCCTCCGCGGGCGTCTCGCTCTACAAGCGCGCGCAGGAACTGGAGCAACTCAGTCGCACCGACCAGGATCGCAAGACGAATGCGAAACAGATCGCGGAGATCAAAACGCAGCTCTCCGATCCTCGCTTTATCACCGGCTTCGGATCGGTCGGCGGCGAGGAGTTCTTTTCCTACCTGAACATCAGCGACAGCCTGCATCGCGCGGGTGGACCGGAGTGGGAGATGTGGAACGCCGACATGAAGCAGAAGGTGCTCAAGATGCAGAACGAGGACGGCACGTGGGCCGGGCACCACTGCATCACGGGCCGCGTAGCGGTGACCAGCGCGGCTATCCTGATCCTGGTGACCGACCGCGAACCGGCCGTGCAGTTGACCAGCGCCAGCAAGCGCTAACACGGCGCATTAATATGGGGCGCGTGGATATGGCCCATTGATGCGGCGCTCGATCTCCCTGCTGTTGCTGGCGGCTGCCGGATGCTCGCGGACTCCGCGGGCGGCGTTGCCACGCGCAGTGGAGTACCTCTGGAGCCAGCAGGCCAAAGATGGCGGATGGCATAGCCGCACTTATGGCCTGCTGCGCTCCGGTCAGGCGCTGACTCCGTTCGTGCTCGACGCGCTGCTGCAGGTTCCGCCGGCGGTCTATCCAGCGCAGCCTGCAAGCGTGGATCGCGCGATCGCCTTCATCGCCGGCAATACCCGCGCGGATGGCGCACTGGGCCTGGCGGATTCCATTCCGGACTATCCGAACTACTCGACGGCGTTGGCGGTGAGCGCACTATGCCGGGCGCGCCGCGGAAACTGGGAGGCGCTCGCGCAACGCATGGCCGGCTATCTGCGCGCGCAGCAGTTCACGGAGCAAAACGGTTGGCGCCGCGAGCATCCGGTCTACGGAGCGTGGGGAATGGGCGGCGAGCCCAGAACGCCGCCGGACACCGGCCACGTGGATCTATCGATGACCAGATATGTGCTGCAAGCTCTGCGGGCGGCAGGCGTACCGGCGACGGACCCACTCTTCGCATCCGCGCGGGTCTTCGTGGAGCGGTGCCAGAATTTCGACCCCCAACACCCGGACCGCGCGGACGGCGGCTTCTTCTTTTCGACCACCGAGTTCGACACCAACAAGGCGGGCGCCGACGGGGAGCATTTCCGCAGCTACGGCACCACCACGGCGGATGGGATTCTGGCGCTGCTGGCGGTGGGTAGTCCGCTGGCCGACCCGCGTGTGGCGGCGGCCCAGCGATGGTTGATGAGCCACCACAGCGGTATGGCCGTGCCAGGTTTTGTGGGCGAAGCGTACCAACGCTGGCCGCAAGGGCTGGCATTCTATTACGCGGCTTCGAGCGGTGAAGCGTTCCGGGCACTGGGTGTGGACCCTAGCGTGGACCCCGGATCAAGCGTGGCTGACGCACTGAAGCGGACGCAGCGCGCGGACGGTTCTTGGGCGAACCCGGAGAAGTTGGTGAAGGAAGACGATCCGCTAATCGCTACCGCATTCGCGGTGCGTGCACTGCCGGCGAAGTAGCCTCACTCCTGCCTGAGCGCATTCATCGGGCTGATTCGCGATGCCCGCCGCGCCGGTCCGTAGCCTTTTTCCATGTCAACTTTGCGGCCCGAAGTCGTCGAATGGATGCTGTTAGAGGCATCTTGATTCGATTGTTGTAGCCATTCCGGCGCAAATTCGCATGGCGAATAAAAGGCGAATCTGCTAGACTCCAGATGCTTAGAACGCCGCCTTTCTTCGGAGCCGATATTGAGTCTGGAACAACTGGCAGGATTTACTCACGGCCTGTCCATGCTCAGCGTCGATGGCGTCTAAGGCGCGTAGGAGACCACGTACCTGAATGCCGTCACCATTGCTTGGAAATGGACTACCCTGCATCGGGGCATGGGAGCCCACGAACACAGCGTCTCTCCCGATTCCGTCAACTCGCCGCACCTTCGATGTGGATGCGCTATGATGCGATTTCAGCAAAGAAAATGGCTCAAATGATTCCTGGACGAATTGTCTCCATGCCCGATTCTGACGAGTCTCGATTGAGCGTCAACAGCGCTCTTGAGCCGGATCGGAAAACAGCGCTTGGGCAGTTTATGACGCCATCGGTCATCGCTGAGTTCATGGCAAGTTTGTTCGATGGTCCGCCTCGCCTCGCAGTGTTGTTGGATGCTGGCGCCGGAATCGGTTCCCTCACGATTGCCGCGGTCCAGAAACTCGCAAGGGTTGCTTCAGTTGATGTTTGGGAAATCGACCCAATCATGCGGAAAAACCTGGAGCAGAACCTTCATCTTCTCGCCGTTGAGCATACGGTTCACGGTGAGGACTTCATTCCATCGGCGGTTCAACAGATCGCTCTCGCCAAAGGTAAGCGGCACACACACGCCATCCTGAATCCGCCCTACAAGAAACTGAACAGCGATTCGGTTCACCGGGCGCTGCTGCGTAAAGTCGGAATAGAGACGGTAAATCTCTACACGGCATTTGTCGCCTTATCGGTGCTCCTGATGCAACGGAACGGAGAGATGGTTGCTATCATTCCACGTTCTTTCTGCAATGGACCATACTACCGGCCCTTCCGGCGACTGGTTTTCAAGACGTGTTCCCTTGACCGCATCCACGTTTTCGAGTCCCGCACCAAAGCCTTCAAAGACGATGACGTTCTGCAGGAAAACGTGATCATCAAACTCGTCAGAGGCAAGGAGCAGGGCGACATCGTTGTTTCGTCTTCTCACGATCAACGGCTCACCGATTACAGCGAAAGAATATTTCCGTTCAGTGAAATAGTCAAGCCTGCAGACCCCGAAGTCTTCATTCACGTTCCAACCGCAGACAACGACATCCACGATTGCCCCGATCTTCTTGGACATTCCCTGGATGAGATCGGACTTGAGGTATGCACTGGACCGGTTGTTGATTTTAGGTTGCGGCTGTACTGGCTTGTCGATCCGGTAAAAGATTCGATTCCACTGATCTATCCTCACCACTTCTCAAATGGAAGGTTTCAGTACCCGAAGCAGCACAAAAAACCCAACGCTCTTTTGTACGGTCCAGCGCTCGAACCTTGGTTGATGCCGAATGAATGTTACGTGGTGGTGAAACGCTTCTCATCGAAGGAAGAAAGACGCCGGGTGGTTGCCTACGTTTACGATCCCGACGAAATCAAGTGTAGGCAGGTAGGCTTCGAGAACCATTGGAACGTGTTCCACTTTGGTAAAGGTGGGATTGATCCCGTATTGGCGAAAGGATTGGCTTGCTTCCTAAACTCCACCGTACTTGACAAGTGTTTTCGAGTTTTCTCCGGGCACACCCAAGTCAATGCTACGGATCTTCGGAATATGAAGTATCCAAACCTAGATGTGTTGCGGGCTTTAGGCACGAAATATCGGGCCGATCTCACGCAAGGTGAGATAGACGATATAATCCAGCACATACATGAGTAAAGTGTCTCGGTTGTCGGAAGCCCGTGCAATCCTTGTAGACTTAGGACTCCCGAAGGCGCAACAAAATGAGAGAACTGCCTTGTGCCTGTTGGCGTTGCTGAACCTCACTGATGACAAGCCTTGGAAGGACGCCGAATCTCGAAGAATCGGAATTACGCCTATCATGGAATGGGCCCGCGACCACTACGGCAAAATATACGCTCCGAATACTCGTGAGACATTTCGCCGCCAGTCGATGCACCTGTTCATTCAAGCGGGTGTTTGCCTATACAACCCCGACAAACCGGAGCGCCCCGTCAACAGCCCGCTAGCCGTCTACCAGATCGCTCCAGCAATTCTTCAGCTGCTTCGTGCGTATGGCACAAAGAAGTACAAGAGGAAATTGGACGAACACCTTTCAATTCACAAAACGCTGGCCGAAATGTATGCCAAGGAACGTGAGATGGCAATGGTGCCGTTGATGATCAGGGACGGAGTTGAGATCGCACTTTCCGCTGGCGACCACTCGCTTCTGATAAAGGCGATTGTCGAAGAGTTCGCGCCCCGATTTATTGCTGGTGGGCGGCTCCTTTACATCGGAGATACTGGCGACAAGTACGGCTATTTCGATGCGGATCGTCTTGCGGCGCTTGGCGTGGTATTGGACAACCACGGTAAACTGCCGGATGTTCTAATCTATTCCGAAGAGCACAACTGGCTTTTTCTGATCGAATCTGCCACGAGCCACGGCCCCGTCGATTCCAAACGCCACACGGAGCTTGAAGAACTGTTCTCACAATGTACGGCGGGAAGGGTCTACGTTTCGGCATTCCCAAACCGGAAACTCTTCATGAAATACCTAGCTAGAGAGTATCGCTTGGGAGACAGAAGTCTGGATTGCCGTCGCTCCGTCGCACATGGTTCACTTCAACGGCCCAAGGTTCTTAGGGCCGTACTTGAACACGTAATCGAGAACTACCAAAGCGAACCCAAGGAATAAGCGTCACAAGTGGCGGGAACCGGAGGGGGCCGCCTCACTCCTGCCTGAGCGCATTCATCGGGCTGATTCGCGATGCCCGCCATGCCGGTCCGTAGCCGGCCGCAATGGCCGCCGCGATCAATACCCCCGCTGCCAGGCCTATGGTCAGCGGATCTTTCGGCGTCATTCCAAACAGGAACGATTGCACCAGATGCGACGCGCTGTACGCCACCGGCAGCCCGATAGCCAGGCC